>NCEH01000027.1 GCA_002304505.1 Rhizobiales bacterium 32-66-11 | reverse complement strand
GCCACGGGTGCGGCAATGCGGCCTCCGGGTGAACCCGTAGCTTTGACCTGTATCAAGGAGAAAGAGCGCTCGCAGCCCATTTTGCCCCCAAGGCTTGCAGGGCGGGTTTGCACCGCCCCCGCGCAAGGGGTGCCCAATGTCCATTGTCCAGACACCAATCACGAAGCGCATGACATTCGGAGAAACCGGTCTCCTGATCGTGTTCTCGCTCTTCGCTTTCTTCGCCGTCGTGGTGGCCGCCAAGGCCCACACTTCGGCTTATGCTTTCCATGCCTTCGTGTTCGCCGCGGCGAGCGTCGCGGCGGTCTTCGCCATCGGCAATCGCTACATGGATCGCGACGCGGTGCTGCCGCCGCAGACCATCGACGGGAAGCCCAATTACAATATGGGCCCGGTGAAGGTCGGCACGCTGCTGGCCGTATTCTGGGGCATCGCGGGCTTCCTGGTGGGCGTCATCATCGCCCTTCAGCTGGCGTTCCCGCTGCTGAACTTCGATCTGCCCTGGACCTCGTTCGGCCGGCTGCGGCCGCTGCACACCTCGGCGGTGATCTTCGCGTTCGGCGGCAACGTGCTGATCGCGACTTCGTTCTATGTGGTGCAGCGCACCTCCCAGGCGCGCCTCGCGGGCGACCTTGCCCCCTGGTTCGTGATCTGGGGCTATAATCTCTTCATCGTCATCGCGGGCACGGGCTACCTGCTGGGCATCACCCAGGGCAAGGAATACGCCGAACCCGAATGGTATAGCGACCTGTTCCTCACCATCGTGTGGGTCACCTATTTCCTGGTGTTCCTGGTTACGGTGCTGAAGCGCAAGGAGCCGCATATCTATGTGGCGAACTGGTTCTACTTCGCCTTCATCCTGACCATCGCCGTGCTGCATCTCGGCAATAACGCGACCATCCCGGTCTCGGTGTTCTCGCCCAAGTCCTACATTCTGTGGTCGGGCGTGCAGGATGCCATGGTGCAATGGTGGTACGGCCATAACGCGGTGGGCTTCTTCCTGACCGCTGGCTTCTTGGCCCTGATGTATTACTTCATCCCCAAGCGCGCGAACCGGCCGGTCTATTCCTACCGCCTGTCGATCGTGCACTTCTGGGCGCTGATCTTCCTCTACATCTGGGCCGGCCCGCATCACCTGCACTATACGGCGCTGCCGGACTGGGCGCAGACGCTGGGCATGACCTTCTCCATCATGCTGTGGATGCCCTCCTGGGGCGGCATGATCAACGGCCTGATGACCCTCTCGGGCGCCTGGGACAAGCTGCGCACCGATCCGGTGATCCGCATGATGGTGGTGTCGGTCGCCTTCTACGGCATGTCCACCTTCGAAGGCCCGCTGATGTCGGTGAAGGCGGTGAACTCGCTGAGCCACTACACGGAATGGGGCATCGGCCACGTGCATTCCGGCGCGCTCGGCTGGGTCGCCTATATTTCCTTCGGCGCCATCTATTGCCTGGTGCCCTGGCTGTGGAACAAGCGGGAGATGTATTCGATGAAGGCCATCAACTGGCACTTCTGGATCTCGACGCTGGGCATCGTGCTCTACATCTGCGCGATGTGGGTCGCCGGCATCCTCCAGGGCCTCATGTGGCGCGCCTATACCTCGCTCGGCTTCCTTGAATATTCCTTCATCGAAACCGTCGAGGCCATGCACCCGCTCTATGTGATCCGGGCGCTGGGCGGAATCCTGTTCCTGATCGGCGCGCTGATCATGGCCTGGAACGTGATCATGACCATTCGCTCGCCGGAGACCGTCGCCGAGACGACCGGTGCCGCGCTCGCTCCCGCCGAATGACGGAGATAGAGATGTCGACCAAGACCGCTTCGATCTGGAGCAAGCACGCGATCTTCGAGAAGCACTCGCTGATCCTGCTCCTGGGGGTGCTGGTGGTGATCTCCATCGGCGGCCTCGTGGAAATCGTGCCTCTGTTCTACCTCAAGAGCACCATCGAGAAGGTGGATGGCATCCGCCCCTACACGCCGCTGGAGCTGGCGGGGCGCAACATCTACCTGCGCGAAGGCTGCTACAATTGCCACAGCCAGATGATCCGCCCGCTGCGCGACGAGGTGGAGCGCTACGGCCATTATTCGCTAGCCGCGGAAAGCATGTACGACCACCCGTTCCAATGGGGGTCGAAGCGCACGGGGCCGGATATCGCCCGCGTCGGCGGCAAGTATTCGGACCTGTGGCAGCTGGAGCACCTGAACAATCCGCGCTCCGTGGTGCCGGCATCGATCATGCCAAGCTATCCCTGGCTCGCGTATAACAAGCTCGACGCCAAGCATATCGCCGCAGACATGAAGGTCCTGCGCGTGGAGGGCGTGCCCTATACCGACGACATGATCGCCAATGCGCAGGCGGACCTGAAGACCCAGTCCACCACCGACGCCGACGACATGGATGCGCTCCAGAAGCGCTATCCCAAGGCGCAGGTGCGCGATTTCGACGGCAACCCGGCCGAGCTGACGGAAGCCGATGCGCTGATCGCTTATCTGCAGATGCTCGGCACGCTCGTGGACTTCAAGCTCTACGACGACAAGGCGAACGTGAGGTGAGCCATGCGTGACATCTACATGTTCTTCGCATCGTTCGCCCAGACCTGGGGGCTGATGCTGTTCTTCCTCGGTTTCGTCGGCGTGATTGTCTACGCCTTCTGGCCTTCCAAGAAGATGCAGAAGAATTTCGACGAAGCCGCCCAAATTCCGCTGAAGGAGGATTGATCCCGTGAGCACCGCACACGAGAGCCATGACGCACACGTGGACGCCGCGAGCGGGACCGCCACCACCGGCCACGAATGGGACGGCATCCGCGAACTCAACAATCCGCTGCCGCGCTGGTGGCTGTGGACCTTCTATGCCTGCATCTTCTGGGCGGTCTGCTATTGGATCGCCTTCCCGGCCTGGCCGCTGGTGTCCAACTATACCACCGGCGTGCTCGGCTGGAATTCCCGCGCCGCGGTCCAGGGCCAGCTCGCCGACCTGCGGGCGCTGCGGGCGACCACATCGGAACGCCTCGCCACGGCCTCCCTCCAGGAGATCGAGAAGAGCCCCGAGCTGCTGGCGCTGGCGCGGGCCGAAGGGCGGGTTGCCTTCGCCGACAATTGCGCGCCGTGCCATGGTGCCGGCGGCGGCGGGGCCAAGGGGTTCCCCAATCTCAATGACGACGATTGGCTGTGGGGCGGCACGCTGGCGCAGATCCAGGAAACCCTCACCCACGGCATCCGCTCGGGTGACGATCTCGGCCACCAGGGCAATATGACGCCGTTCGGCGCCGTGCTCTCCAAGGCCGAAATCTCCGACGCGGCGGATTTCGTGCGCTCGCTCTCCGGCCTGGTGCCGGCGGATACGCCGAGCGTCCAGAAGGGCGCGGCGGTGTTCAAGGCCAATTGCGCCGTCTGCCATGGTGAAGACGCGAAGGGAAATCAGGAGCTCGGCTCCAAGAACCTGACCGACGGCATCTGGCTCTACGGCGGCGACAAGGCAACCATCGTCCAGACCATCACCAATGGCCGGGGCGGCGTGATGCCGGCCTGGGGGGAGCGCCTGTCTCCCACCACCATCAAGGCCTTGACCGTCTACGTCCACACCCTGGGCGGCGGCCAATAGCAAGCCGGCCCCTCCGCCGGAGCCGGCCTCGGGCCGCCCGGCGGAGGGGTCTCGCGTTTGAGGGCGTGCCACCCTCCTTTTCCACGCCTTTCCCCACGGGGGCGGGCAACAGATCAGTGATGTGATGACCGCTCCCGCCGCCAAGACCCATGCGACCCCGCCGGCAGCACCGGACATCGATGCCGACGATGTGCCGCTGTACGCCGCGCGCCGCGCGATCTATCCCCAGAGCGTCCACGGCACCTTCCGGCGCATCAAGTGGATCGTGCTGATCGTCACGCTCGGCATCTATTATTTCCTCCCCTTCGTGCGCTGGGATCGCGGGCCGGACGCGCCCAACCAGGCGGTGCTGATCGATTTCCCCGCCCGGCGCTTCTATTTCTTCTTCATTGAGATCTGGCCGCAGGAATTCTATTATGTCGCCGGCCTGCTGATCCTCGCGGCGCTGATCCTGTTCCTGATGAATGCGGTCGCCGGGCGCGTGTGGTGCGGCTATCTGTGCCCGCAGACCGTGTGGACCGACCTGTTCATGGCCGTGGAACGGCTGATCGAGGGCGACCGGCGCGAGCGCATCGCCGCCGACAACGCCCCCTGGACCATCGACAAGATCTCCCACAAGACGCTCAAGCATACGCTGTGGCTGCTGATCGCCTGGTGGACCGGCGGTGCCTGGGTGCTCTATTTCGACGATGCCCCGACCCTGGTGCGCGAGCTCGCCACCTTCCAGGCGTCGGCAACCGCCTATATCTCGATCGCGGTGCTGACCTTCACCACCTATGTGCTGGCCGGCCACATGCGCGAGCAGGTGTGCACCTATATGTGCCCCTGGCCCCGCATCCAGGCGGCGCTGACCGATGAATACGCGCTCAACGTCACCTATCTGCTGGATCGCGGCGAGCCGCGCGGGTCGCTCAAGAAGGTCGCGCAGCTGCGGGCCGAGGGCAAGCCGGCGGGCGATTGCATCGATTGCAACCAGTGCGTCAACGTCTGTCCCACCGGCGTCGACATCCGCAAGGGCCTGCAGTTGGACTGCATCCAGTGCGGCCTGTGCATCGATGCCTGCGACAATGTGATGGACAAGATCCATCGCCCGCGCGGGCTGATCCGCTATGAATCGGAAGCCAATCTGGAAGCGCGGGCGCGCGGCGAAGCGCCGGTGCGGCGCATCGTGCGCATGCGCACCATCCTCTATGCGGCGCTGATCTGCGGCATCGGCGGGCTGATGCTGGCGACCTTGGTGAACCGGTCCAGCGAGGGCCTCGCCGCCATCCACGACCGCAATCCGGTGTTCGTGCGCCTGTCCGACGGGTCGCTGCGCAACGCCTATACGTTGCGGCTGATCAACAAGAAGCTGTATGATCGCAGCTTCTCGGTCTCGGTCTCCGGCGTGCCCGGCGCCACCTTGAGCGTGGTCGGGACGGATTCGGGCTCCGAGAGCGATGTCCTCACGATCGGCCCCGACCAGACGCGCGAAGTGCGCGTGCTGGTGACCACCAGGGACAAGCTGGACGCCGGCGCATCCCTGCCGGTGACGTTCGAGATCCGCGACACGGCGACCGGCGTCGCCGCCCGTGCCAACGACCATTTCATCGCGCCGTAGGAAGCATTCGATGGCACAGCTCGGCCTTGCAGAAAAGCCGCCGCGGGAACTTACCGGCCGCATGGTGTTGTTCATCATCCTCGCCTTCTTCGGCGTGGTGGTGGGGGTGAACGTGGTCATGGCCCGGTTCGCCGTCTCGACCTTCGGCGGGGTGGAGACCGAAAGCTCCTACAAGGCGGGCCTCGCCTTCCGCAGCGAGGAGGAGGCGGCCGCCCAGCAGGCGACGCGCGGCTGGTACGTGGAAGCCGATGTCGCGAGCCAGGGCCTGGAGCGGCACGTCGTCCTGATCGTGCGCGACGCGGCCGGCAAGCCCCTGAGCGGGCTCGAGGTGACGGGGCGCCTGTTCCACCCCACGGATGCGCGCGGCGTGCGGGGGCCGGTGCGGGGGATCGCGTGATTTCCGGGTGCTGCGCACATGGCCGAGGCCGTCGATTATTCCATCTTTCTCGCCCGTGACGCGGAGGGCCGCGCCGAAGTGAGCCTGGCCGTGGACGGCGTGGATTGTGCCGCCTGCATCAGCGACATCGAAAACGGCGTCAAATCCCTGCCGGGCGTCGTCCATGCGCGGCTGAACTATTCCACCCATCGCCTCACCGTCGCCTGGAGCGGCGAGGGCGCGCCCGGCGAGGTGGTGCAGCGGCTGGAATCGCTCGGCTATCGCGCCCACCCCTTTTCCGGCCGGGTGGAGGAGGAAGAGGCGCGGCGTGCCCGCTGGCTATTGCGCTGCATGGGCGTCGCGGGCTTCGCGGCCATGAATGTGATGCTGCTGTCGGTCTCGGTGTGGTCGGGCAATGTCACCGACATCACGCCCGAGACGCGGGACTTCTTCCACTGGCTGTCCGCCCTGATCGCCCTGCCCGCCGCCGCCTATGCCGGCCAGCCCTTCTTCCAGAGCGCGCTGCGCGCGGTGCGCACCCGCAATCTGAACATGGATGTGCCGATCTCGCTGGGCGTCATCCTGGCGCTCGGCATGTCGGTGGTGGAAACCGCGCTGCACAAGGAGCACGCCTATTTCGACAGCGCGGTGATGCTGCTGTTCTTCCTGCTGGCGGGCCGCTATCTCGACCATGAGGCGCGCCGGCGCACCCGCGCCGTTGCCGGCAATATCGCCGCCTTGCGCGGGGAGATGGCGCATCGCCTTGGGCCCGACGGGGTGCCGGTCCTGGTGCCGGTGCAGGCCCTGGCGCCGGGCGACATGATCCTTGTCGCCGCGGGCGAGCGGGTGGGCGCGGACGGGGAAGTGGTCTCCGGCGCCTCGGCGGTGGATGAAGCGCTGATCACCGGAGAGACCTTGCCGCGTCTCGTCGGTCCCGGCGCGCGGGTCTATGCCGGCAGCCTCAACGGATCCGGCGTGCTCACCTTGCGCGTCACCGCCGGCGGCGAGGGCACGCTGATCGACGATGTCCAGCGCCTGCTGGATGGCGCATTGAGCGCGCGCGGCGCCTATGTGCGCCTCGCCGACCGGGTGGCGCGGCTCTATGCGCCGGTGGTCCATCTGACCGCGCTGGCCGCCGCCATCTTCTGGCTGGTGCTGGGCGCGAGCGTGCATGATGCGGTGATGATCGCGGTCGCCGTGCTGATCATCACCTGCCCCTGCGCGCTGGCGCTGGCGGTGCCGGTGGTGCAGGTGGTGGCGACCGGCCGCTTGTTCCGCGCCGGGCTGCTGGTGAATGCCGGCGACATGCTGGAGCGTCTCGCGCCCGTGGACACCGTCGTGTTCGACAAGACCGGCACGCTGACCCTGCCGGACGCCGTCCTGCGCCTACCGCAGGACGGCGATCCGCGTTTGCTGGCGCTCGCCGCGCGCCTTGCCTTGTCGAGCCGCCATCCGCTCGCCGCCGCGCTCGCCCGCTCGGCGCAGGGCGCGGCCTTTGCCGAGGTGGAGGAAATGGCCGGCGCGGGGGTGCGCACCTTGCTGCCGGAGGGCGAGGCCCGGCTCGGAAGCTTGGATTTCTGCGATGCCCGGCTGCCGCACGACTTGCCCCCCGACTGCTCGCTGATCGCGTTCCGGCTCGCAGATGCGCGCCTCGTCATCGGCATCGCCCAGCAGGTGCGGCCCGACGCGCGCGCGGTGGTGGACGCCCTCAAGGCGCGCGGCATCGCCGTGCGCATTCTCTCGGGCGACCGGCCGGAAGCGGTGGCGCCGGTCGCCGCGCGGCTCGGCATCGCCGATTATGAAGGCGGCCTGCGCCCGGCCGACAAGATCGCCGCCCTGGAAAAACTGAAGGCGGCGGGGCATCGCGTATGCATGGTCGGCGATGGGCTGAACGATGCGCCGGCGCTCGCGGCGGCGGACGTCTCGCTGTCCCCCGCCAGCGGCGCGGCGGTGACGCAGGCCCAGGCCGACGCCGTGTTCATCGGCCAGCGGCTCGCCCCGGTCCTCGCCGCGCTCGATGGCGCCCGCACCGCCGGCCGGCTGATGCGGCAGAATCTCGCCCTCGCGATCTGCTATAATTTCATCGCCGTGCCGCTGGCCGTGGCGGGATATGTGACGCCCTTGGTCGCGGCGCTCGCCATGTCCGGCTCGTCCATCCTGGTGACGCTGAATGCCCTGCGGGCCGGAACGCCCGCCGCCGGGCCGGCGCCCGCAACGCCGGTGGAGGAGGTGCACGCATGACGGTCCTGCTCTATCTGGTGCCGATCGCGCTCGGGCTCGGGCTGATCGGCCTGTTCGCCTTCCTCTGGAGCCTCAAGAGCGGGCAATATGAGGATCTGGACGGCGCCGCCTTCCGTGTGTTGAGCGACGACGACCTTCCGTCGGCACCCAGCGCCCCCGCCAGGCGGGACCCGCGCCCATGAGGCCCGCGACGCCCTTGCCGGGACCGCGCGCCGGCATGCTGGTGTGCGTCTGCGATCCGCAGTTCGATCCGCCGGCCAATGACAATGCCGCGCGCCCGGTGCCGCCGTTCGGCCTCGCGCTGGGGTTTGCCTTCGCGGTTCTGGCGCAGACGCTGGCGAGCGGCATCCTGCCCCTGGCGGGCGCGGCGCTGGCGCGCGATCCCCATTATGCGACCGTGCCGTTCGCCGCCATGCTGGTGGGCGCGGCGCTCGCCTCCTTCCCCGCCTCGTTTCTCGGTGATGCCTTCGGGCGCCGCACCGGCTTTGCCCTCGGCGCCTCGCTCGGCGTCGGCGGTGGCGCCTTGCTGGCGGTTGGCCTGGTGCAGATGCAATTCGCCTGGGTGTGCCTCGGGGCGCTCTGGCTCGGCATGGCGCAGGGCTTTTCCTTCTTCTACCGGCACGAGGCGGCGGCCACCGCCGGGCGGCCGGTCGCCGCCGCCGCGGGCGTGCTCACCGGCGGGCTGCTCGCCGCCTTCGCCGGGCCGTTGCTGGCGATGGGCGCGGAATGGCTGTTCTCGCCCTTTTTCCTGGTGGGATCGGCGGTGCTGGCCGCGCTCGCCCACACGCTGTCGCTCGCCGTCGCGGTGCTGATGGCGCCGGATGCCGCGCCGCGCTTCCGCGAAAAAGCGACCTTGCCGCTGAAGGCGATCGCGGTGCCCACGCTCTGCGGCGCGCTGGCCTGGCTCGGCATGAGTCTGCTGATGGCACAGGCGCCCCTGGCGCTGCTGGGCTGCGGCATCGGCGAGGGCGCAGTGTTCGGCTTCATCGCCCTGCATGTGGCCGCCATGTATGCGCCGGCCGCCCCGCTGGCCTATTTCGGCGCGCGGCTCGCGCCGCGTCCCCTGGCGCTGTCGGGGCTCGCGCTGGTGGTGGTGGCGCTCGCCCTGCCCGACGCAAGTGCGTTTCTGCCGGCCCGCCTGTCACCGGAAACCTGGGGCTGGACCTTAGCGCTGATCCTGGTGGGCGCCGGCTGGTCGCTCGCCACCATCGGCTGCACCGGCTGGATCTACCAGAAGGGCGCGCCCTCGCGCCTCGGCCTCGCTTTGCATGACGGTATCTTGTTCCTGTCCGCCATTCTCGGCGCCTTGCTCGCGGGCCGATTGCTTTAGCCCTGTCTTGTGATCGTGGAAGGGATCTGCCAAGGCTCCTGTTCCGGTGCGTGGGGAGCGCGGCATGTCTCAGCTTTTTTCGCTTGCCGGGCGCACGGCCCTGGTCACGGGAAGCGCGGCGGGCCTGGGGTTTGAAATCGCCAAGGGCATGGCGCAGGCCGGCGCCCATGTGCTGCTGAACGGGCGCGACCGCTCCCGCCTGCTGGCCGCCGCCGCGCGCCTCGCCGATTTCGGCAAGGTCAGTCTGCTGCCGTTCGACATTTCCGACGCCAGCACGGTCGCCCATGCGCTGGAGGAGGCGCCGCCCGTGGACATCCTCGTGAACAATGCCGGCGCCCGCGACCGGCGTTCATTCTTCGAACTGGACGATGCGGCGTTCCAGCGCCTTCTGGACGTGGACCTGATCGCCCCCGCGCGCCTGATGCGGGCGGTCGCGGGCGGGATGGCGGCGCGGGGCGAGGGGCGCATCATCAACATCACCTCCATCGCCGGGCCGATCGCGCGCTCGGGCGATGCCGCCTATACCGCCGCCAAGGGCGGGCTGGAGGCCCTGACGCGAGCGCTGGCGGCCGAGTTCGGGCCGCGCGGCGTCACGGTCAACGCGATCGCGCCGGGCTATTTCGCCACCGAGGGGAATGCCTCCATGACCTCGGACCCCGCGGTCAGCGATTGGCTTTCGCGCCGCACCTCTCTTGGAAGATGGGGGCAACCGCAAGAAATCGCCGGAGCGGCGGTATTCCTTGCATCGCCCGCCGCAAGTTATGTCACCGGCCATGTCCTGGTTGTGGACGGCGGATATCTCGCGCATTTCTAGGATCCCATTTCGGGCTCACTATCCCTGCGTCGTGTTTGAGAGATAAATTTAACGAAAAGGGGAGGCGACGGGATCGACGATGGATGACGGACGACTCAACTCCTTGACGGGGGAATTCGTCGAGCCGATCCGCGAACAGGTCTTCCGGAGCCAGCGGTTCGGCGAGCTGGTTCGGCATGCCCGCGTCCTGTTTCTCCTCGCCGGCCTCCTCAACGCCCTGTTCCTGTTCAGCGATTGGCGCTTCGAGGGGCAGATGCATTTCTTCGAGGCGATTTACGCCCGGGGCGCGGTGATCGCGGTGTCGCTGGCCTGCGCCGCCGTGGTCGCCCGCGCCATGAGTTTCCGCGCGGTGCAGCGGATCATCATCGTGTGGCAATGGATCACGGCCGTCGGGGTGGCGGTGCTGGTGCAGTCGCGCAGCGACATCGCCCTGTTCGTGGTGCTGCTGCTGCCGGCGATCTATTATCTCGTGGTTCCGGTGTCGTTTCGCTGGTCGGTCGCGAGCGGCGTTCTCTGCAGCCTTCTGATGCTGGTGGGCTATCTCGGGGTGCCGCCGCAATCGGACACCGCGCTCGGGCTCGCTTTGGCGGTGCTGATGCTCAATGCCGCGCTGATCCTCGTTCTGGTGCGCAACAACCGCCAGAGCCGGCTCGAATGGGTCGCGACCCAGGACCAGAAGGCCGCGCGCGAGGTGCTCTCGCAAAGCGAGCGCCTGCTGGAGCGCACCTTCATGGCGGTGCCCATCCCGCTGCTCATCACCGAATTGGAGAGCGGGCGCATCTTGCGCTACAACGCCGCCGGGGTGAGCTATTTCGGCGGCGAGCCGCACGAGTTCGGCATCCAGTCGGTGTGGCAGATCTATGCCGATCTCGGCGCGCGCCGGGTGTTCCTGGAACGGCTGATCCGCGACGGCTCGGTGACCAATTTCGAAACCAAGATCCGCCTCGGCAATGGCGAGCTGCGCAGCGTCCTGGTGGCGGCCACCTTCATCGAGATCGACAGCGAGGCGTGCCTCGTCTCCGGCGTCATCGACATCACCGACCGCCTCGCCGCCGAGCAGAAGATCCGCTATGCGGCGAGCCACGACGCCTTGACCGGGCTGACCAACCGCGCCGCCTTCCAGGCCCAGCTCGATGCCACGATCCGCGAGGCGCGCACCCGGCCCGGCGCCATCTTCCTGCTGCTGGTCGATCTGGACGGGCTGAAGGATGTGAACGACACGCTCGGCCATGCGGCGGGCGATGCCCTGCTGGTGGAAACGGCGCGGCGCCTGGAGCGGCTCGCCGGCGAGCGCGCGGTGGTGGCGCGGCTCGGCGGCGACGAGTTCGTCATCCTGCTGCGCGGGGCGATCTCGCTGGAGGAGGCGCAGGCCCTGTCCCAGGCGATCATCGCCGATTTCCGCCATCCGCTGGTCTATCAGGACCGCTCGCTCTCCACCAAGGCGAGCATCGGACTTGCCGCCTGCCCCAATGCCGATTACGCGCCCGGCGAGCTGATGAAGGACGCCGACCTCGCGCTCTATGCCGCCAAGCAGGAGGGCCGCAACCGCGCGGTGCTCTATGCCCCGGCCATGCGGCGCGCCATGAACGAGCGCATCTCGCTCAACCGCTCGCTGGCCAATGCGGTGGCGGGCAATGAGATCACGCCCTATTACCAGCCCAAGGTGTCGCTCATCACCGGCCAACTGATGGGGTTCGAGGCGCTCATGCGCTGGAAGCGCTCCACCACCCAGGTGCTCCAGCCCCAGAGCTTCCTGACCGCGTTCGAGGATCCCGAGCTCGCCTTGCTCATGGGCGACACCATGTTGCGGCAGGTGGCGCGCGACGTGCGCAAATGGCTCGACCAGGGCTATCCCGTGGGGCGGGTGGCGGTGAACCTCTCGCCGGCCCAGTTCACCCATCGCGACCTGGCGAACCAGATCCTGGAATTGCTGGCGGCGGAGCGCGTGACGCCGAGCCATTTCGACGTCGAGATCACCGAGACCGTGTTCCTCGGCCGCAATTCGGATTTCGTCGCGCCCATTCTCGGCCAGCTGCACAGCGCCGGCATGAATCTCGCGCTGGACGATTTCGGCACCGGCTATGCGGCGCTGACCCATCTCAAGCAATTGCCGATCGACACCATCAAGATCGATCGCAGCTTCGTCCAGGACACGGAGAGCGATTCCTTCGACGCCGCCATCGTCTGCACGGTGATCGAGCTCGGAAAGAACCTCGGCATGTGCGTGGTGGCCGAGGGCGTGGAGACCGTGGGCCAGGCGCGCTTCCTGCGCGAGCGCGGATGCGAGGTGGCGCAGGGCTTTCTTTATGCCCGGCCGATGCCGGCGGCCGCCACGGCGGAATTCCTCGCCCGCGAGACCCGCGACACCGCCGCCGCCCGCGTGTGCGATCTGTGGGGGCGGTGAGAGCGAACGCTCAGGGAAACAGGGCGCGCGCGGCGGCCACCAGCGCGGCGGCATCCCGCGCGATCGCTTCCACCGGCTTGCCGGGCTTGTAGAGCGCCGAGCCCAGCCCGAAACCATCGGCCCCGGCCGCGCGATAGGCGGCCATGTTGGCGGTATCGATGCCGCCGACGGGCAGCAGCGTTGCGCCCACCATCACCGCGCGCCAGGCCTTGAGCACCTGGGGCGGCAGGCCCTCGGCGGGGAACAGCTTGAGCGCGTCGGCCCCGGCGCGCAAAGCGGCGAAGGCTTCCGTCGGGGTGGCGACGCCGGGCGTGCAGACGAGGCCGGCGGCCTTGGCGGCGTGGATCACCGCGCCGTCCGAATGGGGCATGACGATCAGCCGGCCGCCGGCCTGCGCCACCTCCCCCACGTCCGCCGGCGACATCACCGTCCCCGCCCCGACCAGCGTCTCGGCGCCGAAGCGCTCGGCCAGAAGAGCGATGGATTTCAGCGGATCCGGCGAATTCAGCGGCACCTCGATGATGGCGATGCCGGCCTCCACCAGCGCCGCACCCACATCCAGCGCCTCGTCCGGCTTCAGGCCGCGCAGGATGGCGACGAGCGGGCAACGCGCCAGGGCGTGGGTGAAGGTGAAGGTCATCGAAAACACTCCGGGGCGGGCGGTCAGAGGAGGCCGGCGGCGCGGGCGATCGCGGTCAGCCCGGCGGCGGCGCAATCGGGCGGCGCGCGGTCGTGCGGCAGGGCGAGCAGCGCGGCGGCGGTGGAATAATGCTGCGTCAGCGCGGCATTGGCGATCAAGGTAAAGCGCTCGCGGCCGTCGGTGACGCTGGCCAGCTCCGCGCCGATCAGCAGGCCGGAGAGGAAATCCGCCGCATCGGCATCGGCAAGGCCGCCGGTAAGGCCGAGCGCGCGGATCGTGAACAGGCGCGAGAGGAGAGCTCCGGGACCGTGCAGGTCGCGCGAGGCGGCCACCCCGGCGCGGAAGCCGGCCGGCGAGGGCGCCCCTTGCCCCATCATGCGGCCGAGAATGGTATGCCCTTTCAGCGCGGCGAAGATTTCCCCGGTCATGAAGGTGGCAAAGCCGGTGATGCGGCCGCCTTCCGCCAGCACCCATTTGGAATGGGTGCCGGGCAGCACGAACAGCCCTTCCGCGCGGCCCAGCAGCGCGAGGGCGCCGAACAGCTCGGTCTCTTCCCCGCGGATCACGTCCGGGGTCTTGGGATCGTCGACCAGCAG
This sequence comes from Rhizobiales bacterium 32-66-11, assembly GCA_002304505.1. Classification (GTDB taxonomy): domain Bacteria; phylum Pseudomonadota; class Alphaproteobacteria; order Rhizobiales; family Xanthobacteraceae; genus NCEH01. Next base: position 21,085 of record NCEH01000027.1, on the reverse strand, counting down.
GCCGGGCACGATATGCACCGGGCCGAGGGCGCTATCCTCCACCGGCAGCGGCATCAGGCCGGCGGCCAGATCCCCGAGACCGGCGGGACAGGTGACGTAGGGCGCTTCCGCCCAGCCCTGCCGGCTGCCGATCATGCCCGACAGCAGGATCGGCAGGCGGCCGTGCACCTGCGCCCACGGGCCGGCAATGCGCGAGAGGACCGCCGCGAAGGCGCGATCCTTCACCGCCATCAGGCCTTCGGCGGATTCGATCCGGGCCAGGATGGCGCCGTCCGCATCCAGCAGATAGGCGCGCAGCGAGGATGTGCCCCAGTCCAGGGCGATGAGGGACGCGCGGCTCACGGGCGGATCTCGCTTCGGCTTGGGGTGGAGCGGGCTCGGGGTGGAAGGGGCGCCGGGTCCGGCGCCGGATCAGTGATGCAGGATCTGGCCGAGGAAGGTGCGGGTGCGCTCGCTCTTGGGATGGGCGAAGAAATCCTCCGGCGCGCCTTCCTCCACGATCTCGCCCTTGTCCATGAAGATCACCCGGTCGGCGACCTGGCGGGCAAATCCCATCTCATGGGTCACGCAGATCATGGTCATGCCGTCCTGGGCGAGCGAGGTCATGGTGTCGAGCACCTCCTTCACCATTTCCGGGTCGAGGGCGGAGGTGGGCTCGTCGAACAGCATGATCTTGGGGCTCATGCACAGGGCGCGGGCGATCGCGACGCGCTGCTGCTGGCCGCCGGACAGCTGGCCGGGATATTTATTCGCCTGCTCGGGAATGCGCACGCGCTCCAGGTATCTCATGGCGATCGCCTCGGCCTCCTTGGGCGCGAGGCCGCGCACCTTGCGCGGGGCGAGGGTGCAATTCTGAAGCACGGTCAGGTGGGGGAACAGGTTGAACGACTGGAACACCATGCCCACCTCGGCGCGGACCTTGTCGAGGTTCTTCGATGAGGTGCCGACTTCCACGCCGTCCACCTCGATGCGACCGCTCTGGTGGTGCTCCAGCGCATTGATGCAGCGGATCAGGGTGGATTTGCCCGAGCCGGACGGTCCGCAGATGACGATCCGCTCGCCGAGCGAGACCGTGAGGTTCACGTTCTTCAGCGCGTGATAGGTGCCGTAGTGCTTTTCCACGGCTTCCATGCGGATCATCACCGGCCCGCTCTGCTTGGAGGGCGCGGCCACGGCGCCGAGGTTCGGGCTCTGGCCTTCGCTGTGGCCGTGGCCTTGGCCTTCATGGGCGGTGTTCATGACGAAGTCTCCGAACGGCGGTGCCAGATGTGGAATTGGGCCATGGGCGCGCGGCGTCCATGGCCCTGGGGTCGAGGCGATCAGAAGGTGGGCATCACCGGAAGCGGGGTCTTGAACCACTTCTGGTTGATGGTGTCGAGTTCGCCGTTATTCTTCACGAAATACAGGAACGTATTGATCCACTGAAGAAAATCGGTGGAGCCCCGGCGCACGGTGATGCCGTTGTACTGGCTGCGCAGGACGATCTTGCGCTCGATGCCCATGTCCGGGTTCGCCTCGGCGAGCTGCACGCCGATGAGATTGTTGGCGCCGAGCAAATCCACCTGCCCGGAGATGAAGGCCTGGGCGGCGGTGGCATCGTCGTCGAAGCGCATGATGGTGGCGCCCTTGGGTACGGAGGCCGTCAGCGCGGTATCCTGGGTGGAGGCGCGCGCCACCGCGATCTTCTTGCCGACCGTCTGGTCGAGCGTCTTCACGTCCAGCTTCTTGGGGCCGATCAGCTGGATCTCGATGGTGGAATAGGGGATCGAGAATTGCACCTGCTTGGCGCGCTCGGGCGTGATGCCGAAGGTCGCCACCAGCACATCGACTTTGTTGGTCAGCAGATAGGGGATGCGGTTCGGGCCGGTGACCGGGACGATCTCGACCTCGACGCCGAGATACTTGCCCATCAGCTTGGCGACGTCCGCGTCATAGCCTTCCGGCTTGCCCTCGGTGTTGAGCAGGCCGAACGGCGGCAGGTCCACCAGCATGCCGACCTGGAGCTTCTTCTTCGACAGGATGTCGTCGATGCTCTGGGCCGAGGCGCCGTGGGGCATTGCGGTCGCGGCGAGCGCCGCGAGGCCGAGGGCGGCGAAGGCGCGCCGCGTAAGGGTCAGGACGGATGTCAGGGACATGGGCTTTCCTCCGATTGGCCCCTGTGCGGGGCAGGCGCGCCGATGAGGGGCGGCGCGGATTGGATCGATCGAGCTGCGTCCCGCTCCTCAGCGCGAGACGGTTCCGAACTTCTTCTCCAGATGGCGCGAATAGAGCGAGAGCGGCCAGCACAGGATGAAATAGATCACCGCCACCACGCCGAAGACCAGGAACGGGCGGAAGGTGGCGTTGTTCACGATCTGCCCGGCGCGGGTCAGCTCGACGAAACCGATGATGGAGGCGAGCGACGTGCTCTTCACCAGCAGCACCAGGAAGCCGACCGTGGGCGCCACCGCGATCTTCGCCGCCTGGGGCAGGATGATGTCCTTCATGCGGGTGAAATAATGCAGGCCGAGCGCGGTGGAGGCCTCCCACTGGCCCTTGGGAATGGCCTGGATGCAGCCGCGCCAGATCTCGCCCAGGAATGCCGCGCCGTTCAGCGTGAGGCCGATGGCGGCGGCCGCCAGCGGATCGATGTTGAGGCCGAGGAAGGTGGCGCCGAAGAACACCAGGAACAGCTGCATCAGCAGCGGCGTGCCCTGGAAGATCTGGATATAGCCGGCGGCGGTCGCCCGCAGCCAGGGCCAGGTAGAGGTGCGGGCGAACGCCACGAGAAGCCCGCCGGTCGCCCCGCCGACGAAGGCGATCGCCGAGAGCAGCAACGTCCAGCGCACGGACGAAATGAGGAAGAGCAGTTCCGCGGAGGTGAATTGACGGATCATGGCATCCTCCTCAGCGGGCCACATCGGTGGGCGCGAACACCACCTTGTAGATGAGCGCGAAAACCCCCGAGAACATCAGCGACATGGCGAGATACATGCCGGTCACCACCAGATAAATCTCGAACGAGCGGAAGGTCTGGGACTGGAGATTGTTGGCGATGGCGGTCAATTCCTCCGCCGAGATGGCGGAAACCACGCTGGAGGTGAGCATCAGCAGGATGAACTGGCTGGTGAGCGCCGGGTAGATCGCCTTCAGCGCCGGGAAGATCACGATATAGGAGAACACCTGGAGGGGCTTGAGGCCCAGCGCCCGGCCGGCTTCGATCTGACCCTTGTGGATGGTCTCGATGCCGGCGCGCACGATCTCCGTCGCATAGGCGCCGACATTCACCACCATGGCGAGAAGCGCCGCCTCATTGGCGTCGAGCCGCACCCCGGCACGCGGCAAACCGAAGAAGATCAGGAAGATCTGCACCAGGAACGGCGTGTTGCGGATGATCTCCACATACGTGTCCACCAGCCAGCGCACCGGGCGCGGACCGGCGGTCTTGCCGAGCGCGCCAGCGACCGCGACGATGAGGCCGAGCACCATGGCCATGGCCGAGAGCTGGATCGTCAGCCACGCGCCATAAAGCAGGTCCTGCCAGGCGTTGAAGACTTCTCCGAACTGGAAGACGTAGTTCATGTCCCTGCGCTTCCCTTGAGGGCGTGAGGAGAGGGCCGGCGGGGCCGGCGGGCCTTTGGCGCTTCCGTTGCGGCTACGGCGGGGGCCGGCCGCGTCGTGTGCGCGAGCGCCCGGGCCGGCCCGGCGCTTCCGCAGGATTGGCGGATGATCAGCCGCGGCGGCACGATGATCTGCTCCGGCGGCCGGCTGGGATTTTCGATCCGCCGCAGCAGCAGCTTGGCGGCCTCGCGGCCGACCACGCGCGGATCGGTGGTGAAGGTGGTCAGCGCCGGACGATGCAGGCCGGCTTCGGCGACATCGTCGCAGCCCACCACGGCGACGTCGCGGCCGGGCTCAAGGCCACGCTCGATCAGGGCCAGCATGACGCCGAAGGCGACGATGTCGTTGTAGCAGACGAGGGCGGTGGGCGGATTTTCCTCCGCGAACAGGTCGCGCGCGGCGGCATAGCCCGAGGAGCGGTCGAGCACCGGGCAGGGCACGATGGGGCCGATCTTCAGCTTGTGCCGGCGCAGCGCCTTGCGAAATCCCCTGAGCCGCTCGCTCAAGGGCGCGATGCGCCGCACGCCGCCGATGAAGCCGATATGGCGATGACCGAGGCCGATCAGATGCTCGGTGACGAGTTCCATGCCGGCGGCATAGTCCGGGCCGACATAATCCGCCGGAAAGCCCTCGACCCGGCGCTGGGCGAGCACGCACGGCAGGCCGCCGCAATGGGCTTCCTCCAGCGCGTCGGCGCGGGTTTCCTCCGCCGGCACCAGAACGATGCCGTCGACGCCATGCTCCTGCATGCGCACCAGAACGCGCTTCTGGCGCGCCGCGTCCTCCGCCGTATTGGTGATGAAGCCGACATAGCTTTCCGCATCCAGCACATCGTCGATGCCGGCGGTGAACTGGGAATAATTCGGCGTGATGATCTCGCACAGCACGAGGCCGATGGTGCGGGACGCGCCGGAGCGCAGGTTCGCGGCGCGGCGGTTATAGACATAGCCGAGGTCCGCCATGGCCTGGTCGATGCGCTGGCGGGTATCTTCCTTCACCAGCGGGCTCTTGCGCAGCACCAGCGAGACCGTGGCGCGCGAGACTCCGGCATGGGCGGCGATGTCGTTGAGCGTGACGCGATGGGCGAGCGGAAGGGCCGCGCCGCCGGGGGCGGTTTCGCCCGGTGCGCGAGCGGGCGCGGACGCGCCTTTGCCTTTCCTCAGATCCACGCGGCGTTCTCCCCGCCGACGCTATTTCTGCGCTCGGCCAGGGTTCTCTAGGGGAGGCAAAACCGACGGTCAACGAAAAATTAGATCGATCTAAATCTGTCTTTCGTCGCGTTTGCGGTGCAGCATGGCGCAAGGGACTGGAGGCGCAGGGCGCATGCCGCCGCGCCTCCGCTGCATCGGGTCAGCTCTGCCGCGATGCGATATAGGCGCGCCATCCGCCGAGGGCTGTGATCTCCTGCGCGCCCGCCACCGCGTGGGCCTCGCACAGGAAGCCGGGCACCTGCGAGCCGTCCTCCAGGGTCATCTTGCCGATGCCGAGCGGCGCCGGAATACGGGCGACGAACGCGCCGAACGCGGCGGCATCCAGCGCCCAGACTTCCACGTCCAGCCCCGGCCCGGAAAAGCCCGGCTCGCGCACCACGCCGGGCTTTGCGGGTACCGTGTCCGGCAGCACGAACAGACGATAGTCCGGTGCCGTGCGGCAGCGTTTCAACAGGGCGCCACCGACGCCGGTGAGTTCGCCGTTGAGCGGCATCCCGGAAAGATGCGCGCCGACCACCGCGATCGGCACTTGCCCGCCCGCGGCCGCGTGCGGATCGAGCGGGGAAACGGGCGCGGATGGGAGGCCGCTGAGCGGGCTCTCGCTGAACTTGCTGGTCACGACATTGCCTCCAGAACGGCCACCACGTCTCCGGTGCGCACCGTGCGGCCGGGCACCATGCGCACGGCGCGCACGCGCCCCGCGGCATGGGCGGTGATGGAGATTTCCATCTTCATGGATTCGATGATGGCGATGGTTTCCCCCGCCGCCACTTCGGCATTCTCTTCCACCAGCACCTTCCAGACATTGCCCGGAACATTGGCGCTCACCCCGAAGCAACCCTCGGGAATGGCCTCCTCTTCGCCGCCCGCGATCCCCTCGTCGGCAACGAAGCTGTCGAGCCCCTGTTCCTTCCAATGGGCGCGCTCGGCATCGAACGCCGCCTGCTGGCGCGCCTTGAAGGCATTGATCTCGCCGGCATTGCGGGCGAGATCCGCGGCATAGTCCGCGTAAGAGAATTGCGTCTCTTCGATGCGCAGCGGATAGGCCCCGTGGGGAAAGGCGGCGCGGGCCTCCATCAGCTCGTCGTGGCTCACGGGGAAGAAGCGGATCTGGTCGAAAAAGCGCAGCAGCCAGGGCGTGCCGGGCTTGAACACGGGCGTGGTGCGCCAAGTATTCCACACCTGGATGGTACGCCCGAAGAGCTGGTATCCGCCCGGCCCCTCCATGCCGTAGATGCACATATAGGCGCCGCCGATGCCCACCGCATTTTCCGGGGTCCAGGTGCGGGCCGGATTGTATTTGGTGGTCACCAGGCGATGGCGCGGGTCCATGGGGGTGGCCACCGGCGCGCCGAGATAGACGTCGCCGAGGCCGAGCACGAGATAGCTTGCGTCGAACACCACGTCGCGCACCGCCTGCTCGTCCTTGAGCCCGTTGATGCGGCGGATGAACTCGATGTTGGAGGGACACCAGGGCGCGTTGGGGCGCACCAGCTCCTGATATTTGCGCATGGCGAGCTGCGCATCCTCGTCGTTCCACGACAGCGGCAGATGCACCATGCGGCTCGGCACCACCACGTCCTCGGCGGCGGGCAGGGCGCGTTCGATCTCATCCAGCAGGCCGAGCAGTTTTACGCGCGAGACCTGCGTCCCGTCATAATGAAGCTGGAGCGAGCGGATGCCGGGCGTGAGGTCGATGAGGCCGGGGATTTTCGCCTCTTCCACCGCTGCCGCCAGCAGATGGGCGCGCAGCCGCAAGGCGATGTCCAGCGTCATGTCGCCGAATTCGACCAGCAGATTGTCGTCGCCCTGCCGGCGATAGACCACCCGCACAGGCCCGTCGTCGCGCTGGGCAAGGATGGGGGATGCAGCCTCGGGCACGGACTTCACGGCCGGTCCCGCGACCGGGTCCCGCGGGCGGGGCAGCGGGTGGAAGCGCACTTTGTCGCCGGGCTTGAGCTGGCCCATCTTCCATTGCTCGTCCCGCGCGATCACCGCCGGGCAGACGAAGCCGCCGAGCGAGGGACCGTCCGGACCGAGGATGATGGGCATGTCGCCGGTGAAATCGATGGCGCCCACCGCATAGGCATTGTCGTGCAGATTGGAGGGGTGAAGCCCCGCCTCCCCGCCGTCCGTGCGCGCCCAGCGCGGGGTCGGGCCCATCAGGCGCACGCCGGTGCGGGCGCTGTTGAAGTGCACCTCGTAGGTGGCGTCGAACAGATCGGCGATATCGTCGTCCTGGAAGAAGTCGGGCGCGCCGTGGGGGCCGTAGACGACGCCGATCTCCCACTCCCGCGTCAGCGGTGCGGGTGCGGCGGTCACCGCTTCCGGGTCCGGCAGGGGCGGGCGGCTGGCGGGCGGATTGAGGTGCAGCACGTCGCCGCCCTTCAGAGTGCCGGTGGCATGGCCGCCGAACAGGCCGAGGGCGAAGGTGGCCCGCGAGCCGAGCACTTCCGGCGCCGCGAACGCGCCGCGCACGGCGAGATAGGCGCGCTGGCCGGCACCGGAGATGGCGCCGACGGCGAGCATCTGCCCCGCCTTCACCGCGAAGGTCGTATCGTGGGGCATGGGCACCCCATCCAGCGTCGCCGGCATATGGGCGCCGGCGATGGCGATGTCGGCGTCGGTGTGGAAGCGCAGGGTCGGGCCGTTCACCGTCATTTCCAGGGCGACGGCGGTTTCCGTATTGCCCACCAAAGCATTGGCGCGGGCAAACGAGCGCGCATCCATGGGTCCGCTCGGCGGCACGCCCACATGCCACAGATGCAGCCGGCCCGGCAGTTCCTGAAGGCTCGATTGGGCGCCGGGGCTGAGCACCTCGATGCTTTCGGGGCGGAAGGCGAAATCCTTCAGCGCCGTGGTTGCCACCTTGCCGGAAGCCAGCAGATCCGACGCTGCAATCGCGCGCAGATAGGCAAGATTGGTCTCGATGCCGCTGATGGATGTCTCGTCCAGCGCCGCCCGCAAGGCGGCGAGCGCGGCCGGGCGGTCTGCGCCGGAGACGATCACCTTGGCCAGCATGGGATCGTAATAGGGCGTCACCTCCGTGCCGGTCTCCACCCAGGTATCCACGCGAGCGTTGGCGGCGAATGTCACCTGCGTGAGCAGGCCGGCGCTGGGCTGGAAATTGGCGTGCGGGATTTCCGCATAGACGCGCACCTCCATGGCCGCGCCCTTGGGCACGAGGGGAACGGCGGGGATGACCTCTTCGCCGGTGGCCTGGCGGATCATCCATTCCACGAGGTCGATGCCGAACACCGCCTCGGTGACCGGATGCTCCACTTGCAGGCGGGTGTTCACCTCCAGGAAATAGAAATCCTCCCGTGCCGGGTCGTAGATGAATTCGACCGTGCCCGCCGAGGCATAGGAGACGCTCTCGCCCAGCTTCACGGCCGCCGCGTGCAGGCGCGCGCGGGTTTGCTCCGAAAGAAGCGGCGCCGGCGTTTCCTCGACGACCTTCTGGTTGCGGCGCTGGAGCGAGCAGTCGCGCTCGCCGAGCGCAATCACCTTGCCCTTGCCGTCGCCGAAGATCTGCACTTCCACATGACGCGCCTCGGAGACGAAGCGCTCCAGATAGACGCGGGCATCGCCGAAGGAGGCGCGGGCGGTGCGCTGGACGCGCTCGAATGTCTCCTTCAGCTCCTGCGGCGTATGGCAAAGCTGCATGCCGATGCCGCCGCCGCCGGCCGTGCTCTTGAGCATGACGGGATAGGTGATGGCGTCCGCCGCCGTCAGCGCCGCGTTCACATCGTCCAGCAGGCCGGTGCCCGGCAGCAGCGGCACACCGCTCTTTTGGGCGATGTCGCGGGCCGTGTGCTTGAGTCCGAAGGCGGTGAGATGCTCCGGCCGGGGGCCGATGAACACGATCCCGGCTTCCGCAAGCCGTTGCGCGAACGCAACATTTTCCGACAGGAAGCCATAGCCCGGATGCACCGCCTGGGCGCCCGTTGCGAGGCATGCGGCGATTACCGCTTCCACGTCGAGATAGCTCTCGCTGGCGGGGGCGGGACCGACGCGCACGGCTTCGTCGGCATCGAGCACGGGCCGCGTGAAGCGGTCCGCGTCGGAATGGATGGCGACGGAGGAAATGCCCATCCGCCGCAATGTCTTGATGATCCGGCCGGCGATTTCGCCCCGGTTCGCGATGAGAACCTTGGTGAACAAAGCTCAGCCCTCGGTCGCGGCGAAGATGAGGACGCGGATCGGCGTCGGATTGAAGCCGTTGCAGGGATTGTTGATCTGCGGGCAATTGGAGATGACGCAGAGAACATCCATCTCCGCCTTCAGCTCCACATAATCCCCCGGCTTCGAGACCCCGTCGACGATCGCCAGCTCGCCCGAGGGCTCCACCGGCACGTTCATGAAGAAATTGATGTTCGGCACGATGTCGCGCTTCGACATGCCGTATTTCGTCACTTCCACCACGAAATTCTCGCGGCAGGCATGCAGGTATTTGGTGTGATGGCCGAACCGCACCGTATTCGCCTCGCACGAGCACGCGCCCGCCGAAGTATCGTGCCGCCCGCAGGTGTCGGCGGTGACGGTGAGCATCAGGTGCCCCTCGTTGGAGATCAGCCGGGTCCCCGTGGAGACATAGGCCGAACCCTGCACGCGCAGCGTATCCTGGGAGGAATAGCGCTCGGCGAAATCGTCGGCGCGGTAGAACAGGGTGTCGACGGCCTGCTGGCCTTCTAGGTCGATGATGCGGATATATTGCCCGCGCTTGACGAGGCCGGACCAGGGCGCCTGGGCCGGGATGTCGTGCACCTGGAGGGCCTTGGCGGGATCGTGCACGGGGGCGGCGAAGACTGGGGTGCTGTTCATGATCGCTCTCCCTCAGCGCACGAGGTTTTCGAAGCCGCGCACGGCTTCCTGGGTGGCGGTGCGACACAGATCGTCGGCGGCGGGGGCGGGCGCCTGGAAGCGCACCACCTCCACGGGCTTCGGCTCATAGGCCGGGTTCGGGTCGAGCGGGTGGGGGCAGTTGGAGAGCGCGACCAGCACATCCATTTCCGCGCGCAGGTCGACGAAATCGCCTTGCTGGCGCTTGTCCTCCAGCCACACGAAGCCGCCCGCCTCATTGGTGCGCACGGGGGCGAAGAAACTGAGGCAGGGCGGGATGTCGCGCCGGTCCAGGCCGAGCTTGCCGGCGGCGAGAATGAAATTGTCCCGCGTGTTGCGCAGAGGGCCGGCGCCGTAGCGGGCGCGGTTGGAGGCGGGGGTCGAGCCGCCCATCAGGGCATCATGGGCGCCGGTGGTGTCCTCGACGATGGAGAACATGACCTTGCCCATGTCGGAGAAGATCACCCGCCCCTTGCCCAGCGCTGCGGTCCATTGGACCTTTACCGTATCGGCATAGTTCAGCCGCTCGGAGGTGTCGGCGGCGTTCCAGGCGATCATGGAAACGGCGGAGGGGCCTTCGGGCAGCGAGAGGCGCAGGGCTTCGCCCGCCAGCACCTTCATGGTGCAATACCAGCCGCCGGGAATGGTTTCGCGATGCAGCGCGCCGGGCGGGAGCATGACGCTCCAGCGTTCGGTGGGCGCGGGCAGGGCGCGGGGCGCGTGGTCCTGGCCGGCGGCCTTCAATTCCTCATAGCGGCGCTTGTTCGCCTCGATGAGGGCGCGGGTTTCCTCGTTCATCGTCATGCGTCTCTCCTCAGACCGACAGAAGCGCCGGGTCGTCCCGGCCGGTGTCCTCGGGGGAGATCGGGCCGTCCCGATCGGAGGGGTTGATGCGCGGCTGGCCGGCGATGCGCTTCGGCCAGACCTCGATGTCATGGGCGATGGTGGCGCCGAAGCGTTCGCGTTCCTCGCTGCGGTTGCGCTTGCGCTCGAAGGCGATGACGCGGGTGGCGAGGGTGAAGGCTTCCTTCAGGTCGTGGGTCACCATCACCACGCTCATCTCGCAGCTGTGCCACAGCTTGAGCATGAGTGCGTGAATGTCGCCGCGAATGCCGGGATCGAGCGCGCCGAACGGCTCGTCCAGCAGCAGGATCTTCGGCTTGCGCATGATCGCCTGGGCGAGGGCAAGGCGCTGCTGCATGCCGCCGGACAAGGCGGCGGGATATTTGTCCTCGGCGCCCGTGAGTCCCACTTCGGCGATGAGGGCGCGCGCCTCTTCCTGCGCGCGCCGCCGGGCGGCGCCGAACAGGCGGCCGGTGAAGGGCGCGCCGGGAATTTCGGCGGCGAGCAGCACATTGCCCAGCACGGTCAGATGCGGGAACACGCTGTAGCGCTGGAACACCACGCCCCGGTCCGCGCCCGGTTCCCCGGCCAGCGGTTTGCCGTCGATCAGCACGCGGCCGCGCGTTGCCTTTTCCTCGCTCAGCAGGATGCGCAGGAAGGTGGTCTTGCCGCAGCCGGAGGGACCGACCAAAGCGACGAAGGAACGGGGCGCGAAATCGAGGAAGATATTCTCCAGCACGATCTGGTCGCCATATTCCTTCCAGAGGTGTTCGACCTGGATCGCGGTCATTTCGCGCCTCCGAACCAAGGGAAGGCGACATCGCGCAGCTTGGCGAGGGCGAAATCCATGATCACGGACAGGAGCGTGATCCAGGCCACATAAGGCAGGATCACATCCATGGCGAGATAGCGGCGCACCAGGAAGATGCGATAGCCGAGCCCGGAATCCGCCGCAATCGCCTCCGCCGCGATCAGGAACAGGAAGGCCGGGCCGAGCGAGAGCCGCACGCCGTCGATGAGGCGCGGCAGGATCTGCGGCAGCACGATGCGCAGCGCGATCTGCCAGGTGGTGGCGCCGAGCGTCTCCGCCTTGATGATCTGCTCGCGCGGCAATTCCTGCACCCGCATGGCGAGGTCGCGGATGAGGAACGGGGTCACGCCGATGACGATCAGCGCGATCTTGGAGGTTTCGCCGAGCCCCAGCACGATGAACAGGATCGGCAGCAGGGCCAGCGGCGGCACCATGGAGACCATGCCGACGAAGGAGGCGAGCAGCGCCCGCACGCCCGGCAGCAGGCCGATCAGCAGGCCCGCGACCAGGGCGATGAGCGTCGAAAGCGCGAGCGCGCTGGCCAGCCGCTCCAGGCTCGCCAGCGTATCGGCCCACAGGATGTAGTCCCCGGTGCGGGGATCGGCGGTGAAGGCGACGCGGACGATGGCGTCGCCGATGGTTGCAAGGCTCGGCAGCAGCTTGTCCGCCGGGTTTTCCGCCAGGCGCTCGGCCGAGCCGAGCACATAGGCGAGCAGCACCAGGGCAAACGGCAGGATCGCGAGCAGGAGGCCCGCCGTGCGGTCGGGTCTGCGATTGATGAGACGCATGGAGGGGATCTCCGATCTGCCGTTGCATTTGTTTCCCTCCCCCCGTGCGGGGGAGGGCAGGGAGGGGGGTGTCTCTCCGTTTATCCTGACGAGGGAGATGCTTGCGAGCGAGTTGCTTGCGGCACCATACCCCCCTCCCCAACCCTCCCCCGCAAGGGGGGAGGGAGATCAGCAGTGCTAGAGCTTGCCGTCGGCGGCGGCGGCCATGAAGGTGTCGGTGAAGCGGAACTTCACGTTCTTCGCGTCGCCCAGCACCTTGCCGTCGGCCAACTCGATGCCCACCGCGTCGGCGGATTTGGCGTCGTTGCCCAGCAGCTTCTTCTCGAACAGGAACTTGCGCACCCGGTCCATGGTGGTGCCCACGGCCGGCGATTTGACGAACGCGACGGCCTCGGATGCCGTGTCGAACAGCTTGGTGGCGGCCAGCTGGCTTTCGAAGCCGGCGAGATCGGTGCCGGAGGCCTTGCCCATGGCGGTGCGGGCGGCGATGCCGGCTTCGGTCTTGGCGGTGGTGAGCGCCATGGTCTCGTACCAGATGCCGACCAGCGCCTTGCCGAAGTCCGGATTGTCCTTGAGCGTCTCGGTATTGGCCACCAGCAGGTCCATGATCTCGCCGGGGATCTTGGAGCTGTCGAACACGTTGTGTGCGCTCTTGTCGGCGAGGATTTCGGAGACCAGCGGGTTCCAGGTGACGACGGCGGTGACGGCCTTGGTCTTGTAGGCGGCGACCATGTCGGCGTCGGAGGTATTGGTGACCTTCACGTCGCGCTCGCTCATCTTGGCGGATTCAAGCGCCCGGGCGAGCAGGTAGTGAGAGACCGAAAATTCGACCAGATTGACCTTCTGCCCCTTGATGTCGGTGAGCTTGGTCTTGTCCTTGAGGATCACGGCGTCATTGCCGTTGGAGAAATCGCCGACGATCACGGCGGTGGTGTCCACGCCGCCGGCGGCGGGCACGGAGAGCGTGTCCATGTTCGTGACGGTCAGGGCATCGAAAGCGCCGGCCGTGTATTGATTGATGGATTCGACGTAATCGTTGAATTGGGTGACGTCGATCTTGATGCCGTATTTGTCGGCCCATTTCTTGACGATGCCGGTCTCGGCGGCATAGCCCCAGGGCATCCAGCCCACATAGATCGACCAGGCGACCTTGAATTCCTTCTTCGGCGCGGCGAGCGCCGGGGAGGCGCCGGCGATCAGCGCGGCGGCACAGGCAAGGCCGAGAACTTTCGAGAAGTGAGAGCGCATATTCTATTCCCCTTCGTTAGGTCGAACGATGAGGAATTGGCGAGACTCCAGTGCCGCCAATTCCTTGGCCACCGAGGTCTCCCGGGCTTTTATCCCGCCGTGCACCCGGCCGGATGTCTCCCGGACCGGTGGCAGCTCTCGGACCAGCGCATCGCGGAATGCAATGCCGGAACCCTAGCCGCCAACTCTGCCCTTAGTTGAGCAAATCGCGTGCCAGTTGCGGTCGACGCAGACTCAATGGGTTCCGTTGCCGCCCGCGTGCGGCACTGCACGCAGGAGGGGCATCGTGGGCTGAAAATAGGCAGAACTGGCCCTTATGATGTCCCGTGCATGCAAAAGCAGCCGGCTCCAGACCGGCGCTCTCGCCTCACCCATGCGCCTCAGCCAAGCGCCACATGGGTGTCGGCCGAGACCCCCAGAAGCGCGGCCTGCGCATCCGCCGCCTTGTGGGCGGCGTCGAGGGTGGCGCTCCATTCGTCGATGATGCTGGAATCATGGCCGGTGACATTGGCGAGGCTCAGCTGGTCCAGCGCCACGCCTTTCAGCGTGTAGGTGCGCAGATTTTCCGGCAGGGCGATCACCGTGGAGCCATTGACTTCGCTCAGCACAACGCTGTCCGCCGGCACCCAGCCGAAATTCAGCACGTCGGTGGTGGGCTGGAAGTCGGTGATTACTTCCTGCTTGCCCCAGTTCCAGGTGATGTCGATGGTCTCCGGCGCATGGGCCACGGGCGCGGCGGCGACTACACTGTCCAGCACGCCATTGCCGCCGATCACCTTATCCGGCGTCAGGCTGGAGGCATTGGCGACCTCCGAGAACGACTTGCCCTGCACCCAGCTGTCATAGGCCGCCTTCACCAAGCTCTGCGAACTGCCGGTCGCATCGCCCGAGAGATCGTAGAACATCATGCCGCCGAGCCCCTGGGACTGGGCCCATTCCGCCTTCATCGCCACCGAGGCGGGGGTCTCCACCGACGAGAAGATCCCGAGCTTGGCATTGTAGACATAGGCCGCCTGGGCATCGTCGTCCCAATAGAGCGACCAGCCGCTGTTCGGGTCCTCAAGCTTGGCGAGGATGTCGGCATAATCATAATGGCCGACCGAGGAGCCGACGGGAAATCCCGTGCTGGCGGCATCGAGCCCGCCGTCCCCGCCGTCCGCCACCCCGCTCCAGGCGGCGGTATAGAGCGGCGCGCCGAGCACCATCTTGCCGGGGTCGATGCCGACCGCGAGATATTGCGCGACCGCGCTCTCGATGCCCGTTCCGTCTGCGGAATCCAGCAGCGGCGCCAGATGGCCGGTGGTGCTGTCCCAGGTGCCGTGGAAATCGTAGGCCATCACATTGAACCAATCCACATAGGGATCGAGGCCGGCGAGATTGAAATTGGCGATCTTCGTCGCGCCCACCGGGGAGGCCACGGAGATGGTGTAGTCGCGCCCGGTTTCGGCCTCCAGCCCGTCGAGGGCATGGCGCAGGTCCGCGACCAGGAGGGCGTAATTGGCGCCGTCGTCCGGGCGCACCGAATTGCCCGCCAGACCCTCGCCGCCGGGAAATTCCCAATCGAGGTCCACGCCGTCGAACATGGGATAGGTCTTGAGGAAATCCACCACCGACTGAGCGAACGTGTCCCGCCCTGCGGCGGTTGCGGCGGTGTCGCTGAAATGGGCGGAGAGGGTCCAGCCGCCGATCATCATGGAGACCTTCAGGTCGGGATGCGCGGCCTTCAGTTCCACGATCTGGTTGAAGCTCCCTGCCAAGCCCTGGCCCGCCTTATCGGCGATGCCGTCCACGCTGTCGGCGGCGGAGAACAGCATCTGCGTGTCGCTATAGGGATCAACCAGCACCATGTGGCCGGAGGCGTCGATATTGGCCGAGGCATAGATGAGGTTGGTGAGCTTGTCGGCGGGCACGTCGGAAATGGTGTAATTGTGGTCGTAGACGGTCCAGTCGGCATAATAGCCGGCGAGGATCGGCCCCTTCGCCCCGCTGGCAGGCGTCTCCACGGGCGTGCCGGCCGAAGGCGTCTCGGCGGGCGGCACCTCCGCCACCGGCGTTTCGACCACGGGCGTTTCCGTAACGGGAGTTTCGCGAGATGGCGTTTCGCTGACCGGGGGCTGGACGACCGGCGCCTCCACCACGGGAGTGTCGGCCACGGGCGCTTCGACCACCGGCGGCGGGGCCGGCGTTTCGACAGGAAGGTCCACCGGCAGGTCCATGGGCAGGTCTACGGGGGCCGTCGGGCTGGTCGTGCCGCCCGCGTCATCCTGCGCGGCATGGGCGGCGGAGAGCGCGGTGGTCCAGGCCATCAGCGCCGAGGCATCGTCGGCGGTGATGTTGGACAAGGAGAGTTCGGCCAGCCCGACGCCGCTCAGCGTATAGGTTTGGCCGCTGGCCGGAAGGGCGATCACCGTCGAACCATTCACCTCCGACAGGGTGAAGCTGGCGGCGCCGATCCAGCCAAAATCGAGCAGGTCGTGGGCGGGGTCGAAAGCGATGGTTTCGTGGGTCGCCCAGCCCCAATGGATGTCGATTTCCTTGCCGAGGCCGGCATTGCCGCCGAAGGCGCCGTCGCCGGGATCGAGGATGCGGCTCCAGGCCACCAGCGCCGAGGCGTTCAGCGCGGAGATATTGGCCAGCGAAAGCTCTGCCAGGGTGACACCGCGCAGCGTATAGGTTTCGGCGCTGGAGGGGATGGAAATAACCACCGAGCCGGCGACTTCCGCCACCGTGAACGTTTCGGCGGAAAACCAGCCGAAATCCAGCGTATCGCAGGTGGGATCGAAGTCGAGCACGGTATTCGTGCTCCATGCCCAGGTCAGGGCGGTAACGATGCCGGGATCGCCCTGTTGGCGCTGCGCTTCCGCGTCCCATTCGTCATCATTCAGCGCGCTCGTTACGGTTCCAGTGTTCCCGCTCGACATGCCCGCCTCCCGCCCCGCCACCAAGAATGCGTTCTGATCTGAATCATTAACGCATCCGGGTGACGCCAGCATGGCGGAAGCGAGTGGGGATTGTCGAGCGGCTTTTACAGGCCAATTTCTCAACCAATTGGTTCAATCGGGAAAATTTAACCAATCAGTATTTTCCACTGAACAGTAAAGGAAGGTCCCGGTCTGCCTGAAGACGCTGGTCTTTCGGAGGTAGTATCGTATTTTTGCCGTTGACGCCCCGCAAAGCGCCCGCACGACGGCCCCCTTGACGCTCAGTCCGCGCAGCCGGAGATTGACGCTCGGCAGCAGACGGGAATTTCATGTTCGATTCCATGAAGATCGAGCGCAGCCTCGATAAAGCGAGCTTCAAGGCCCTGGAACCTGGCCTGCGCGAAGGGCTGCTGGACCTCCAGTCCGAGCTGATCGCGCAGAAACGCTGCACCATCCTCATTCTCATCAATGGGGCGGACGGCGTGGGCAAGGGGGCGATTCTCAACCAGCTCTACGGCTGGCTGGATGCGCGCAAGCTCGCCACCCTCACCTATGAGGCGCCGACCGATGAGGAGCGGGCGCGCCCGGCGATCTGGAAATATTGGCGCGACATGCCGGCCCATGGGGACATCGGCATCATCCTCGGCTCCTGGTACCACGCGCCGCTCGAAACCCATGCCCTCGGCGGTCCCGACGGGGCGGAGCTCACCCAGGCCCTGGACGCGATCAATCATTTCGAGGCGATGCTGCATGCCGAAGGCGTGCTGCTGCTGAAATTGTGGCTCTATCTCGACCCCGAGGACGCCAAGGCGCGGCTGAAGGCGCTGGACGAAGGGCCTTATGACCGGCCGGTGGTGCGGGAATGGACACGCATCTCCAGCAGGAAGACCCGCCGCCGGCTGGAGGCGAGCGCCGCCGAGGCGTTCCGCCAGACCTCCACGGGCATCGCCCCCTGGACCATCGTGCCGGCGGCCGATCCGCATTATTGCGCGATCGCGGTCGGCAATGCGCTGATGGAAGTCTTGATCGGGGCGACCGCCATGCCGCGGGCGGAATGCGCGGTTCCCGCGCCGGCCAGCGCGCCGGCCCATCCCCCACCGATCCCGGCGGCGCTGCCTGCGGTCAGCATCCTCTCCACCCTCGATTTCAGCCAGAAGCTCGACGAGGCGAGCTATCGCGCGCAGATCGACGTGGAGCAGCAGCGCATCACCCACCTCACCAATTCGCGCGCCTTCGCCAAGCGGGGCCTCGTGTGCGCCTTCGAGGGCAGCGACGCGGCCGGCAAGAGCAGCACCATCATGCGCCTGCGCGAGGCGCTGGACCCGCGCCATTTCCGCGTCCATCCCATTTCCGCCCCCACCGACGAGGAGCGCGCGCGGCCCTATCTGTGGCGCTTCTGGCGGCGCATTCCCGCGCGCGGCTCCACCGCCGTGTTCGACCGCTCCTGGTATGGCCGGGTGCTGGTGGAGCGGGTGGAGAAACTGACCCCGCAGGAGGACTGGAGCCGGGCCTATGGCGAAATCAATGATTTCGAACGCCAGCTCCACGAAGGCGGCTATGTGCTGGCGAAATTCTGGCTCGCCATCAGCCCGGACGAGCAGGCCCGCCGCTTCGCCGAGCGCGAGCGCGTCGCCTACAAGCGCTTCAAGCTGACGCCGGAGGATTGGCGCAACCGGGAGAAATGGCCGCTCTACGAACAGGCCGTGACGGACATGGTGGATCGCACCAGCACCTTCTATGCCCCCTGGACCCTGGTGGAGGCGGAGAACAAGCATTTCGCCCGCGTGAAGGTGCTGCGCACCATCGCCGACCGGCTGGAAGAGGCCTTGGGCTGAGGCCGGCGGGGCCTGCCGGGCGCGATGGGCCCGGCGGCCGCGGCCGCGCGAGGCGGCATCACCGGCCTCAATGCATGTGCAGCCCGCCGTTCACATCCAGCACGGCGCCGGTGACGTAGCTGGAAAGGTCGCTCGCGAGGAACAGGCAGGCATCGGCGATCTCCTCCGCGCGGGCGAGCCGGCCCATGGGCACCGCCTCTTCCACCGCGCGGCGCCGCTCCGGCGTCAGCTGGCCCTGGAAGATGTCGGTATCGACCAGCCCGGGCGCGATCGCATTGACGCGGATGCCGTCGGCGGCGAGCTCCCGGGCCATGGATTTGGCGAGGCTGTGCACGCCCCCCTTGGCGGCGGCATAATGGGGACCGCCGAACACGCCGCCGCCCCGCAAGGCCGCGAGCGAGCCGATGCACACGATCACGCCGGCGTGCTGGGCGCGGAAATGCGGCACGATGGCCTGGCTCATGTTGAACGTGCCGCGCAGGCTCGCATCCATCACCAGGTCGTAATTGGCGCGGTCCACGTCCATCAGGCGGGTGGGCTGGCTGACGCCGGCATTGTTCACCACGATATCCAGCGCGCCGAAATGGGCGAGCACGGCGCCGATGGCGTGCGCGCACTGGGCGGGGTCGGTGACATTGCAGGCCAGCCCGGCGTGCGCGGTGCCGAGGCGTGCCGCGGCATCGCTGGCGGCCTTGCCGTCGAGGTCGAGGATGGCGATGCGGGCGCCTTCGCGGGCGAAGCGGGTCGCGGTGGCAAAGCCGATCCCGCGCGGGGTGGCCGCGCCGGTGACGACCACGACCTTTCCTTCCAGCAACATGATGGTGTCCCTTGATTGTTGGGGGCCGGTGCCCCGCCCGCAGCCGGCGTTCCGTGCCCGTGTTCGCTGTCAGGCTGCGAATGGGGGCGGAACGGGCGGCAGGCGAGGCACCGGCTTCTCGGTCCTCAGCCGCGCTTGACCAGCGGGCAGGAGCCCTTTTCCATCGATTGGAATGCCTCGTCGCCGGGAACCACGGCTTTGACGATCATGTCGTCCCACGGATACTTGGACTCTTCCGGCTTCTTCACCTGGAGCAGATACATATCGTGGACCATGCGGCCGTCGGCGCGGATGATGCCGTTCTTGGCGAACATGTCGTTGACCGGGGTCTTGCGCATCTGCGCCATCACCTTGTCGCTGTCCTTGGACCCGACGGCGGCGACCGCCTTGAGATAATGCAGCACCGAGGAATAATCCGCCGCCTGGGTGACGGTGGGCATGCGGCCGATCTTCTCGAAGAAGCGCTTGGACCAGGCGCGGGTCTCATCATTGAGATCCCAGTAGAAGCCTTCCGTGTAGAGCAGGCCCTGGGCGGTCTTCAGGCCGATGGAATGCATGTCGGTGATATAGCCGCCGAGCACGGCGAGGCGCTGCTTGCCGTCCTTGGTGATCTTGAATTCCTCGGCCTGCTTCACCGCATTGATGGTGTCGCCGCCGGAGTTTGCGAGCGCGATCACCTTGGCGCCGGAGGATTTGGCGCTGAGCAGGAAGGCGGAGAAGTCGGGCGTGTTGAGCGGCGTCTTCACCGAGCCGACCACCTTGCCGCCGGCATCCTTGACGATCTGCGCGGTGTCCTTCTCCAGCGCCAGGCCGAAGGCATAGTCGGTGGTGAGGAAGAACCAGCTGTCGCCGCCGTCCTTCAGGATCGCCTTGCCGGTGACATTGGCCCAGGAGATGGTGTCGAAGGCGTAATGGATGGAATAGGGCGTGCATTTGTCGTTGGAAATGCGCGAAGTGGCGGCGCCGACGACGATGGCGATCTTCTTGAGCGCGGCGGCGATATCCACCACCGCGATGGCGACCGCCGAGTTGGAGATATCGGTGATCATGTCGACATTGTCGGTCTCGTACCATTGCCGGGCGATGCCGGCGCCGATGTCGGCCTTGTTCTGGGTGTCGGCATAGACGAGGCCGATGGGCTGGCCGAGCACCTTGCCGCCGAAATCGTCGATGGCCATCTGCACGGCGGTGACCGAGCCCTGGCCGGAAATATCCGAGAACAGGCCGGACATGTCGGTGAGCACGCCGATCTTCACGCCGTCTGCGGCGTGCGCGGTGCCGAACGGCAGGGCGGCCGCGAGGGCCACCGCGAGCGCGGGAAGCGAGAACAGTTTCTTCATTTTGGGCATCTCCCCTTACGTTTTGTTTTTCAGGTCTAGCGCCTGTGCATACGTATGCATCCACAGGCGCACGCGCGTGTCAATGGGCGTTGTCCCGGCACGCGTGGGGCTATTCCGCCGGGTGTTTCGCGGCGATGAGCGCCGAGGCGCGCACGATCAGTTCGCCCGGAAGCCGCTCGGTGACGGCCTTGCGCTTGGTCTTGCGCTCCGGGTCGAACAGCAGCGCCAGGGACCGCTCGATCATGGCGTCGATCGGCTGGCGGACCGTGGTGAGCTGGTAGCTCGGCCAGGAGGCCGAGGGGATATCGTCGAAGCCGACGATGGAGAGATCCTGCGGCACGCGCAGGCCCAGTTCGAACCGCGCCGCGTCGAGCGCGCCCATGGCCATCACGTCGCTCACGCACACGATGGCATTGGGCCGCTTCCGGAAGCGCAGCAGCCGCAGGGCGGCGGCAAAACCGCCCTCATAGGTATTGTCGCCCATCTCGTCGCCCACCAGCGCGAGGCCGTGGCGCGCCAGCGCCTCTTCCAGCCCCTGCTTGCGCTCGATGTGGGTCGAGGTGTCGGCCCGCCCGCCGATGATGGCGAAGCGGTCGTGCTCCGCCTCGATCAGGCGCTCCGTCAGGTCGAAGGAGGCTTGCACATTGGCGCAGCACACCGAGCAGACCGCCTCCTTGTAGGTGGCGCGGTTGAACAGCACGACCGGCGTCTTGTTGCGCTCGCACGCATTGGCCATCTTGCTGGACAGGGCCGACGACGTGATGATGACCCCTTCCACCTGATATTGCAGGAGAAACGGCAGCACGTCGTCCACTTCCCCGCCCGGCGG
>NCEH01000026.1 GCA_002304505.1 Rhizobiales bacterium 32-66-11 | reverse complement strand
ACCGCGCAGGTGTAGAGCTTCTCCGGTATGTCGTCGAGATCGCGGATGACGATGCCGCGGCGCTGCACGTTGCGCACGCAGCTGGCATAGACGCTGACCCCGGCGCCCGCCGCCACCAGGCCGAAAATGCCTTCCGAGGACGAGGCTTCCTGCACGATGTTCGGACTGAAGCCGGCGCGGTGGCAAAGCGAGAACAGGCTGGCGCGATAGGCCCCCCAATTGTCGCCGGAGCCGAGCACGAACGGTTCGCGCGCCAGATCCGACAGGCGCAGCGCCCGCACGTTGGAGAGTGGGTGGGTGATCGGCAGCAGGGCCACATAGCGATTGTCGTCGAAGGTGTAGCTCGCCATGCGCGGCTGATCGAACGGGCCGATCATGAAGCCGATATCGATGCGGTCGGCCAGCAACGCCTCCTGCTGCTTCATGGTGGCGTAGAACGAGAGTTCGAGACGGATTTCTGGCCGGAACCGGCTGAAGGCGCGCAGGAATTCCGGCAGGCGGCCGTTGATGGCGAAATCCATGTAGCCGATGCGGAGCACCCCGGTTTCTCCGCTCGCGGTGCGGCGGGCGACCGAAACCGCGCGCTCCAGCCGCTCCAGCGAAAGCCGCACCTCGGCCAGGAAGGCCTTGCCGGCCTCGGTCAGTTCCACCGTGCGGGTGGTGCGCCGCAGCAGCGGCACGCCCACGTCCACCATATGTGGTATTAAACGGGGCGAAATAAGAATTTCTCATTTCCAATCCCCGTGCGCAACCTGTCTTCAGCCGCCGCCGCAGAGGGGCGCACCAGCACAGGGAATATCGGCATGGCCATCGAGAGCGACCTCGAGGCAGCCCTTGCGGCTGCCTTCACTCAGGCGACCTCCCTCTATCAGGGTCGCGGCTTCCAGCGCCGCGTCGGCTTCGGGCGCCGCCCGGCGCTGATCAATGTGGATCTCGCCAATGCCTGGACCCGCCCGGGCAATCCCTTCACCTGCGAGAAAATCGACGAGGAGATCATCCCCGGCGTTCAGGCCCTGCTCGCCGCCTGCCGGCGCAACGGCCATCCGGTGGTGCACGTCACCACCTGCTATCAGGTCACCGATCCGAACGGCCCCGCCACCGACATGGGCTTGTGGCACAAGAAAATTCCCATCGAGGTGGTGGACCAGGCCAAGCCCGAATTGTGGGCCATCGACAGCCGCATCGAGCCAGTGCCGGGCGAGCAGGTGCTGATCAAGAAGCGCGCCTCGGCCTTCCACGGCACCTATCTCGCGGGCTTCCTGCGGGCGAACAATGTGGACACCATCCTGGTCACCGGCGTCACCGCTTCGGCCTGCGTGCGCACCACGCTGTGCGACGGCCTCGCCGAGGGCTTCCGCACCATCGCGGTGAAGGAATGCATCGGCGATCGCGTGCCCGGCGCGGTGGCCTGGAACCTGTTCGATATCGACGCCAAGTTCGCCGATGTGGAGCCGCTCTCGCGCTGCATCGCCTATCTCGACGACGTCGGCACCCGCGCGGCGGCTTGATCCGTATTCGCACCCCGCTCCCCAATAAAAATCCAGAGGCGGACATGACGAAACCTTTCGAAACCTTGCTCGGCACGCCCTCGCGGCGCGCCGTCCTCGCCGGGGTCGGCGCCGGCGCACTTGCCCTCGCTGCCCCGTGCATCGTACGCGCGGCGGAGGGGACCCTCGTGGTCTCCAATTGGGGCGGCGACTGGAACGAACGCACCATCAAGTTCGTCGAAGCGCCCCTGGTGGAAAGCCAGGGCATCAGAATCGTCCGCGATCTCGGCATGGAGCCGGAGCGCAAGGCGAAGCTGATCGCCGAGAAGCGCCTGAAGCGCGGCAGCATCGATGTCATCCATATCAATGAGGGCGACAGCGTCGAATTGTTCGGCCAGGAGGTGATCTCGAACATCGATTTCGCCAAGGTGCCGAATTATGCGGACGTGGTGCCGGCGCTGAAGTCCAAGCCGTTCTTCGTGCCGTGGCTCTATAGCGGCGTGTCGATCATCTACAATAAGGACAAGGTGCCGAACCCGCCGAAATCCTACGAAGAATTGTGGGACAAGAAATGGGCCGGAAAGCTCGGCCTCACCAACCAGCTTTATTTCAACTACATCATGATGGCCGGCCTGATCAAAGGCGGCAACGTCACCAATACCGAGGACGGCAAGAAGCGCCTGATCGAATTGAAGGCGCTGACCCAGCCGCGCATCTATGCCGCCCACCAGCAGCTCGGCGCCGGCCTCGTCAATGGCGAGGTGGATATCGCGGTGAACTACAAGGCGCGCGGCCTGCAATGGGCCAATGACGGCGCCCCGCTCGCGATCCAATATCCCTCCGAAGGCGCGATCGCCGTCATGTTCGGCGCCTCTTTGCCCACGCGCGCGCCGAGCCCGGATCTCTCGTTGATCTATTTCAACGCCATGCTGGACCGCAAGGCCATGGCGGGTCTTGCCGGCGCCAGCTTCTATGCCCCCGCCAACGGCAAGGCGGAGCTTTCGCCCGAGCTGAAGGCGAAGGTGGATTTCACCGCGGCCGAGGCCGCCGCCCTGAAATTCCCCGATTATCAGCACGTGGCGAAGAATACCGCGGAATGGCTTGAATGGTGGAACAAGAATATCGCGAGCTGAACGAGGCTGCGATGACATCCTCCACCGCAACCATGCCCCTTCCCGCACCGCGCGCGCGGGAAGTCAGGCGCCGCTCGCCCGCCTTCGGGCTGGCGGCGCCTGCGACGCTATTCGTCGTGCTGGCGCTGCTCGGCCCGCTTGCCCTCATGTTCCGCTACAGCCTGAACCGCTTCGTGCCGGGGCAGATGATGGTGGAGGCGCTGACGCTCGCGAACTACCAGAAATTCTTCGCCGACAGCTTCTATCAGGACGTGCTCTTCACCACGCTCTGGGTCTCCGGCGTCTCCACGATCCTGTGCCTGCTGGCCGGCTTTCCCGTCGCCTATTTCCTGGTGCGGCAGGCGAGCGCGAAGTGGAAGGGCCGGCTGCTGCTGCTGATCATCCTGCCCTTGCTCATGGGCAATGCGGTGCGCACGGCGGCCTGGATGGTGATCCTCGGCGACAAGGGGATGTTCAATGCCGCCATCGGCACGCTCGGCCTCGCACCGATGAAGCTGATGTATACGCCGCTCGCGGTGATCATCGGCCTGGTCTCGGTGATGCTGCCGTTCATGATCGTGACCTTGCAGAGCGTGCTTGAAGGCATCGACGAGAATCTGGAATCCGCCGCCGCGAGCCTCGGGGCGGGGCATCTGACGATCCTCAAGCGGGTGGTGCTGCCGCTCGCCCTGCCGGGGCTGCTGGCGGGCACCATGCTGTGCTTCATCCTCTCCATGAACGCCTATGCGACGCCGGTGCTGATCGGCGGGCCGAGCTTTCACATGATGGCGCCCACCGTCTACCAGCAGGTGGCGAAAGCCATGAACTGGCCGTTCGGCGCGGCGCTGGCGTTCGTGCTCATGGCCGTGACGCTGGTGCTGACCACCGCCGCCAACATGCTGGTGCAGCGGCATTATCGCCGCTGGAGCGAGTGAGCGGAGAGAACCGGAATGGGACCGATCGCCGTCAACCGCATCTATGCCGCGCTTTCCGCGCTGGTGCTGGCCTTCGTGGTGCTGCCGCTGGTGGCGATCGTGTGGGTGAGCTTCTTCGCCAACAAGATCCTTTCCTTCCCGCCCACCGGCTACACGCTCTCCTGGTATGCCCGCGCCTGGGCGCAGGATGCCTTCCGCGACGGCTTCATCACCAGCGTGCAGACCGCGCTGTGCGCCGTCGTGATCTCGCTGGCGCTGGGCGTGCCGGCGAGCCTTGCCCTGGTGCGCTATCGCTTCCCCGGACGGGATGCGATCCAGACGCTTCTGCTCGCGCCCATGATCGTGCCGGGCATCGTCGGCGGCGCGGCGCTGTTCATGGCCTTCATCGAGCTGGAAGTCCTGTTCGACGTGGAGATCGCCGGCACCTTGCCGGGGTTGCTCGTGGCCCACGGGCTGATCGCGCTGCCCTGGACGGTGCGCCTGGTGACGGCCTCGCTCGCCGGCACCAACCGTTCGTTCGAGGAGGCGGCGGCCTCCCTCGGCGCGGGGCCGCTCACGGTGTTCTTCCGCGTGACGCTGCCGCTGATCAAGCCGGCACTGGTGGCGGCGGCGCTGTTCTCCTTCGTGATTTCCTTCATCGATCTGGAGAAGTCGATCTTCCTCGTCGGGCCGGGCCGCACGACGCTGCAGATTGCGCTGGTCTCCTATCTGGAATGGAATCTCGATTCCACGGTGGCGGCGGTGGCCGCGGTCCAGATCCTCATCATCGGCGCGCTGCTCCTGGTCAGCGACCGCTACGCACGCTTGGCCCGCGCCTTCTAGGGGCCGGCCATGGGAAACGGGTGAGCCATGTCCGACGTCGTCCTTCAGTCCATCGTCAAGCGCTACGAGACCATGCTCGCGGTGGACAACGTCTCGCTGAACATCCGCCAGGGGGAACTGGTGGCGCTGCTCGGCCCCTCGGGCTGCGGCAAGACGACGATCCTGCGCATGATCGCGGGCTTCGTGCCGGTGAGCGAAGGGCGCATCACGGTGGGCGGGCGCGATCTCACCCGCCTGCCGCCGGCCAAGCGCAACATGGGCTTCGGCTTCCAGAACTATGCCCTGTTCCCGCACATGAGCGTGGGCGAGAATGTCGCCTTCGGGCTGGAGATGCGCAAGCTTCCAAAAGCCGACATCGCCCGCAAGGTGAAGCTGGCGCTGGAGCGGGTGCGCCTCGGCCATCTCGCCGAGCGCCTGCCCAAGCAATTGTCCGGCGGCCAGCAGCAGCGCGTGGCGCTGGCCCGCGCTCTGGTGATCGAGCCGGACGTGTTGCTGCTGGACGAGCCGCTCTCCAATCTCGATGCGCAATTGCGCAATGACATGAAGCTGGAAATCCGCGAGATCCAGCATTCGCTCGGCATCACCACCATTTTCGTCACCCATGACCAGGACGAGGCGCTCTCAGTGGCCGACCGGGTGGTGGTGATGCGCGCCGGGCGCATCGAGCAGCAGGGCACGCCAGATGAAGTGTTCGCCCATCCGCGCTCGCATTTCGTCGCCGAATTCATGGGCGTAACCAATCTGCTCCAGGGGCGGAGCGAAGGCGCGGAGCGATTTCGTCTCGCCACCGGCGAGGTGGTGGCGGTGCCCGCCGCGAGCCCGGCCGTGGGCGACTTCGCCATCGCCGTGCGGCCGGAAAGCGTGAGCCTCAACGCCGGTGACCCGCTCGCGCGCAACGCCTTGTTCGCTCAGGTGGATCTTGCCACCTATCGCGGCCTTGTCATCGACTACCGGCTGAAGACCGCGAGCGGCCTCATTGTGATCGCCCGCCGCCCCTCGCCCGCCGTGGGCGGCCCCGCGCCGCTCGCGGCCGGGGAGCGGGTTCAAATGTCCTGGCGCCCCGAGGCGGGCGTCCTGGTGCCGCTCTAGATGTCGAAGCTATGAAGCTTATTCCTCAGACATTCCCGTTTTATTTCAGCGCTTAAGCCCACAAGGAAGCCCATCGTGTCCCAGCTTCACGACTCGCTCGTCGTCATCGACGGGCTCATCATCTCGGATTTCGGCCGGCCGGTGTTCGAGGACATGCGCAAGGGCGGGCTGACGGCCGCCAATTGCACCTGCTGCGTGTGGGAAAACTTCACCGAGACCATGCGCAACATCGCCAAATGGAAGCAAAGCTTCCGCGCGAACGCCGATCTCATCACCCAGGTCTATTCCACCGACGATATCGTGCGCGCCAAGGCGGAGAACAAGACCGGCATCATCCTCGGCTGGCAGAACACCTCCGGCATCGAGGACCATATCGAATATCTGGAGCTGTTCCACGAGCTGGGCATCCGCATCATCCAGATGACCTACAACACGCAGAACTGGGTGGGCTCCGGCTGCTATGAGAGCACCGACAGCGGCCTGTCCGATTTCGGCCACGACGTGGTGGCGGAGATGAACCGGCTCGGCATTCTCTGCGATCTCTCCCATGTGGGTCCGAAGACCTCGGAGGACGTGATCCTCGCGTCCAAGCAGCGCGTCGCCTATTCCCATTGCCTGCCGTCCGGCCTGAAGGAACACAAGCGCAACAAGAGCGACGCACAATTGCGCTTCATCGCGGACAAGGGCGGCTTCATCGGCGTCACCATGTTCCCGCCCTTCCTGAAGAAGGGGCCGGAGGCGAGCGTGGGCGATTATGTGGAGGCGATGGAATACATCATCAACATCGCCGGCGAGGATATCGTCGGCGTGGGCACCGACTTCACCCAGGGTTACGGCAAGCCGTTCTTCGACTGGATCACCCACGACAAGGGGTTCGGCCGCAAGCTCACCGACTTCGGCGCGGTGATCAATCCGGAAGGCTTCCGCGAGATCGGCGATTTTCCGAACCTCACCGCCGCCATGGAGCAGCGCGGCTGGAGCACGGCGCGCATCGAGAAGGTGATGGGCGGCAACTGGCTGCAATTGCTGAAGGATGTGTGGGGCAAATGAGCCCCGAACACCCTCCCGCCGCGAACCGAATGAGACGAGACATGGCCAAGCCGGAGATCGAAATCGAGGTGGACCCGGACACCGGGCGCTGGTTCGTGGACCAGATGCCCATGATCCTGGTGCCCCAGCATTTCTACAACAACAACCATTTCGCCATCGAGGCGGCGCTGGGGGCGGAGGCGTTCGACGCGGCGCTGGCGCCGGCCGGGCACACCTCGGCCTATGTCTGGTGCAAACGGCAGAGCGAGGTCTATGGCCTGGAAGGGGTGGACGTGTTCGCCCATTACATGAAGCGCCTGTCGCAGCGCGGATGGGGGCTGTTCTCCATCCTCGCCATCGACCCGCAGGCGGGCACGGCCAGCATCCGGCTCGACCATTCCTCGTTCGTCACGGACGAGACGCGCGGGGCGGGGCGCAAGCTCTGCTATATGTTCGCGCCGTGGCTGGCGGGGGCGCTGGAATTCGTGTGCGCGCAGCAGGGCGCGCCCCGCACGCTCGCAGCGCGCGAGGTGCAATGCGTCGCCGAGGGGCACGACTTCTGCTTGTTCGAAGTCACGCCGGCGGCGTGAGAGCGCCCGCGCGGCGGGGGCGTCAAGACGGAGCGGCGTCAGCCCTTTTTCTTCGGCATGGTGACGGGGGTCAGCAGGCCCTTCGTCATCAGGCTGCCGGTCGCGGCCGGGGCGGCGACTTTTACGGCCTTGGGCTTGCGGACTTCCCGGCTGCTGCGTTTCTGTGATTTGGCCATGGGGCTCTCCTGCGTTTTCAAAACGCCTGTCGGAGCGAAAAAAAGCCCCGCGACCTTGGATAAGGTGCGGGGCCCTGAGGCGCAGAGCGCCTTTTCAGGCATCATGCGGTCGCGGGGGAAACGAAGAGCCGCCAGTACATCCGTGGTCGGCGTCTTCTCATCCGCGAAACGTCGGCCGGCGGGCAGAACCGCGCCGGGCCACGCTGCAATCAGTCCAGAATCGTGAGCTTGTCGGCGGACATCTTGCCGCTCTTGCGGTCGGGGACGAGCTCGAAGCCGACCTTCTGGCCTTCCTGAAGGTCGCCGAGACCCGAGCGCTCGACGGCGCTGATATGCACGAAGGCATCGCTGCCGCCATCGTCGGGCGCGATGAATCCGAAGCCCTTTTGAGCGTTAAACCACTTCACGGTTCCCGTAGACATGGGAATCCCTCTTCATAAACATAGTGTTGCTGGCCCGCGCCAAAGGTCGCGTGCTGTCGAAATCGCATTTTCAGGCAAGAAGAGTTTTAGTTCGGCGCGGAATTTAATCGGCGCAAAGCCAAGTCATCTGGCTGTCTATCGACCAGCTGAATATAGACCCTCGGCGGGAAAACACAAGGGCAATGAAAAAATCAATCCGTCGATCGCCCGCCGGGCTCTGGCAGCACACCCGGTGAGTCCGGCACCGGTCGAGATTGGCGCGAAAGTGGGCTATTCAGGATGCGACGCGCATGGACCGGCGCGGCTGAGGACCGTGTGATGACCGCTTATTCCAATCTCTCCGCCCATTTCGACCGAATCAGCGCCTTGTCCAACGCCGTCGGCATCCTGCAATGGGATACCTCGGCCATGATGCCGAAGGGCGCCTCCGCTACGAGGTCCGACAGCATGGCGCTGCTCCAGGTGCTGCGCCACGGCATGGTGACCGACGCGCGCATCGGCGACTGGCTGGATGGTGCCGATGCGGATAATTCGCTTGGCGCCTGGGAGCGGGCCAATCTGCGCGAGATCCGCCGCATTTGGACCGTGGAAACCGCGCTGCCGCCGGATCTGGTGGAAGCCTCCAGCAAGGCGGTCTCAGCCTGCGAGATGGCGTGGCGCCAGGCCCGCGCGGATGCCGATTTCAAGGCGCTTCTGCCCTATCTCGCAGAGGTGCTGAAGTTCCAGCGCGAGATTGGTCGCGCCAAGGGCGAAAAGCTCGGCCTGTCCGCCTATGACGCGCTGCTGAACGATTACGAGCCCGGCGGGCACTCCACCCGCATCGACGCGCTGTTCGACGATCTGGCCGACTTCCTGCCGGCCTTCACCGACGACGTGCTGGCGATCCAGGCGCGCCGCCCCGCCGACCGGGCGCTGGAAGGCCCGTTCCCGGTGGAGGCGCAGCGGGCGCTTGGGCTCAAGATGATGGCGGTCGTGGGGTTCGATTTCGAGCGCGGGCGGCTCGATGTCTCCACCCATCCCTTCTGCGGCGGCGCCGACAATGACGTGCGCATCACCACCCGCTACAATGAGGCCGATTTCGCCAGCGCCCTCATGGGCGTGATGCACGAGACCGGCCACGCGCTCTATGAGCAGGGCCGCCCGCAGGCTTATCTGAGCCAGCCGGTGTCCATGGCCCGCGGCATGAGCGTGCATGAGAGCCAGTCGCTGCTGATGGAGATGCAGGCCTGCCGCTCGCGCGAGTTCATCGGCTATGCCGCGCCCATCCTGCGCGCGGCCTTCGGCAGCAGCGGGCCGGCCTGGGAGGCGGACGCGTTGTGGCGGCGCTATACGCGCGTGGAGCGCGGCTTCATCCGCGTCGATGCGGACGAGGTGACCTATCCGGCCCATGTGATCCTGCGCTATCGCCTGGAAAAGGCGCTGATCGCCGACACCATGCCCTTGTCCGAGCTGCCCGCCGCCTGGAATGCGGGCATGCAGGAATTGCTTGGGGTGACCCCGCCGGACGATCGCCTGGGCTGCCTGCAGGATATCCACTGGCCGAGCGGCGGCTGGGGCTATTTCCCCACTTATACGCTGGGCGCCATGACGGCGGCGCAGGTGTTCGACGCCGCCTGCAAGGCCGATACGGATATCCTGCCCGGCATAGCCACCGGCGATTTCGCGCCCCTGGTGGCATGGCTGCGGGCCAACATCCACAGCCAGGGCTCGCTCTATGAGACCGACGAATTGCTGACCCGGGCCACCGGCCGGCCGCTGGATGCCGCGGTGTTCAAGGCCCACCTCATCCGCCGCTACGCCAGCGAGGGATAGGACCGACGACATTTGGAAGATGAGCGGGTTGCCGTTCTCCCCCCCTCAAGGGGGGAGGATGAAAGCGGCACCGCTTGGACCCAAGCCGCCGGCACACATCAGCCTGTCTCACCGTCCCGGAAGATCCCGGCATGGATCCGGCGCAGCTCGGCCTTCTGCACCTTGCCCATGGCGTTGCGGGGCAAGGCATCCTGCACGATCACATGCTTGGGCAATTTGTAGCGCGCAAGCTCGGCGGACAGGCCCGACAGCAGCGCCGCCGGCTCCGGCGCGCCGCCGCCGGGCGTGCGCTCCACGATTGCGATCACCCCCTCGCCGAAATCGGGATGGGGCACGCCGATGACCGCGCAATCCTCCACCCCGTCGAGCCGGGCAAGGGCCGCCTCCACCTCGCGCGGATAGACATTGTATCCGCCGGAGATGATCAGGTCCTTCGCCCGCCCGACGATGGTGATGCGGCCGTCTTCGTCCATGCGGGCGAGATCGCCGGTGCGGAAGAAGCCGTCCGGGGTGAGGGCCTCCTGGCTTTGTTCGGGCATGCGCCAATAGCCGGCGAACACATTGGGCCCGCGCAGCACCACTTCGCCCACGTCGCCGCGCGGCAGCTCCTGCGCGTCCTCGCCGAAGATGCGCACGTCGACGCCCGGAACGGCAAAGCCGACCGTGCCCTGGATGCGGTCGCCGATCAGCGGGTTGGAGGAGATGATCGCGGTTTCCGTGGTGCCGTAGCGCTCCAGAATGGCGTGGCCGGTGCGGTCGCGGAACGCATCGAAGGTGGCGCCCGAGAGCGGCGCCGAGCCGCTGGTGAACAGGCGCATGCGCCGGCACAGGTCGCGCGTCAGCCGAGGATCGCCCAGCAGGCGCGTGTAGAGCGTCGGCACGCCCATGAAGAGGGTGGAGCGCGGCAAAAGCTCGATCACCGGGTCGACGGCGAATTTCGGCAGGAACCACATGGGCGCGCCGGCGGCGAGCGCGCAATTGATGGCGATGAACAGGCCGTGGGCATGGAATACCGGCAGCGCATGCAGCAGCACGTCGTCGCCCGTGATGCCCCATAAGGCATTGAGCGCTTCGGCGGCATGGATGAGATTGCCGTGGGTGATCATGGCGCCCTTGGCGCGGCCCGTGGTGCCGGAGGTGTAGAGGATGGCGGCCAGATCCTCGCGCCCGCGCGGCACGCTTTCGACCAGGGGAAACTGCGCGTCCGCCGCTTCGCTCAGGCTGCCGCCGCCCGCCGCATCGAGCGTGAAGCGGGCGCAGCCTTCCGGCAGATGGGGCGCGAGCGCCGCTATGGCCTCAGGCTGGCCCACGAACGCCGCAGGTTCCGCATCGCCGAGGAAGGCCGCCATCTCGTGTGGCGTATAGGCCGTGTTGAGCGGCAGATAGACCGCCCCCGCCTTCAGGCACGCGAGATAGAGCGCCACCGCCGCGCCGCTCTTCTCCACTTGCGCGGCCACCCGGTCGCCGGGCGAAACGCCGGCCGCGCGCAGCACCGCCGCGATGCGCCCGGCTAAATCCGCGAGGCGGGCGCGGGTCCAGACATCGCCCGCGCCGATGGTCAGCGCAGTCGCCGTGCCGGGGAGCGAGGGGGGGAAGAGGAAATCATAGAGATTCATGGACATTGCGGCGCTCACGGCACGAGCACGATGGAGCCGGTGGTGCGCCGCGCCTCCAGTTCGCGATGCACGTGTGCGGCCTCCGCAAGGGGCGCGCTCAGTCCGATCTCCACCTTGATCGCGCCGGAGAGCAAGGCCCCGAACACGCCCTGCGCCAGGGTGAGAATGCTTTCGCGATCCTTCACGAAAGTGGCGAGCGTCGGCTTGGCGAGGAACAGTGAGCCCTTCTGCGCCAGCACGCTGATATCGAGCGGCGGCACGGGGCCGCTTGCCTGGCCGAAATTCACCATCATGCCGAGCGGCCGCAGCGTATCCAGCGAGCGGTCGAACGTATCGCGGCCGATGGAGTCGAACACCGCATCCACCCCCGCGCCATGGGTGAAAGCGCGGGCTTCGGCGACGAAATCCTGTTCGCTCGTCACCACCACATGGGCGCAGCCGGAGGCGCGGGCGATCTCGGCCTTTTCGGCGGACCCGACGGTGCCGATGACCTTCGCCCCGAGATGGGCCGCCCATTGGCACAGGATGCGCCCGACCCCGCCGGCCGCCGCATGCACCAGGATCGTGTCGCCGGCCTTCACCGGATAGATGCGGTGGATGAGATAGCAGGCGGTCGCGCCCTTCAGCAGAGCCGCGGCGGCGGTTTTGTCGTCGATACCGTCGGGGATCTTCAGCGCCCGCGAGGCGGGCAGGATGCGCCGCTCCGCATAGGCGCCGAGCACGTTCCAATAGGCGACGCGGTCGCCCACCTTCAGCTCCGTGACGTCCGGCCCCACCTGTTCGACGATGCCGGCGGCCTCCACGCCCAGGATGACGGGACGGGGAATGGCATATTGGCGGGAGGTGACAGAGCGGTGGTAGGTGTCCACGAGATTGACGCCGATGGCGGTGTGTTTCAGCAGCACCTCGCCGGCGCCGGGCGCGGCCACCTCCACGTCTTCCAGCCTCAGCACGTCGGGGCCGCCGGCCTCATGGACGCGGATCGCCTTGTTCATCTCGCCTTGCTCCGGTTCGGGATGGAAACGCCGCATCCGCGCGGGATGCGGCGGGTCCGGTCAGCTCTTCTGCGCCGCCGTCATGCGGCCCGAGAGCAAGGTGTACACATAAGAGAAGTCGCGATTCCCATGGCCGGCGGCGACCAGCGTCTGATAGAGCGCGGCGGCGGCGCCCGCCAAGGGCGTTGCGGCGCCCCCCGCGCCCGCTTCCTGCTGGGACAGGCGCATGTCCTTCAGCATCATGGCCACCGTGAAGCCGGGATCATAATCGCGATTGGCCGGCGAGGCCGGCACCGGGCCGGGCACCGGGCAATAGGATTGCAGCGCCCAGCAATTGCCCGAGGACTTGGTCATCACGTCATAGACGGCCTGATTGTCGAGCCCGAGCTTCTCGGCCAGCGTGAAGACCTCGCTGATGGCCACCATGCTCATGCCGGCCATCATATTGTTGCAGATCTTCAGCGCCTGCCCGAGGCCGCTATCCCCCACATGGAAGAAATTGGCGCCCATGCCTTCCAGGATCGGCAGGGCGCGCGCATAGGCCGCCTTGGTGCCCCCCACCATGAAGGTGAGCCGGCCCGCCTCCGCCGCCGGCACCGCGCCCGAAACGGGAGCGTCCACCATCTCGAAGCCGGCGGCGGCGGCCGCCGCGCCGACCGCCCGCGCGCTTTCCACGTCGATGGTGGAGCTGTCGATCAGGATCGCCCCCTTGGGGGCGGTGGCGAGGATGCCGCCGGGCCCCTCGTAGACCGCGCGCACATGCTTGCCGGTGGGCACCATGGTGATAATCGCATCGGCCCCGGCGACCGCTTCCGCGATGCTGCCGGCGGCCCGCCCGCCCGCCGCCACCAGGGCGTCGCGGGCGGCTTGCGAGAGATCGAAGCCGGTGACCGCATGGCCGGCCTTGATGAGGTTTGCGCTCATGGGCCGGCCCATATTGCCGAGCCCGATGAAGGTGACGTTTGGCATTTCAACTCCCTCTATGGCCGTTCGGGCTCACTTCTTGACCAGCGGGCACTTGCTTTCCGACAGCGGCATGGTGGCCTCGGCGGCGGGAATGGTGCGCAGGATCTTGTAATAATCCCAGGGGTATTTGGACTCGCTCGGATCCTTCACCTGGATCAGATACATGTCATGCTCCATGCGGCCGTCGACGCGGACCTTGCCGTTGGTGACGAAGAAATCGTTCACCGGCATCTCGCGCATCTTCTCGGCGACCACCTTGCCGTCGTCGGAGTTCGCGGCCTGCATGGCCTTGAGATAATGCAGGACGGAAGAATAGACGCCGGCCTGGATCATGTCCGGCATGCGGCCGGTCTTCTTCATATAGCGCTCGCCGAAGGCGCGGCTGGCGTCGTTGCGGTCCCAATAATAAGCGGTGGTGGCAATCAGGCCCTTGGCGGCCTTGAGGCCGAGGGCGTTGACGTCGCTGATCATGATGGCGAGGCCCACCAGGCGCTGACCGCCGTCGGTGATGCCGAATTCGGCCGCCTGCTTGATGGAATTGATGGTGTCCATGCCGCCATTGGCGAGGCCGATGATCTGCGCCTTCGAACCCTGCGCCTGGAGCAGGAAGGAGGAGAAGTCCGCCGAGCCGGTGGGATAGCGCACCTGGCCCACCACCGAGCCGCCGCCGGCGGTGACGGTCTTCGAGATGTCCGCCGACATCTGATGGCCGAAGGCATAGTCCACGACCACGAGATACCAGGACTTGCCGCCATCCTGGAGCACCGCGCGGGCGGTGCCAACGGCCTGGGAATAGGTGTCCCACGGCCAATGGAAGCCGGTGGGGGAGCAATCCTCATTGGTGAGGCGCGTGGTGGCGGGGCCGGAGGCGAGCGTGATCTTGCCGCGCTCCTTGGCCATGCCCTGCACCGCCAGCGCGACCGCCGAATTGGTCAGATCGGCGATGGCGAGGACATTCTCTTCGTCGAACCATTTGCGCGCCGTGGCGGCGCCGACGTCGGTCTTGTTCTGATGGTCGGCGGAGAGAATTTCGATCGGCCGTCCGAGGACCTTGCCGCCGAAATCCTCGACCGCCATCTTCGCGGCCTCCACCGAGCCGACGCCGCCGAACTCGCTGTAGAGGCCCGACTGGTCGTTCAGCACGCCGATGCGGACCGGGCCGTCGGCGGCCTGGGCCGCGGTGAGGGTCAGCAGCGAGGTCGCTGCGAGCCCGGCGATCAATCCAAGGCGCATGGTTCATCCTCCCAGTTTTTCAGGCGTGACGATGGTCCGCCCGTTTCGTTTCCACCCTTTGCCGGCCGGTCTCTTGCGGACCGTGCGGCGTGTTCCCTAGTGGCGGTGCCCCCGGTCAGTCCGAGGTCGCGGGCGCCAGATCCGCGAAGCGGGGCGGGCGCTTTTCCGCCCAGGCGCGCAGGCCCTCGCGCGCTTCCGCCGAGGTCAGGCTGGCCTCGAAGCGCGCCTGGATCAACGCCGGATCGGCCTTGCCCCGCGCCAGAGCGTCGAGCGAACCCTTCAGGCCGCGCAGCGCGCCGGGCGCACGCTCCGCGCAGGCGGTGGCGAGCGCATCCGCCCGTGCCATCAGGGCGTCCGGCGCCACCAGTTCCTGCACAAAGCCGATGCGCAACATCGCCTGCGCGTCGATGGGTTCGCCGGTGAGGATCAGCAGCTTGGCAGCGGCCGGACCGAGCCGCTCCACATAGCGGCGCAGGCCGCTGTAATAATATTCGATGCCCAGCCGCGCGGGCGGCATCATCATGCGCGCGCCCTCCACCGCGACGCGGATGTCGCAGGCCAAAGCGAAATCCGTGGCGCCGCCGTAAATGCCCCCATTCAGCGCGCAGATGGTCGGAATCCTCACCGCCTCCACCCGGTCGCACAGATCGCCGAAAGCGCCGGGCCGGGAGGTGCCGCCAGCCTCGAAGCCGCCGATATCGAAGCCGGCGCTGAAGCTCGGGCCGCTCGCGGTGAACAGCAGCACCCGAACCCGCGGGTCCTGCTCCACCGCATCCAGCAGGGTGGCCAGATGGGCGAGATCCTCGTTTTGGAAGCGATTGTGCTGGCGCGGGCGATCGAGGTGGATGCATGCCTTCGCCCCCACGATGGAGAGGCGCGGCAGGCCGCCGTCGTCGCTGTGTCCGGGGAGGGGGAAGGCGGGTCGTTGCCCGTTGGCGTCGGTCATTGCCTCATTTTTGATTTCAAAAAAAATATCAGTCAACATAAAAAAAATATGTAGTCTGGCGAAGCGCGGCACGTCCGCTGCCTCTGGCGGGGCCGCGCGCGAGGCGTCATACAAGGGAAGGCGGCGTGGCCAGGAGGTGGCGACTTGAGGGGCGAACCCGCAGTGCAGAAGATCAACCGGACCGGCGAGATCGCGAAATGGATCCGGGGCGAGATCGAGTCCGGTGCCCTGCCTCCCGGCGCGCGTCTGGAGGAGCGGCCCCTCTCGGAGCGGTTCGGCGTGTCCAAGACCCCGGTGCGCGAGGCGCTGATCCAGCTCGCCTCCCTGGGCCTGGTCGACCTGCGCCAGCGGCGCAGCGCCACCGTCACCGTGCTCAGCGTCGAGCAGGTGGTCTCCATGTTCGAGGTCATGACCGAAATGGAGGGCATGGCCGCCAAGCTGGCGGCGAGCCGCATGCCGCCCGAGGATCGCCGGGCACTCGCCGAAATTCACGCGGAAAGTGCCGAATTTGTAGCGAACGGAGATTCATCCGCGTACGATCTGGCGAATACGCGGTTACATGAGCGAATTTACCGCGGAACATGTAACGAATACCTAGAGTTCAACATCAAGGATATGCGTGCGCGGCTGCGCGTATACCGTCGCTATCCGTTCCAGAAACCGGGGCGGATCGAACAATCCCATGCCGATCACGCCCAGATCGTGGACGCGATCCTGCGCGGCGACGGCGCCACCGCCAATCGTGTCATGCACGAGCATATTACCACCGGCGGGCGTGTCTTCGCCGATCTCGTCGCCCAGATGCCCCGCGCGTGGGAGCCGGGCTGAGCGTCAAAACATTGTAAAATCGTGAAAATTCGGCGTCACGCCGGAGCGGGGCGCACGCTTCGCGAGTCAAGGGAGGACCATATGAATACGGGCGAAAAGACCCTCACCGGCGCGCAGCTTCAATCGGGCCAAACCCTCACCGTCGAGAACCCGGCCCGGCGTAAAATCTTCGCCGAAGTGCCCCGGGGCGGCGCCGCAGACGTCGATCTCGCGGTCGCCAAGGCATTGGAATCATTCGCATCCTGGCGCAAGGTCCCGCCGCGTGAGCGGGGTCGGATGCTGATCAAGATCGCCGACGGCATCGATGCCCGGCACGAGGAAATCGCCAGAACCATCGCCACCGAGACCGGCAACGCTTTGCGCACCCAGGCCCGGCCGGAGACCAAGGCGGCGGCGGAGATGTTCCGCTATTTCGGCGGACTTTCGGGCGAGCTGAAGGGCGAGACCTTGCCCTTCTCCGACGATCTGCTCAGCTATACCCAGCGCGAGCCGCTCGGGGTGGTGGCAGCCGTAATCCCTTGGAATGCCCCGTTTTTGCTGGCCGCGGTGAAGATCGCGCCGGCGCTCTGCGCGGGCAATACCATGGTCATGAAGACCGCCGAGGATGCCCCGCTGGCGGTGCTGATGCTGGCCGAAATCTGCGCCGAGCATCTGCCCCCCGGCGTCGTCAACATGCTCACCGGCACCGGCCCGGAATGCGGCGCGCCGCTGATCAACCATCCGCTCGTGGCGAAGCTGTCCTTTACCGGCTCCACCGCCGTCGGCAAGCTGGTGATGGAGGCCGCTGCGAAGCGAATTCTCCCGGTTTCCCTGGAGCTTGGCGGCAAGAGCCCGTCCATCGTCTTCCCCGATGCGGACGAGGATTGGGTGGTGGACGGCATCATCGCCGCCATGCGCTTCACCCGCCAAAGCCAGTCCTGCACCGCCGGTTCGCGCCTGTTCCTGCACCGCTCGATCTATGACGGTTTCCTCGAACGCCTCGCCGACAAGGCCGGAAAGCTGCGCCTCGGCGACCCGTTGGCGGAGGACACCGACATCGGCGCCATCATCAATGAAAAGCAGTTCACCAAGGTGCGCGGCTATGTGGAAGAAGGCTTGCAGCAGAAGGGCTCGCGCCTCGTCATGGGCGGCTTGCCGGAGACGGAGGGACCGCTGAGCGAAGGCTATTTCATGCGCCCCACCGCGTTCGCCCAGGCGGAAAACGACTGGCGGCTGGCGCGGGAGGAAATCTTCGGGCCGGTGCTCGTCGCCATCCCGTGGGAGGACGAGGGCGAGGTCGTCAAGATGGCCAACGACAGTCATTACGGCCTTGCCGCTTACATCTGGACCCACGACATCGGCAAGGCCCTGCGCACTGCCCGTGATGTGGAAGCCGGATGGGTGCAAATCAACCAAGGAGCTGGGCAATTGCCGGGGCATTCCTATGGCGGATACAAGCAAAGCGGCCTCGGCCGGGAGTTCTCGCTTTCGGCGATGCTGGATAGCTTCACCCAGTCGAAGAACATCACGGTGAACCTAACCCGCTGAACTTAGGTGGGGCGGGCGGTTTCGCTGACCTGGGCCTTCAGTTCCTTGACGAAGGCGTCCACCAGCGGCTGCTCGCCCTTCAACCGCCGCGTTGCGACGAAATGCGCGGATTCAAAGCCGTAGCTTTCGGGCTTCAGGGCCCGCATCTCGCCGCGCCGCGCCCAGTCGTCGCCGATGTGGCGCGGCAGGTAGCCGATGAAATGGCCCGAGAGGATCATCATCACCTGCGCCTCCATATGCATGATGGAGGCGCTCGCGCGCGGGTGGTTGACCCGGTAGAGGTCGTCGAGGTGGCGATAGCGCCGCACGGAGAACAGCGCCGCCTCGATCTGGGCATGCTGCACCTGCCGCCCGGGCACATCGAACAGCGCATGCCCCTTCCCGCAATAGAGCGCATGGGGCTCGCGATGCAGGGGAATCGATATCGCGGGCGCCGTCCATCAATTCCTGTTCCAGCACCAGCGGCGTGCCCAGTTCGAGGTCCACGAAGACTTCGGAGGCATAGTCCATATAGCGCGCGAGGGCGGTCTGAAGGCCGAGTTTGGGATTGGTCACCACCCCGTCCACGATGCCGAGCCGCAGCCGCCCGACGAGGGTGCGCTGGTCGCGGCCGATGCGGCCGTGGAACGCGTCGATATCGGTGAACAATTGTTTGGCGGCGGCGAAGGTGGATTCGCCGAACGGGGTGAGGCGGAAGCCGGCCCGCCCGCGCTCGCACAATTGACCGCCGAGCTTGCGTTCCAGCGCCGCCAGATGGGTGGAAAGGGTGGATTGGGACAGGTTGAGGGTGATTTGCGCGTCGGCGAAGCCCCCCGCCTCGGTCAAGGCCACGAACACCCGCAGCAGGCGCAGGTCGATATTATCCAGGCGCCGCATGGGCTTTCCCTCTGCCTTTCACCTCACATCTAGAATTCTCGATGTGGGGTTTCAATAAAAACGATTTTTCCGGATGTGAATATGCCGGAGCATGGGGTCACCTTCCAAGGAGCGACCGCCATGAGGCATAGAGATCGCATTGCCGCTTTCGCCGTCCTGGGCCTGCTGGCCCTTTCGGCGCCTGCTTCCGCCGCCGACAAGATCCGGGTCCTCGCGCCCACCTGGCCCGGCTTCGCGCCGGTCTTTGTGGCCATGGACAAGGGCTATTTCAAATCCCAAGGCCTCGAGGTCGACATGCGATTCGAGGACGACCGCTCGAACGTCATGGCCGCCATGGCGCGCGGCGACATCGAGGTCGACATGCGCACGGTGGGCGAGCATCAGGGCCGCCCGCGCGATGCCTCCACGCCCGGGATCATCATCGGCACCATCGACAAGTCGGTGGGCGGCGATGGCGTGATCGCGGACGGGTCGATTTCGTCCGTCGACTGGCGCTGAAGAAGGAGGGGCTCACCCTCAAGGATCTGAAGATGAAGGAGATCGCCACCGCCGATACGGTCGCGGTGTTCGCCGATCCCTCGATCGTGGCGATCGCCACCTACGAGCCCGTCCTGTCGCAGGCGATCACGGCCAACGCGAACCGCAAGGGCAAGATCCTGCTCTCCTCCAAGGACAGCGATATCATCGTTGATATCATCGCGGCGCGTCAGGACGATCTGAAGGTCAACCCGAAGAAGTATCAGGCGTTTCTGAAGGGGATTTATGAGGCGGTCGATCTCTACAAGAAAAATCCGGCTGAATTCATCAAGCTCGCCGCGCCGCACTTCAATTTGAGCGAGGCCGAGGTGAAGGACATTCTCGACACCTCGCTTGCTTATACCTCGCTTGCCGATGCCGAGACCTATATCGGCACCGCCGGCAAACCGGGCACGCTCTATGGCATCTTCAACACGGTGATGGAGCTGAATCTCGAGAATGGTGCCGCCGACACCAAGCTCGACCCCGCCCAGCAGATCGACCCCTCGGTGGTGTCCGCAATCGCGGGGACGAAGTGAGCGAGCCTGCCGCATCCTCTTCATCGCCGGCGCAGGCCGCTGGCGGTGGTGAGCCCGGCGGGGCATCGGGCGGCGCGCCGGCGATGGGTGGCGGGTTTGCGCTGCGCGACCTGTTCCGCCTGCGCGCGCCCCTGCCGCGCACCGTCAGCGCGCTGATCGCGCTCGCCGCCAGCGCGCTGGTTCTGGCGGTCTGGGAAGGGGTGGCGCGGCTCGGGCTTACGAACCCGGTGTTCTTTCCCGCGCCGAGCGCCGTGATTTCGGCCATGATGCGCATGTTCGCGGACCAGCATCTGGCCTGGAACGCCTGGGTCTCGATCCTGCGGGTGTGGAGCGCGTTCCTGCTGGCGGCCGTGATGGCCATTCCCATCGGCATGATGATGAGCGCCTATCGCGCCATCGGCGCTGCACTCGAACCCATCGTGGATTTCATCCGCTATCTGCCGGTGCCGGCGCTGGTGCCGCTCTCCATCATCTGGTTCGGCGTGGGGGAAGAGACCAAGATCTTCCTGCTCTGGCTCGGCACCTTCTTCCAATTGGTGCTGCTGGTGTCCGACGACATGCGGCGGGTGCCGCAGGAATATATCGAGATCGCCTATACGGTCGGCGCCAAGCCCGGGCAGGTGCTGAAGGATGTGGCCTTCCGCGCCATGCTGCCGGGGCTGGTGGACAATCTGCGCATCACGCTCGGCTGGTGCTGGACCTATCTGATCATCGCCGAGATCGTGGCGGCGGATTCCGGGCTGGGCTTCGTCATTTGGGCGGCACGCCGCTACATGAAGACGCCGGAAGTCATGGCGGGCGTGTTCCTCATCGGCATCATCGGCCTTCTCACCGACCAATTGCTGCGGGCGGCCCACCGCCGCGCCTTCCGCTATCTGTGAGGATGCACGGATGACGGCACATCTCACATTCACCAATGTCACCAAGCGCTTCGGCAAGGTCGAGGTGGTGGCGACGCCGTTCAACCTGCAAATCGCCCGCAACGAATTCGTGGTGTTCCTCGGGCCCTCGGGCTGCGGCAAGACCACCTTGATGCGCATGATCGGCGGTCTCGATACCCCGAGCACCGAGGACATCCGCCTGGATGGCGCACCCGTGGGCGGGCCGGACTGGCGGCGCGGCATGGTGTTCCAGTCCTATTCTTCTTTTCCCTGGCTGACGGTGGCGGAAAACGTCGCCTTCGGCATGCGCTACCGCACCGATCTGTCGGAGGAGGAGAAGCTGGGCCGGCGGGATCATTATCTCGATCTGGTCGGCCTCTACGAATTCTCCGACACCTATCCGAACCGGGTCTCCGGCGGCATGCGCCAGCGCATCGCCATCGCCCGCACGCTCGCCGCCGGTTCCGACGTGCTGCTGATGGACGAGCCCTTCGGCGCGCTCGATGCCCAGCGGCGCGAGCAATTGCAGGGCGAGTTGCGGCGCATCCAGCGGCGCGACGCGAAGACCGTGGTGTTCGTGACCCATGATGTGGAGGAAGCCGCCTTCCTCGCCGACCGGGTCATCGTGTTTTCCAAGCGCCCGGCGCGGATCATGGCGGAAATCGACGTGCGCGCGCGCCTCGGCGAGGACCGCACGCTGGAGATGCGCGACGGGGCGGATTTCTTCGCCCTGCGCAACGAAATGCTGCGCCTGGTGCGGGCGAGCGCGGGAGAAGAACCATGATGGCGGGCGGACTGCTGGGCGGCCTCGCGGGGCGCGCGGTTCTCGTGACGGGATCAAGCCGGGGCATCGGCCTCGGCATCGCGCGCGCGTTCGCGGCTGCGGGGGCCGATCTGCACATGCTGGCGGAGGATGACGGCATCTTCGAAGCCGCCGAGCGGCTCGGCGCGCGTGGCCACAGGGCCGACATCACGCGCACCGCCGATCTCGAAGCCGTGGCGCAGGAGATCGCCCATCTGGACGTGCTGGTGAACAATGCCGGGCTGGAGTTGGTCACGCCGCTGGATGATCCGAGCGCGGAAAACGAGCTTCGGTTCCGCCGCGTGGTGGAGATCAACGTGACCGGCACGTTCCTCGCCACCCGCGCCTTCGCGCCGAAGCTCTCCCACGGCGGGCGCATCATCAATACCGCCTCCATCTGGTCGCGCACCGCCGAGCCGCTGTTCGGCGCCTATGTGGCGTCCAAGCATGCGGTGATCGGCCTGACCAAGACCTTCGCCAAGGAACTCGGCCCGCGCGGCATCAACGTGAATGCGGTGTGCCCCGGCTGGGTGCGCACGGACGCTTCGCTGCGCTCCCTGCGCGCCATGGCCGAGCGCACCGGCCGGCCGGAGGACGATCTGCTGCGCGAGATCGTGGCGGTGCAGGCGCTGCCCTCGATCGTGGAGAAGCGCCGTGGTGAACCCATCTGAGACCTTGCCGCACCAAGGCCTGTGCATCGTCGTCACCGGAGCTGCGAGCGGCATCGGCCGCGCTTGCGCCGACCGGCTGGCGCGCGCCGGCGCCCATGTGGTGGGGTTCGACATCCAAGCCATGGAGGCGTCCGCCTGGCATCCCGTCACGGTCGATCTTACCGACGAGGCGGCGGTGGTCGCGGCGATGGATGCGGCGGCGGCGCACCTCGGCGGGCTCGACGTGATCGTGAACAGCGCCGGGCTGGACCTGGAGAGTCCGCTCTGCGCCTTCGATTTTGCCGCCTTCGAGAAGATGCTGGCGGTGAACGTGCGCGGCACCATCCTGATGGCGCGCGAAGCCGCTCGGCTGTTCGGCGAACACGGGCGCATCATCAATATTGCGTCCGAGCTCGGCTATCTCGGCCGGCAGGGCGCCTCGGGCTATTGCGCCACCAAGGGCGCCATACTGGCGCTGACCCGT
This sequence comes from Rhizobiales bacterium 32-66-11, assembly GCA_002304505.1. Lineage (GTDB taxonomy): Bacteria > Pseudomonadota > Alphaproteobacteria > Rhizobiales > Xanthobacteraceae > NCEH01. Next base: position 50,934 of record NCEH01000026.1, on the reverse strand, counting down.
TCCTGGGCGCGCGAGCTTGCCCCGCGCATCCTGGTGAATGCTGTGGCGCCCGGGCCGGTGGATACGCCCTTGCTCAATTTCGCCGGCATGGACGCTGCCCAGCAGGCGCTGGAAACCCACAATCCGCTGCGCCGCATCGGCCGGCCGGAGGAGGTGGCCGAGGCGGTCGCCTTCCTCGCCTCCCGCCATACGAATTTCATCACCGGCCAATGCATCAGCGTCGATGGCGGCGCGGCCATGCACTGAGGGGAAACACAATGGTCGACAGCGTCTACATGGCCGAACTGAGCTGGCCGCAATATCAGGCGAAGATCGCCGCCGGGGCGACGGTGTTCATTCCGCTCGGCACCACCGAGCAGCACGGGCCGCATCTGCCACTGAACGTGGACGTGGTGCTGCCCACCGCCGTGTGCGCGCGGGTAGCGGAGGAGATCGGCGGCATCGTCGCGCCGGCAATCCCCTATGGCTACAAGTCCCAGCCCCGCTCCGGCGGCGGCGAGGCTTTTCCCGGCACCACGAGCCTGGACGCCTACACCTTCGCCCTGGTGCTGCGCGATGTGATCCGCGCCCTTGGCGCCGATGGCGTGCGGCGCATCGTGGTGGTGAACGGCCATTACGAGAACATGTGGCCCGGCGTCGAGGGCGTGGACCTCGGCCTGCGCGAGCTGCGCCGCGACGGCATCACCGGCATGCAGCTGATGCGCCTGGAATATTGGGATTTCGCCCGGCGCGAGACGCTGGAACGCCTGTTCCCCGACGGCTTCCCCGGCATCGACCTGGAGCACGCGAGCCTGCTGGAAACCTCGCTCATGCTCCTGGTGCGGCCCGAACTGGTGGAGATGGAGAAGGTGCCGTCCGACGGGCCGGCGCACTTCCCCACCTATGACATGCACCCGGTGCCGAAAGGCTTTGTCCCGGCATCCGGCGTGCTGGCGGTGGCCCATGGCTCGACCGCCGAAAAGGGCCAGTGGCTGATGGACGATTATGTCGCCGGCATCACCGCAGCGGTGCGCAAGGAATTCAATCTCTGATGGCGCGGGCGCGGCCCGCTTGAGCCAGATGGCAGGTTTTTCATGGTTGGAAAGTTCGAGCCGGCGGATTCCGGCAGCATCCCGCGCTTCGCCGGCATCGCCACCTTCATGCGCCTGCCGCAGGCGGAGCCCGGCGAGGTCGATATTGCTTTGCTCGGCGTGCCATTCGACGGCGGGGTCACCAATCGCGCCGGCACGCGCCATGGCCCGCGCGAATTGCGCAACCAGTCGAGCCTGACGCGCCGGGTGCATCATGTCACCGGCGTCTCGCCGTACGACCAGGCGCGGATCGCCGATTGCGGCGATGCCCCGGTCGATCCGCTGGATTTGATGAAAACCCTCAAGCTCGTAGGCGATTTCTATGCCGGCGTGCGCACGGCGGGCGCGGTGCCGCTCTCGGCCGGCGGCGATCACCTGATGACGCTGCCGATCCTGCGCGGGCTGGTGAACGAGGGACCCGTGGGCGTGGTGCAGTTCGATGCCCATTCCGACACCTATGACGGCTTTTTCGGCGGCAATCCCTACAACCACGGCACCCCGTTCCGCCGCGCCATCGAGGAGGGGCTGATCGATCCCAAGCGCTTCGTGCAGATCGGCCTGCGCGGGGCGATCTCGGACGCCTCGAACTTCGACTTCGCGAAGGCGTGCGGCATCCGCATGATCTTCATGGAGGAATTCATCAAGCGCGGGCCGCAGGACGTGATGGACGAGGTCCGTGCCATCCTCGGCGAACAGCCGGCCTATGTGACCTTCGACATCGACAGCCTCGACCCCTCCTTCGCGCCGGGCACCGGCACGCCGGAGATTGGTGGCTTCACCACCCGAGAGGCGCAGCACATGGTGCGGGCGCTGGCGGGGCTGAACCTGATCGGCGCGGATCTCGTGGAGGTGTCGCCGCCGTTCGACCCGTCCGGCCTCACGGCGCTGACGGGCGCGAGCCTCATGTTCGAGCTTTTGTGCGTGCTGGCCGCTGCGGTTGCCGAACGGCGCGGCGCGCCGCTCGCTGTCTAAGGAAAATCCCATGTCCCATGGATATGAAAGCGGGCGGCTCGACCTGCCCTTCGTCGGCATCTGCACCTTCGGCAAATATCCGCTGTGCCTCGATTGGGACAAGCTGGAGGCCGATGTCGCCATCCTCGGCGCGCCGTTCGATCTCGGCACCCAATGGCGCTCCGGCGCCCGCTCGGGTCCGCGCGCGATCCGCGAGGCGTCGACCTTGTTCGCGTTCGGCCATTCCGGCGCCTATGACCATGAGGACGACGTGGTCTATCTGCCCGCGGGGGCGGCGCGCATCGTGGACATGGGCGATGCGGACATGATCCACACTGACACCGCCCGCAGCCACGCCAATATCGAGACGGGGGTGCGCGCGATTCTCAAGGCGGGCGCGCTGCCGGTGGTGCTCGGCGGGGATCATTCCATCAACATCCCGTGCGTCGCCGCCTTTTCCGACGAGGCGCCGGTGCATCTGGTGCAGTTCGACGCGCATCTCGATTTCGTGGACGAGCGCCACGGCGTGCGCAACGGCCACGGCAGCCCCATGCGCCGTGCCGCCGAGCAGTCTCATGTCACCGGCCTGACCCAGCTCGGCATCCGCAACGTCTCCTCCACCGCCCGCGAGGGCTATGAGGATGCCCGCCGCATGGGCAGCGACATCCTGAGCGTGCGGCAGATCCGCAAGCTCGGGACCGAGGCGGTGCTGGCGCGCATCCCGGCGGGCGCGCGCTACTACGTGAGCATCGACATCGACGGCTTCGACCCCTCCATTGCCCCCGGCACCGGCACGCCCAGCCATGGCGGCTTCACCTATTACGAGGTGCTGGAACTGCTGGACGGCCTCGCCAAGCGGGGCACCATCGTCGGCGTGGACCTGGTGGAGGTGGCGCGCGAATATGATCCGGCCGGCGTCACCGCCATCCTCGCCGCCCAGATCCTGCTCAATCTCATCGGCCGCATTCTGCACCAGCGCGGCCGCTGAGTTCAGGCCGCCCGTGCACCCATGAGCTTGTCGGCGATCATCTCGCCGATGGGCAGAGCGGCGGTGGCGGCGGGGGAGGGGGCGTTGCACACATGCAGCGAGCGGGGCGTCTGCTCGAACAGGAAGTCGTGCACCAGCGTGCCGTCGGCGAGCACCGCCTGGGCGCGGATGCCGGCCTCATAGGGCTGGAGGTCCGCCATGGTCAGGTCCGGGCAATATTTGCGGCATTGCTCCAGATAGCCGGCGGGCAGGAGGGAATTCTTCAGCTCCTTGATCGCCGCGCGCGGATTATTGGCGAGCGTGCGCCAGAAGCCGGGGAAGGTGAGGGTATCGGCGAGATCGGCCGCGTTCACCGAGAGCTTGGGATAGCCCTCGCGCGCCATGCCGAGCACCGCATTGGGGCCGACCGTCACCGAGCCGTCGATCATGCGGGTGAGGTGGATGCCGAGGAACGGCAAGGTGGGGTCCGGCACCGGATAGATCAGGTGCTTGACGATGGAATTGCGGCTCGGCGGCAGGCGATAATATTCGCCCCGGAACGGCACGATGCGGTGCGTGACCTTGAGCCCCGCCAGGCGCGCGATGCGGTCCGACTGCAGGCCGGCGCAGGCCACCAGCATCTTGCCGCGATGGGTGACGCCGCCGCTGCGCACCTCCACGTCTTCCGCTCCCTCGCGGATCGCGTCCACCTTCGCCCCCAGCAGGATGGTGCCGCCGGCGGCCTCGATCTCGCGGGCCAGGGCGGCGCAGACCTGCTTGTAATCGACGATGCCGGTGGAGGGCACGAACAGGCCGCCGATGCCGGTGATGTTGGGTTCGCGCCGCCGCAGCTCGGCCCCGTCCAGCCGCTCCACCTCCACGCCGTTCGAGGCGGCGCGCAGGTAGAGCGCATCCATGCGCGCCAGTTCCTCGGCATCGGTTGCCACCAGCAGCTTGCCGCAGGTCTCGAAGGGGATGGTGTGGGCGCGGCAGAAATTCTTGGTCGCCTGGGCGCCGATGCGGCACAGCTCGGCCTTGAAGCTGCCGGGGGCATAATAGATGCCGGCATGGATCACGCCGCTATTGTGTCCGGTCTGATGGCGCGCGAGGCCGCCTTCTTTTTCCAACAACAGCACACCCGCGCCGGGCCGGCGGCGCAGGATTTCCCGCGCCGTCGAGAGGCCGACGATGCCACCCCCGATGATGATGAAATCATAGAGCATGATGCTCTTTTCCTCCCACAAGTCCGGGCTGCGAAGGGGGCCCGTGTTTTCCCGGCGGTGTGTCCCGCCGGCTGATGGCCTATCTCAGGGCGCTAGAGCCGGATCTGCCCATATTGAATCGCCCAAGGCGATGCAAAATGGGCAGTGAATCCGCCTCTATTCACAAAGCTAGAGGGCGATTCAGCCCTCTAGCACGCGGATCGGCGCGCCGCGCTGCCAGGCGGCGATGTCTTCGACGATCTGCGGGAAGGCCATGCGATAGGTGTTTTCCGTAACATAGCCGATGTGCGGCGTCGCCAGCACATTGGGCAAAAACCGGAACGGATGATCCATCGCCAGCGGCTCGGTGTCGAACACGTCGAGCGCCGCGCCGGCGATCCGCCGCTGCATCAGCGCTTCCACCAGGGCCGGCTCGGAGACGATGGGCCCGCGCGCGGTGTTCACCAGGAAGGCCGTTGGCTTCATCTGTCCGAGTTCCGCCGCGCCGACGAGATCCTGGGTGCGGGCGCCGAGCTTGAGGTGGATGGTGAGCACGTCGGCGCGGGCGAACAATTCGTCCTTCTCCACCCGTTCCACCCCGCATTCGGCCGCCCGCTCGGCGGTGAGATTCTGGCTCCAGGCGATGACCTTCATGCCGAAGGCCTGGCCGAACTTCGCCACTTCCGCGCCGATGCGCCCGAGGCCGAGCACGCCCAGCGTCTTGCCGGCGATGTCCATGCCGAGGCCGACTTGCCAGCCGCCGGCGCGCACGGAGGCGGCCTCAAGATGCAGGCCGCGCGTCACCGCCAGCACCAGCGCCCAGGTGAGCGCGGGGGTCGCATGGGGCTCGCCGCCGGCGGTCCCGCTCACGACGATGCCGCGCGCCTGCGCCGCCGCGATATCGATGGAGGCATTCCACAGGCCGATGGTGGTGATGAGCTTGAGATTCGGCAGCCGGGCGATCAGCGCCGCGTCCACCGGCGTGCGCTCGCGCGTGAGGACCAGCGCGTCGAACGGCTGAAGGCGGGCGGCGAGGCGGTCCAGGTCGGCCACGTGATCGTGGAAGAAGACCGCCTCGGCGCCGGGCTTCAGCTTATCCCAATCGGCCATGGCGGCGGCCACGTTCTGGTAATCATCGAGGACGGCGACGCGGGCGGGGGCGGGTTCTGTCATTGAAATGCTCGCTATCGGGCGCATGTGTTGCGGATGCCCTTGATCCGGCTTCGAGGCTAAAATGGCAATGTCTGTCCTTGAATCGGATCGCGCCGGGACCGTCGCGGTGTTCCGCCCATCCCCCACCCGCCAGCCAGGAGGTCCCCATGACCGCCCAAGCCACTCTCAATGCCCGCATCGGCGAGGTGACGCAGCGCATTGCTGAGCGCAGCCGCGACAGCCGCGCGCGTTATCTGGACCGCATCGCCGCCGCCGGAGAGGCCGGCCCGCGCCGCCGCGCGCTCGGATGCGCCAACCAGGCCCATGGATTTGCCGCCTGCCTGCCCGGCGACAAGGCCGAGCTGCGGAGCGGGGAGGGCGGAAATCTCGCGATTGTGACCGCCTATAACGACATGCTCAGCGCCCACCAGCCCTATGAGCGCTTCCCCGAACTGATCCGCGAAGCCGCCCGCGACGTGGGCGGGGTGGCGCAGGTGGCGGGCGGGGTGCCGGCCATGTGCGACGGGGTCACGCAAGGGGAAGCGGGCATGGAGCTGTCCCTGTTCTCCCGCGAGGTGATCGCGCTTTCCACGGCGGTGGCGCTCTCGCACCAGACTTTCGATGCCGCTGTGTTCCTCGGCATCTGCGACAAGATCGTGCCCGGCCTGATCATCGGGGCGCTCTCGTTCGGCCATCTGCCGGCGGTGTTCATTCCGAGCGGACCCATGACCTCGGGCCTGCCGAACGACGAGAAATCCCGCATCCGCCAATTGTTCGCCGAAGGGAAGATCGGCCGCGACGCGCTGCTGGAGGCGGAGTCCAAATCCTACCACGGCCCCGGCACCTGCACTTTCTACGGCACCGCCAACACCAACCAGATGATGATGGAAATCATGGGCGTGCATCTGCCCGGCGCCTCCTTCGTCAATCCCAACACGCCGCTGCGCGATGCGCTGACCCGCGAGGGGACAAGGCGCGCGCTCGCCAACAGCGCGCTCGGCAATCACTACACCCCGCTCGGGCGGATGCTGGACGAGAAGGCGTTCGTGAACGGCGTGGTCGGCCTGCACGCGACCGGCGGCTCCACCAACCACACGCTCCATATCGTCGCCATGGCGGCGGCGGCGGGCATCGTGCTGACCTGGAACGATTTCTCGGACCTTGCGGACGTGGTGCCGCAGCTCACCCGCGTCTATCCCAACGGCAAGGCGGACGTGAACCATTTCCACGCCGCGGGCGGCATGGGCTTCGTGATCCGCGAACTGCTCTCCGCAGGGCTGCTGCACGAGGATGTGGAAACCGTGTGGGGCACCGGGCTTTCCGGCTATACGGCCGAGCCGGGCCTGGATGAAAACGGCGCTTTGGTGTGGCGCGACGCCACGGCGGCGAGCGGGGATGAAGCGGTGCTTCGCCCGGTCTCCCGCGCGTTCCAGCCCACCGGCGGGCTGAAGGTGCTGGACGGCAATCTCGGCCGCGCGGTCATCAAGACCTCGGCGGTGGCGCCGGAGCGGCATGTGATCGAGGCACCCGCCCGCGTGTTCCATTCCCAGGAGGCGTTGCAGGCCGCGTTCAAGGCCGGCAGCCTCACGGGGGATTTCGTCGCCGTCGTGCGGTTCCAGGGGCCCAAGGCCAATGGCATGCCGGAATTGCACAAGCTGCTGCCGCCGCTCGGTGTTTTGCAGGATCGCGGGCAAAAGGTGGCGCTGGTCACCGACGGGCGCATGTCCGGCGCCTCGGGCAAGGTGCCCTCGGCCATCCACGTGACCCCGGAGGCAGCCGCCGGCGGGCCGATCGGCAAGATCCGCGATGGCGACCTGGTGCGGCTCGACGGCGTCGCCGGGCATCTCACGGTGCTGGTGGAGGCGGAGGAATGGGCCGCCCGCGCACCGGCACAGGAGGATCTCTCGGACTCCCACGTCAATGTGGGCCGGGAATTGTTTGCGCCGTTCCGAAATGCGGTTGGGACGGCGGATACCGGGGCGAGCATCTTCTCGCTCACGGCGGCCTGACGAAAACAAGGGATTGCAAAGGTTTCAGGCCCTTTATGTTTCACGTGAAACATAAAGGGCCGCGGACGAATACGGGTTTCGTGAGAACGAAACCGCCAATGACTTTCGATTGACGTGAATTTCGTCGCCGAATTCGCTGCAGACTTCGGCGACGAACGAATTTCACCCCACGGACCAGCGAATTATCCCTTCGCCTGCGCCTCCAGCCGGGCGTCGAAGGCGAGCACCGCGTTCAGCAGCACCGCCGCGCCGGCGGCGCAATCGGCCGGGGAGGTGTCTTCCGCCTCATTGTGGCTGATGCCGTCCTTGCAGGGCACGAACACCATGGTGGTGGGCGCGACGCGGGCCACATAGGCGGCGTCGTGCCCGGCGCCCGAGACGATGTCGCGATGCCCATAGCCCAGCGTCTCCGCCGCCGCGCGAATGGTGGAGACCAGGGTTTCGTCGAAATGCACCGGCGGGGCATTCAGGATGCAGTCGAGATGAAGGGTCAGGCCGAGCGCGGACATCGCCGCCTCGATCTGCGCGCACAGCTCCGCATGCATCGTGTCGAGCACCTCCTGGTCGGGATGGCGCAACTCGATGGTGAGGAAGACTTCGCCGGGGATGACATTGCGCGAATTGGGCTTCACTTCCATGAGCCCGACCGTTGCCACCGCCAGCGGGGGATGGGCGAGGCCCACCGCATTGACGATCTCCACCACCTTCGCCGCGCCCAGCAGCGCATCCTTGCGGCGGGACATGGGCGTGGTTCCGGCGTGGGACTCGACCCCGGTGATCGTCGCCTCGTACCAGCGGATGCCCTGCACGCCGGTGACGACGCCGATGGTCTTGCCCTCGGCCTCGAGGATCGGACCCTGCTCGATGTGCAGTTCGAACATGGCCGACATGGGATGGCCGCCGAGCGGCTTGTCGCCGCGATAGCCGATGGCGTCCAGCGCATCGCCGAAGCGGATGCCCTCGCGGTCGCGCTGGTCCATCACATAGTCTTTCTCGAACACTCCGGCGAAGCCCCCCGAGGCCAGCATGGCGGGGGCGAAGCGGGAGCCTTCCTCATTGGTCCAGTTGATGACCTCGATGGGCGCCAGCGTCTCGTAGCCGCTGGCCTGGAGCGCGCGCAGCACTTCGAGCCCCGCCAGCACGCCCAGCACGCCGTCGAACTTGCCGCCGGTGGGCTGGGTATCGAGATGCGAGCCGATGCAGATGGGGGGAAGGGAATTATCGCGGCCGGGTCGGCGGGCGAACATATTGCCGGCTTCGTCCACGGAAACGGTGCAGCCGGCGGCGATGCAGGCGTCCTTGAACCAGTCGCGGACCTGGCGGTCCTCCTCGGTCAGGGTGAGGCGGTTGATGCCGCCCTTCTCGGTGCCGCCGAAACGCGCGGTTTCCATCAGCGCGGCCCAGAGGCGGTCGCCGTCGATCGTCAAATTCGCCATGTCAAACTTCCGTTGGGGTCGGATCGGTTTGCGCCGGTGCATGCAATCGGCGTGCCCGGAGGGATGGTGGTTAGGATGACCGTCACGCCCGGGACACGCCCGGCCATGGCGTCGGAAGCCGCTTCACCCGCTCTGCGCGACAGGGTTCGCGCGGCCGCGAAGAGGGGCGCATGCCTGTCTTTTAGGCGGCGCGTGCGCGCTCTCAGGTCAGGTCCTTCTCGCCCATCATCACCCGGCGATAGGCGCCCACCAGATGGTTGCGCATGAGCTCGGCCGCGACTTTCGCCTCGCCACGGATCATGGCTTCCAGAATCTCCTCATGCTCGCGCCACACCCGGATCGAGAGGCCGGGGAAGGAGAGAATTTCCCCCATGGCGCGGCGCAGATGCTGCCAATTGAGGCGCATCGTATCGATCACCAGCGGATTGGCCGAGAGATCATAGATGAAGGAGTGGAACTCCATGTCCGCATGGACCACGCCCTTCTGGTCGTTGGCGAGCACCAGGTTGCGCCCGTGCACCACCAGGTCCCGCCCCTTGCGGATGTGCTCGGGCTTGAGATTGGCGGTGGCGAGTTCCGCCGCCAGCGGCTCCACGGCGGAGCGGAATTCGTAGATCGCCTTCAATAATTCCGGCTGCACCGGCGCCACGGACACCCCGCGCTTGCCGGATTCGATGACGAAGCCCTGGGACCGCAGGATGACCAGCGCATGGGTCACCGGCTGGCGCGAGACATTGAGGCGCGCGGCGATGTCCTCCTGCGTCAGGCGCTCCCCCGGCTTGAGGGTGCCGTCGCAGATGGCGTCGAGGATGACCTCGTAGGTCTGTTCGACCAGGCGTTTCGGTGCGGCCAGAGATTCCATGAAGTCTGCATATCCCGTGTGCCTGCCGTTTTCCATCTTGACCATCTCCCGGGAACCTGCGACCGTTTGTTGAACTCGGAATTCAGAATTCAATAATGAACGAGGGATGGAAATGGCTCAACCCATTCGCGTGCTGCTCGCCAAGGTGGGACTCGACGGTCACGATCGCGGCGTGAAGGTGGTCGCGCGCACCTTGCGCGATGCCGGCATGGACGTGATCTATTCCGGCCTCCACCGCACGCCGGAAGAAGTGGTGACCGCCGCGATCCAGGAGGACGTGGACGTGCTCGGCGTCAGCCTGCTGTCGGGCGTGCAGCTCACGGTCTTCCCCAAGATCTTCAAGCTCTTGAGCGAAAAGGGCGTGGACGACCTGATCGTGGTCGCCGGCGGCGTCATGCCGGACGAGGACGTGGTCGCCTTGAAGGAGATGGGCGTGAAGGAAGTCCTGCTCCAGGACACCCCGCCCGCCGCCATCGTCGCCACGCTGGAACGCCTCGTCACCGAGCGCGGCGCGCGCTGAGCGCGGGAGGATGTCCCATGGAAGACTGGTCCTTCCCGCCGCGCTATGACGAAACCTATCTGCCGCCGTCGGACGCGCGCTATTGGTTTGCCAAGCGCGAAACCATGCATCCCGCAGACCGCGACGCGGCGATCCTCGCCCGCCTCCAGCAGGTCTGCGCCTATGCTTATGAAACCGCGCCGTTCTACCGACGCAAATGGGACGAAGCGGGCTTCCACCCCTCGCACCTGAAGTCGCTGGAAGATTTCGAGGATAAGGTCCCGGTCGTCACCAAGGCGGATCTGCGGGCCAGCCAGGCGGCGCATCCCCCGTTCGGCGATTATCTGTGCGTGCCCGACGCGGACGTGTTCCACGTCCATGGCACCTCCGGCACCACCGGGCGGCCCACCGCCTTCGCCATCGGCCGCAACGATTGGCGCGCCATCGCCAATGCCCATGCCCGCATCATGTGGGCCATGGGCCTGCGGCCGGGCGACATGGTGTGCGTCGCGGCCATCTTCAGCCTCTATATGGGCTCTTGGGGCGCGCTCGCGGGGGCCGAGCGGCTCGGCGCCAAGGCGTTCCCGTTCGGCGCCGGCGCGCCGGGCATGAGCGTGCGTTGCGCCCAATGGCTCGCCGCCATGAAGCCGGCCGGCTTCTACGGCACGCCCACCTATGCGCTGCATCTCGCGGAAACCGCGATCAAGGAAGGGCTGAACCCGCGCGATTTCGGCCTGCGCGTGATGTTCTTCTCCGGCGAGCCCGGCGCCTCCATTCCCGGCGTGCGGGACCGGATCGAGGATCTCTACGGCGCCAAGGTGTTCGACAGCGGCTCCATGGCCGAGATGACGCCCTGGATGCATGTGGGCGGCTCAGCACAGACCCCCGGCATGCTGTGCTGGCAGGACGTGGTCTATACTGAGGTCTGCGACCCCCGCACCTTCCGCCGCGTGCCCTATGGCGAGCGGGGAACGCCGGTCTATACCCATCTGGAGCGCACCTCCCAGCCCATGATCCGCCTCGCCTCGGGCGATCTCACGCTGTGGAGCGACGAGCCCAGCCCCTGCGGGCGCACCTATCCGCGCCTGCCGCTCGGCATCTTCGGGCGCATCGACGACATGTTCACCATCCGCGGCGAGAACGTCTATCCGAGCGAGATCGATTCCGTGCTCAACCAGACCGCCGGCTATGGCGGCGAGCATCAGATCGTCATCACCCGCGAAGCCGCCATGGACGAACTGGTGCTGCGCGTGGAGGCCGATGCGGTCACCCTCGCCCTCGGCCGCGAGCATGTGGAGAAATTCCGCGGCGACATCGCCAGATCCATGCAGAAGCTGCTGGGCCTGCGGGCGGTGGTGGAGATCGTCGAAGGCGGCACGCTGCCGCGCACGGATTTCAAGGCCCGCCGCGTGGTGGACGACCGCGCCGTGTTCCGCGACATGCATGCCCAGCTCAAGGCGGGGGGCGCCTGATGGGCCGCTATGTTCCCTCGCTGGACCTCATCCCCCGCGTGGAAGCCGGCGAGATGGGGGCCATCGGCCGGCTCATCTCGCGGGCCGAATCCGGCACGCCGGAAGCGCGCGAGGCGCTCGCCACCATCTATCGCCGCGCCGGCAAGGCCCATGTGATCGGCATCACCGGCGTGCCCGGCTCGGGCAAATCCACCCTCGTCGCCCATTTCGCCAAGCAACTGCGCGAGCAGGGGCTGAAGGTGGGGATCGTCGCGGTGGACCCCTCCAGCCCGTTCTCCGGCGGCTCGATCCTCGGCGACCGGGTGCGCATGACCGAACTCGCCACCGATCCCGGCATCTATATCCGCTCCATGGCGACCCGTGGCGCCATGGGCGGCATGGCCCGCGCGGCCTTGGATGCGGTGGATATTCTCGACGTCGGCGGCTTCGACACGGTGATCATCGAGACCGTGGGGGTCGGGCAGGACGAGGTGGAGATCGCCCGCGCCTCCCACACCACGGTGGTGGTGTCCGCCCCCGGCCTCGGCGACGAGATCCAGGCCATCAAGGCCGGGATATTGGAGATCGCCGACATCCATGTGGTGTCGAAATGCGATCGCAGCGACGCCAACCGCACGCTGACCGACCTCAAGAGCATGCTCACCCTTGGCGCCCTCACCTCCGCGCGGGGGGAATGGGCGGTGCCGGTGGTGGGCGTCTCCGCCATCAGCGGGGAGGGGTTCGACAAGCTCCTCGACAAGGTCAACGCCCATCGCCGTGTCGCCTTCGAGACCGAGACCGGCCTCGCGCGGCTCGCCCGCATCGCCCGCTTCCGCCTCGTGAAGACGGCGGAAAACCTCCTCATCGAGCGCTTCACCGCCGCGGCGGAGCGCCTTGCCCCGAAGCTCTCCGCGCGCCTCCAGCGCCGCGAGAGCGATCCCTACACCCTTGCCAACGAGATGCTGCTCGCGTCCGCCCAGAAGGAACTCGCAGATGAGCATGCTTGAGACCCGCACCCTCGCCAAGCTCAGCGATGATGTGCGCGACTGGGAAGAAAACGAAGTCGCCGCCTTCCTGAAGAAGCAGAAGGAGCGCAAGGAGCAATTTTTCACCCTCGGCGATTTCCCGGTGAAGCGCACCTACACCGCCGCCGATCTCGCCGAGACGCCGCCGGAGGACATCGGCCTGCCGGGCCGCTATCCCTTCACCCGCGGCCCCTATCCCACCATGTATCGTTCCCGCAACTGGACCATGCGCCAGATCGCCGGCTTCGGCACCGGCGAGGACACGAACAAGCGGTTCAAATATCTGATCGCCCAGGGGCAGACCGGCATTTCCACCGACTTCGATATGCCGACCCTCATGGGCTACGACAGCGACCATCCCATGAGCGAGGGCGAGGTGGGGCGCGAGGGCGTCGCCATCGACACGCTGGAGGACATGGAAGCCCTGTTCGAGGGCATCGACCTGGAGAAGATCTCGGTCTCCATGACGATCAATCCCTCGGCCTGGATTCTTCTGGCCATGTATATCGTGCTGGCGGAAAAGCGCGGCTACGACCTCAACAAGCTTTCGGGGACCATCCAGGCGGATATCCTCAAAGAATATATGGCGCAGAAGGAATATATCTATCCCATCGCGCCCTCGGTCCGCATCGTGCGCGATTGCATCACGCATTGCGCCAAGACCATGAAGCGCTACAACCCGATCAATATTTCGGGCTACCACATTTCGGAAGCCGGCTCCTCGCCGGTGGACGAAGTGGCTTTCACCCTCGCCAACCTCATCGTCTATGTGGAAGAGGTGACGAAGACCGGCATGCATGTGGACGAATTCGCCCCGCGCCTCGCCTTCTTCTTCGTCTGCCAGGCCGACTTCTTCGAGGAGGTGGCGAAGTTCCGCGCCGTGCGGCGCTGCTATGCCAAGATCATGAAGGAGCGGTTCGGCGCCAAGAACCCCGAGAGCATGCGCCTGCGCTTCCATTGCCAGACCGCCGCCGCCTCGCTCACCAAGCCGCAATACATGGTCAATGTGGTGCGCACCGCGCTGCAGGCGCTCTCGGCGGTGCTCGGCGGCTGCCAGTCGCTGCACACCAACGGCTTCGACGAAGCCTTCGCCATTCCCACCGAGGAAGCCATGCGCATGGCCCTGCGCACCCAGCAGGTGATCGCCGAGGAAAGCAACGTCACCCAGGTGATCGATCCCCTCGGCGGCTCCTATTATGTGGAGGCGCTGACCACCGAATATGAAAAGCGCATCATGGACATCATCGCCGAGGTGGACGAGCGCGGCGGCACCATCAAGCTGATCCAGGAAGGCTGGTTCCAGAAGCGCGTCGCCGATTTCGCCTATGAGACCGCCTTGCGCAAGCAATCGGGCGAGAAGCCGGTGATCGGCGTCAATACTTTGGTCGAGAAGGAGGAGGTCCACGACATCGAGACCCATCCTTATGACCACACCACGGCCGAGCGGCAGGTCTCGCGCACCCAGCGCATCCGCCGCGAGCGCGACAATGTGAAGGTGAACGCCTTGCTGGAGCGCCTGGTGGAGGTGGCGAAGGACGACACGCAGAACATCATGCCCGTCACCATCGATTTGGTGCGCGAGGGCGCGACCATGGGCGATATCGTGGAGAAGCTGAAAACCGTGTGGGGCGTGTATCGCGAAACCCCGGTGTTCTGACCATGCGGCTGAAGCGGGACGATGTGAAAGCCGCGCGCATGCGGGCGCGCGGTGGCGATGTGGGGGCGGCGCGCCTGCTCCTGGCGCATAGCGTGGCGTGCGGCCATGAACGGCTGGCCTTGCGCCGCTATTTCTTCGCGCGGATGCTGGGGGCAAGCGATCTCGCCGAGTTCGAGCCTTTCTGCGGGCAAGTCGCTGCGCGGCTGGCGCAGGACGAACTCAAAGCCATGGCCCGTGATGCCGTGGTGCTGGCGGATCGCCTGCAAAATGGTCTGCACGGGAGCGCCGCATGAGTGATCTTCTTTCCACCCCGCCGTTCGTCCTGCCCTATCACGGCATCCTTCCCGTCATGCCGGACCTGCGCCACGCCGGCGCGCGCTCCGCCGTGATCGGCCGGGTGACGCTCGGGCCGCGCGCCTCCCTCGGCGCGCTCGCCTTGCTGCGGGCGGACGGGCATGTGGTGGAAATCGGCGCCGATTTCTTCATCGGCGATCGCGGCACGGTGCATATCGCGCACGAGCTGTATCCGGCCCTGGTGGGGGATCGCGTCACCGTGGGCCGCAACGGCGTGGTGCACGCCTGCACGGTGGGCAGCGACTGCGTGATCGAGGAAAATGCCGTCATCCTCGACGGCTCGGTGGTGGAAGACGGGGTGATCCTGGAAGCCGGGTCCGTCGCCTTCCCACGCTCCAGGCTGGAAGCGAACATGGTCTATGCCGGCATTCCGGCAAAGCCGGTGCGCCCGGTGGAGCCGGGCGAGATCGCGCGCCGTGCGGCGCGGCTGCGCGCGGTGCCCGAAGAAGTGCCCGCGCCCGCCCGCGCTCCGGCAAAGCTGGAGATCGACCCCTCAACCTTCATCGCCGCCACCTCCACCGTGGCCGGGACGTTCCGCGCGGGCGCGCATTCCAGCGTGCTGTTCTCCTGCGAGCTGGATGCCGGCGACAGCGAGATCGTGCTGGGCGCGAACTCCAACATCCAGGACAACACCATCATCCGCTGCGTGAACGGGCCGTTCGTCATGGCGGCGGACGCGGTCATCGGCCACAATGTGATGCTGGAGAATTGCACCATCGGCACCGGCGTGCTGGTCGGCATGGGCAGCCATGTGGCGGCGGGCACGGTGTTCGAGCCCGACGTTCTGCTGGCGGCCGGCGCGCGCACCGAGCCGGGGCAAGTGCTGGAGAGCGGCTGGCTCTGGGGCGGCAGCCCCGCCCGCAAGATTTCGCCCATGGACGACAGGAAGCGCGCCATGACCCCCTGGATCATCGGCACTTATTGCGAATACACGGCCGATTTCCTGGCCAGCCAGACCGCGCTGCGCGCGGTACCGGCCTGAGCCCGCGTTTTAGACAGGGTCTTCGAGAGGGACGCGCGGCGGGCAGGCGCCCGGCGCGGGACGGCGGACCGCCCGGCACAGGGCGGCCGCCTGGCGCAAGCCGAGGGAGAACCGACATGAGCAGTCTTGCAAGCTGGAGCACATCCGCCGGCGATGGCGGCATCACCCGCCTCGCCACCGGCGCCCGCGTAGAAAAGGACAGCCCCACGGTCGAACTGATCGGCGCGGTGGAGGAACTGGCCGGTTGGCTTGCGGTGCTGGCGCAAGCCGGCGCGTCCGGCGATGCCGGGCAGGCGCTCGCCATCGCGCAGAACGACGTGCACGAACTGCTGCAACAGGTGGCGGCGCCCGGCGCGCCGCACTTGTCCATGGCTTACGTGCGCCGGCTTGACGGCCTCATCGGGCGGCTGGAGGCGGATCTTCCGGTGGTGGCCGCGACCCTCATTCCCGGCGGCTCGCTGTCGGCGGCCCATGCGGCGGTCGCCCGCGCGGTGTGCCGACGGGCCGAGCGGCGGCTGGTATCCCAGGCCGAGATCGACCCGCCCGCGCCCGGCAGCGCGGGCATCGCTTATGTGAACCGGCTGGGCGATCTCCTCGCCTTGCTCGCCCGCGCGGCCAATCGCGACGCCGGCCGCCCCGAACCGCGCTTCGACCGGTCGCTGAGCCTTTCTGCGGGGGCGGCGCTGGACTGAAGCGCGGTCTTCGCGCCGACGCGCTTCCTCCGGCGCGCCCCGCGCGGGCGACGGGCGACAACACGCGTCCCATCGCGGCATCGTCCCCTCGCGGCGGTAGGCGGCGGAACAAAGCGCGATCCGCCGCCGCGCGCCGATTCGCGCCCGATCCGTTCTCGCCCTGTTCGCCCGGCTGTTCGGCTTGAGACCGCCGCCGTCCCGCAATGGCACGGCGGCGGTGGATGAGCGTGCCCGAATGCGAAAGCTTCCGCGTCCGCCGCCCGACGAGGCGTTGCATCCCCCCAAGCGCCGGAATAAAGCTGGCTCTGCGGCGCGATCGTGAGCACTAAAAGGGTGCGGGCTCACGTAATATTACGAATATGCGACATTATCGGGGGGCCGATGGCGTTCGAAAACACTGTATTATTGTCCGGCGCGCGCCGGGTGATGATGTCTCGCGCCTTGCTTTATGTTCTAACCTTCATCGCTCCCCTCTGTGCGGTGCTGGTGGTTCTGACCACCTTGCGGGCGATGTATGATGCTTACCTCCCGCTTCCCTTCATGGACCAATGGGCGGTTCTTTCCATTCAGGATTGCATCGATCAGCTTTTCGATCAGCATAATGAGCATCGCATCGTCGTTTTTCGCCTGTTGTCGATGCTTGATCATCTGGTGTCGAGCGGGACATATCTGGTAAATTTTTATGCCAGCCTGGCAATGCAAGGGGTCCAGGCCGTCACATTTGCCGCCCTCGTCTATTGGGCCGGGGTACGGGGAAGGCTGAATGTCATTCAGGCGGGCGCGATCTCGCTTGGATATATGTTCTGGGGCGGGCAGTGGGAAAACTTTCTCTATAGTTTTCAGACGCAGTTTTTCGCGGTCTTTCTCGCGGGCACGCTCGCCTTCGCGGCCATCGCGGCGGTGCGGGGATGGGCCGGGGTGGGCGCCGCATCGCTCTGCGCGGCGCTGGCCGTCGGGTCCATGTCCAACGGCGTCCTGGTCTGCATCCTCCTGCCGCCGCTCGCTGTCTGGCTGGGCCGGCCCCGGCGCGAAACCGCCGTGCTCGCGGGCGTGGCGGCGGGGCTGATCGCGCTCTATCTCGTCGGCTATCAATCCCCCGACCCGGACCTGACCCCGTTCGCCGCGCTGCTCAAGCCTTTGACCTCGCTGCGCTATACGCTCGCCTATCTGGGTCAGCCGCTGGAAGAGCTGCTCCGGGTGCAGATCGCCGCCGTGCAGGGCCATCGCCACCTGATCGCCATCGTGATGGGGGGAATCGGCGTCGGCCTGGGCGTTTTCGCCGGCGCCGTGCTGGTGGCCCGTCCCTCCTTCGCGACCCCGGCACGGCTGGTGCTGCTCCATGTCATCGTGTTCATCGCCGCCTCCGCCGCCTTGACCTCGCTCGGGCGGCTGACGTTCGGCGTGGGGCAGGCGCTGGCCAGCCGCTATCTGACGCCGAGCCTGATCTTCTGGCTCGCGCTGACCTTTTTGTGGTGGAGCCTTCTGCCGGACCGGTTCCGCATCCTCGCCCCGGCTTCGGCGGTGTGCGCGCTGGTGCTCATGGCCGGCTATGGCCGCCAAGTGGACGAGGTGGTGCGTGCCATGCGCGTCGCCCGGGACGGCGCCGCCACCGCGCTGCTTTCGAACGTGCGCGACGATGAGGAATTCGCCAAGATCTTCCTCGATCCGCAGGTGGTGGCCGCGCGGGCTGACCTCTTGCGCCGGCAGCGGCTCGCGCTGTTCGCGACCCCCTGGGCGGGCTGGGTGGGAACGCCGCTTGTGGCGCACGCCGCGCTGCGCCCCGCCTCCGCCTGCCTCGGCGCGTTCGAGGGCGCGCAGCCGGTGGCGGACAACGCGCCGGGAACCGCCTTCCGGGTGACCGGCTGGGCCTGGGATCCCGCCCGCGCGGGGGCGCCCGAAAAAATCCTCCTGGTCGATGCTGCCGGAATCATCGTCGGCTACGGCCTCACCGACGGGCTGCGGCCCGATATCGTGGCGTCGATCCCGCCCGTGACGCGGCAGGAAGTGGGCTGGCGCGGGCATGTGAAGATCGACCGGCCGACGCAGGTGGGGGCCTTCATCCTGCTCGACGACGGGCGCTCCGCCTGTCCCCTCGGCGGGTCCCGGCTTCTGGGCGGGCCGGCCTAGAGCTGGTCCCTGGCGCTTGCGCGCCTTTGAATTCAATAAGCCCCCTCCCGGTTGGGAAGGGGCTCTCTTGCACCGCGCTCAGCTCTTCACGAGCGGGCAATGGCCTTCGCTGAGGGGGCGGAAAGCGTCGGCGGCGGGGATGGTGGCGAGGGTGTTGTAGATGTCCCACTCGCCCTTGGATTCCGCCGGGGTCTTCACCTCGAACAAATACATATTGTGGATGTGGCGGCCGTCGGCGCGCACCTGGCCCTTGCCGAACAGCGGATCGTCGGTGGGGATCGCCTTCATCTGCGCCACCACCTTGTCGGCCTCCTTGGATTTGGCCGCCACGATCGCCTTCAGATAGTGGGTCACGGCCGAATAGACGCCGGCATGCACCATGGTGGGCATGGAGCCGCCCATGCGTTCGCCGAAGCGCTTGGAGAAGGCGCGGGTGCCCTCGTTCTGGTCCCAATAGAAGGCTTCCGTGAGCACCAGGCCCTGCGCCACCTTCAGGCCGAGGGAATGCACGTCGGTGAGGAAGATCAAAAGCCCGGCGAGCTTCTGCCCGCCCTGGGTGATGCCGAATTCGGAGGCCTGCTTGATGGTGTTGGTGGTGTCCGCCGCCGCATTGGCGAGGCCGATCACCTTGGCCTTGGAGCTTTGCGCCTGGAGCAGGAAGGAGCTGAAATCCGAGCCGCCCATGGGCGCGCGGGCGCTGCCGAGCACCTTGCCGCCGGATTCCGTCACCACTTTCGCCGTGTCGCGCTCCAGCGCATGGCCGAAGGCATAGTCCGCGGTGATGAAGAACCAGGTATCGCCGCCGCGCTTCACCATGGCGCTGCCGGTGCCGTGGGCGAAAGACCTTGTTTTTCTCGCGCGACACCTCGTTGACGGCGAGGGCGACGGCCGAATTCGGCACGTCCACGATCATGTCGACGCCGTCCTCGTCATACCATTTGCGCGCGATGGCGGAGCCGACGTCGGCCTTGTTCTGATGGTCGGCGGCGACGATCTCCACCTTGATGTCGGGATGGGTCTTCTGGAAATCCTCCACCGCCATCTGGGCGCCCACGACCGAGCCCTGGCCGGCGAAATCCGCATAGATGCCGGTGCGGTCGTTCAGCACGCCGATCTTGATGGGCGGCACGGTCTGGGCGAGGGCAGGCCCGGCCATGGCGGCGCATAAGGCTGCGATCACGAGGCGTGATGCGATCATTCGGTTTTCTCCCGCGATGTTTTCATTTCGGCTTTGGCGAGCCTTCACTGAATTCGGAATTCAGTGTTCAGATCGTGGCTGAAACGACGGGGGAGTCAACCTTTGAGGCCTTCCGGCGCCGCTTTTATGCGCCCTGGCAGAGGAAATTAAGCGAGATACTGCAATGCCGTAACGTCACGTATGGGGCTGAGACGGCGGCGGAAAGGGCGGTCAATGCCGTCATTTTTAGCGAGGCCGGAGCGTCCGAAGGCGAGGGGACGGGCGATCCGATGGCCAAACGGAAGCTTGGGCCAACGGGCGGGCGGCATCTTGAATTCAATCGGTCCGTCAGATGTGCGCAGGCCCGGCTTGGCCAGATTCGAGCCGCCGTGGGCCACGCAGGGATAACGTAAAGGTGAAAGCCTCGAACGAGCTGAAGCACAAAACTACCGGCTGATCCCAGTATTTATCCGTAACTTGGACGATCCTGGACGAAAAGCGACGTTTTTGAACGGCGAGAGAGGGTGGCTATGGTCAGAAACATCCTTGACGGAGAGTCCCGCACAGCTACGGGTGCGCTGGTGCAAGCTGCGGCGAATTTGCAGAATATCGCAACCCAGGCGGTAGCCGTGAGAAACGCCCCCGCCATCCGGAATTTACTTCGCGTGCAGGCGGACGAGAGATTTTCCAGCGTCGGGACCAGGCGCGGTCATGAGGATGAGGATGAGGCCGAGCCCACCCAGCCGGCTTTCCTGCCGGTCCCGGATGAGGCGGCGCGCCGACGAGAATATCATGCAGCCCGAGAGAAAATTCTAAGTACTATGAAAAAAACGCAAAAGGGAGTCATGGATGACGCAAGAAACGAAATTGGAACATGGCTGCCGATCGCGCTGAGATACGGTTATAATTTCACGCATACCTGTGTTGTCGACGCGTTTATCTTCTTCCTTTTGTCGGTCTCAACGTCTGGCTTCCTGGAAGAGAGGGAGGTGGGGGGAACGACCATAGGTAATTCGCGGGCTGACTGGAGGGGAGGGGGGTTCATGGATATGAGCCAGATGAAAAAGCAGGGGTCAGGATGATGAAACGGCGACGCGATCCGCGTCCCGTTCGCGCCCGCCACCCTTTTGCATCAGCGGCGCGTTAAGCCACAGACACGATTGAAATCCGGGCGGTATCGCTCTGAAAAACACCCGGATCGCTTTATGGGAGCGCCCGTCAGCGCGCGCCATGGCAGATGGGGAAGGCGAACTCCCCGGCCGCATGGGCGTGTGTTCCGTTCAGGCAGCAGGGCGGCACCAGCAAAAATCCCGCCACCAGCGCGCCCGCCGTCGCCTTGCCGAACAGGCCGCCGAGCCAGCCCTTGCCGGATTTTTCCGTGCCTTCGGCGGGCGCCGCCGCGTCCGGCTCAGGCGTCGCGTCCGCGAGCGCGGGTTCGGCGGCCGGCGGCGGGGCGACCACGGCGCCGAAATTGGTGAAGAATTCGCCCGCCAGCTTCTTCGCTGTGGCGTCGATCAGCCGCGCGCCGAGCTGAGCGAGCTTGCCGCCCACGTCGGCCTTCACCTCATAATGCAACAGCGTGGCATCGCCCTCCGGCTCCAGGCGCACCTTGGCGCTGCCCTTGGCATAGCCGGCAAGCCCGCCGGAGCCTTCGCCGGTGATGGTATAGCCCTGTTCCGGCATGATGTCCGACAAGGTGACGGCGCCCTTGAACGAGGCCTTCACCGGCCCCACCCGCAGCACCACCACGGCTTCCATCTGCGTGTCGGAGGTCTTCTCGATGCTCTCGCAGCCGGGAATGCATTGCTTCAGCACCGCGGGATCGTTCAGCGCCGCCCAGACGGCCGCCGGGCTGGCTTCGATGCGCTGTGAGCCGTTCATGTCCATGGCGATGGTCTCTCTTTTTCTAGGAAACGGCGCCGCGCTGGTCGCGCCTGCGCACAAGCACCAGTTCGGCGAGGATGGAGAGCGCGATCTCCTCCGGCGTGATGGCGCCGAGATCGAGGCCCGCCGGGGCTTTCAAGGCATCGAGCCGGGCTTGCGGAATGCCGGCGTCGCGCAATTTTTCGCTGAGCGTCTGCGCCTTGCGCCGCGAGCCCACGAAGGCCACATGGCGCGCCTCCAGGCCGAGCGCGGCGGTGAGGGCGGCAAGATCGCCCGCCATATGATCGGCGCCGGCGAATTTCGCATGGTCTGCGGCCGGCGCGGCGGCGGTGACGCTGAAGCCGAACTGCGGCGCCAGGCCAACCAGCGCCACCGCAACGGGGGAAGCGCCCATCACCACCAGTTCCGGGCGCGGCAGCACCGGTTCCACGAAGATGTCCATGGTGCCTTTGGAGGGGCACATGTTGGAGACGTAGCGCACCCCTTCGCGGGTCTCCCCGGCGTGGACGCCGAGATCCTCCAGCAGGTCTTCCGGCTGGATGGAGACCAGGCGCGGCTGGCCGTCGGCGAGTGCTTCGCGGGCCGCCTTCAGCGTCGCTCCGCGCGCGCAGCCGCCGCCGATCCAGCCGGCGAGCACCGTGCCGTCCGGCAAAATCAGCGCCTTCGCCCCCGCCTTGGCGGCGGTGACGGAGACCGTGCGCACCACGGTGGCGAGGGCGAACGGCTGCTCCTTCTGCTTCATGCCGTCCATGAGCGCGAACATGTCGATGGGATGGGTCATGGCGCCTCCTCCCGTCATAGCCGGGCGAGATAGGGTTCGAGGGCTTCCAGGCTCTCCAGATTGTGGGCCGGCGCGAACAGGTCCACGAACGGCAGCGCCGCCTTCATGCCGGCCGCCTCCGGGGCATAATCGCGCCAGCCGATCATGGGGTTGAGCCAGACGATGCGGCGGCAGCGGCGGTGCAGGGCCGCCATCTCGCGCGCGAGCAGTTCGGGTTCGCCGGTGTCGTAGCCGTCCGAGACGATCAGCACGGCGGTGCGCGAATGGAGCGTGCGCGCGGCGTGCCAGCGGTTGAAGGTGGCGAGGCTCTCGCCGATCCGCGTGCCGCCGCCCACCCCCTGGGCCATCAGGCCGAGCCGGTCCATGGCGCGCTGCGGGTCCTTCTCCTTCACCGCGTCGGTCACGTCGATCAGGCGGGTGTGGAACACGAAGGCGGCGGCCTGGCGGAAGCTGTCCAGCGCGCCATGGATGAAGCGCACGAACACCGCCACATAGGGGCTCATGGAGCCGGAGGCATCCAGCAGGATCACCAGCTTGAGCGGCTTGGAGCGGCGGCGGCGATGCACCAGCTCCACCGGCAGGCCGCCCCGCGCGACCGACCGGTGGAGCGTGCGCCGCAAATCCAGCCGCGCGCCGGTGCGGGCGGCGCGGGCGCGGCGGGTGAGGCGGGCGCGCATGGCCTTGGCGAGGCGCTGGGCCAGCGCATAGGCGCGCTCCAGTTCCTGCGGGTCGGCGATGTGGCGGAAGTCGGTGGCCTCCAGCCGCTCGGCCCGGGAGGCCCCGGCGCGGCGCTGCGCTGCGCCTTCGTCCGCGCCCGTATCGCTCCCCGGCACGCGGTCCACCCGGCTCACCGGCCCGGTTCCGCCGGCTTCGGGGGCGTCCGCACCGGGGCGCAGCGGCAAGGCGGTGGGGGTGCGGCGCTGATCCGCCATGCGCACGCTGGCGCGCACATGCTTCTCGAACCAGAAGGCGTCGAACAGAGCGTCGAATTTCTCCCAATCCGAGCGGCGCGAGGCAAAGAGGGCGCGCAATGCGGCGCGCAGGCGGGTCTTGTCGGCAAGGCCGGGCGCCGCCAGCAGGCGCAGCGCGTCGGCGCTTTCGGAAAGGCCGGTGGCGAAGCCATTGTCGCGCAGCGCCCGCACGAACCCCGCGAGCCGCGCGCGCACCGCCGCGCCGGCTGGATCTGGCGGGGGCAGGGGAGAGGTGAGCGTGGCCGCGGCGGGCATCAGGCCACCTGTTCCAGCAGGCGCGCGACCACCTCGCGCGGCAAAGCGCAGCGGTCCTCGTGGGTCTTCAGCAAGGTGATGAGCAGGTCGTAGACGCTTTCCGGATCTTGCCGCAGGTCTTTGAGGCCGATGCCGGTGAGGGCGGCGGCGAAATCCAGGCTCTCGGCGACGCCCGGCACCTTGCGCAAATCTTCCCGCCGCACGTCGCGCACGAAGCGCGCCACCTGGAGCGCCAGCGCGGCGTCGATGCCCGGCACGCGGGCTTTCAGAATTGCCGCCTCGCGGTCCACGTCCGGGAAATCCACGAAATGATAGAGGCAGCGGCGGCGCAGCGCGTCGGAGAGTTCGCGCGTGCCGTTGGAGGTGAGCACCACGCGCGGAATGGAGCGCGCCGTGATGGTGCCCAACTCGGGAATGGTCACCTGGAAATCGGAGAGGATTTCCAGCAGGAAGGCTTCGAATTCCTCGTCCGCGCGGTCCACCTCGTCGATCAGCAGAACGGCGGGGGTCACGCTGCGGATCGCCGCGAGCAGCGGGCGTTCCAGCAGATAATCCTGCGAGAAGATCTCCGCCTCCACCGCGCGCGGGCTCTCGCCGCTGCCCTCGCGGGCTTTCAGCGCGAGGATCTGGCGCTGGTAATTCCATTCGTAGAGGGCGGCGTTCTGGTCGAGCCCCTCATAGCATTGCAGGCGGATCAGCGGCGCGCAGTGCACTTGTGCGAGCGCCTGGGCGACCGCGGTTTTGCCCACCCCGGCCGCGCCTTCCAGCAGCAGCGGACGGTGCAGCAGGTCCATCAGAGAGAGCGCGGTCGCAAGGTCGCGGTCGGCGAGATAGCCGGCCTCGGCGAGGCGCTGCGCGATGATGTCCCGGTCGCTCATGTGTTGCGTCGCCATCGAAAAAAGAGGGGAGGGCGCCCCTGCGCCCTCCCTGGAGGATTTAGGCGGCCGCGTTCGCTTGGGCATGCAGGCCGAGCTTTTCGGCCATTTCCCACATGCGCCAGGCATCGTGCGGCATGTTGATGTGGGTGGTGCCGAGGAAGGAGAAGGCGTCGTTCACCGCATTGGAGAAGCACGGTACGCCGCCCACATGGGGGCTTTCGCCCACGCCCTTCGCGCCGATGGGATGATGCGGCGAGGGGGTCTCGGTGAAATCGGTCTCCCAATGGGGCGTTTCCACCGCCGTGGGCAGGAAGAAGTCCATGAAGGACGCCCCCATCACATTGCCCATGGCATCGTAGCGGATCTCCTGGCCCATGGAGACCGCGAAGGCTTCCGTGAGCCCGCCATGGACCTGCCCCTCGATGATCATGGGATTGATGCGCGTGCCGCAATCGTCCAGCGCGTAGAAGCGGCGCACCTTGAACACGCCGGTGTCGACATCGATGTCCATGACGCAGAAATAGGCGCCGAACGGATAGGTCATGTTGGGCGGATCGTAATAATTCACCGCCTCAAGGCCCGGTTCCAGATTGGGGATCGGCTGGTTGTAGGAGGCCCAGGCGATCTCCTTCATGCTCTTGCGCTTCTCCGGCAGGCCCTTCACCTGGAAGCCGTCCACGTCCCATTCGAGATCGTTGTGGTGCACTTCCAGAAGGTGCGCGGCGATCATCTGCGCCTTCGCGCGGATCTTGCGCGCGGCCATGGCGGTGGCGGCGCCCGCCGTGGGGGTGGAGCGCGAGCCATAGGTGCCGAGGCCGTAGGGCGCGGTGTCGGTATTACCCTCCTCGATCATGATGTCGTCGGCGGGAATGCCCAGCTCGGTGGCGAGGATCTGGGCATAGGTGGTCTCGTGCCCCTGGCCCTGGCTCTTGGTGCCCATGCGGGCGATCACCGAGCCGGTGGGGTGGATGCGGATCTCGCAGCTGTCGAACATGCCGATGCCGAGGATGTCGCAATTCTTGGACGGCCCGGCGCCGACGATCTCGGTGAAGAAGGAAACGCCGATGCCCATGATCTCGCGCGTCTCGCCGCGCTTGAACGCTTCGCGTTTGGCCGCCTGTTCTGTGCGCAGGCCGCGATAATCCACCGCGGTCATCGCCTTTTCCATGGCGAAATGGTAATCGCCGGAATCATATTCCCAGCCGAGCGCGGCGTGGTACGGGAATTGATCGCGGCGGATGAAGTTCTTCACCCGCAGGTCGGCGCTGTCCATGCCGAGCTTCTGCGCCAGCACTTCCACCGCCCGC
The DNA here is from genome assembly GCA_002304505.1 of Rhizobiales bacterium 32-66-11. Classification (GTDB taxonomy): domain Bacteria; phylum Pseudomonadota; class Alphaproteobacteria; order Rhizobiales; family Xanthobacteraceae; genus NCEH01. The sequence goes on along the minus strand of NCEH01000026.1, from coordinate 25,245 downwards.
TCGATGGCATAGACCGCTTCCGTCACCCGGAACGAGCAGCGATAGGCCACCCCGCCCGACGCCTTATTGGTATAGACCCCGTCCACCTCCAGATGCGCCACCGGGATATCGTAGGAGCCGGTGCAGATGTTCATGAAGCCCGCCGGCCATTTGGACGGGTCGGCGCAGGCGTCGAAGGCGCCATGGTCGGCCAGCACATAGCAGCGCATGGCGAGGATCTTGCCGTCCTGCGTCGCCGCCAGCTCCGTGGTCATGTGATAGTCGCGGGCGAACGAGGTGGTGGAGAGATTCTCCATCCGGTCCTCGACCCATTTCACCGGCTTGCCGAGCACGATGGAGCCCACCACGGCGCAGACATAGCCGGCATAGGCGCCGACCTTGTTGCCGAAGCCGCCGCCGATGTCGGGGGCAATCACGTGGATCTTGTGCTCCGGCAGGCCGGAGATGAGCGAGACCACGGTGCGGATGACGTGCGGCGCCTGGAAGGTGCCGTAGAGGGTCAGCTCGCCCTTGATCTTGTCCATGGAGGCGAGCGCCTGGCAGGTCTCCAGGGGCGAGGGATGAGTGCGGTGATAATAGAAGGTCTCCTTCACCGTCACCGGGGCCGAGGCGAAGGCTTCGTCCGTGCCGTCCTTCTCGCCCACCTGCCAGTTGAAGATGTGGTTGGCATGGCGGCGCGGGCCGTGGGCGCCCACCATTTTGTCCACGATGTCCTCGCGCAGGATGGGCGCATCGGGCAGCAGCGCCTTGGAGGGATCCACCAGGACCGGGAGTTCCTCATATTCGCAGTCGATCAGCTCGATGGCGTCGGCGGCGATATAGCGGTCGTCGGCGATGACGAAGGCGACTTCCTGGTTCTGGAACAGCACCTTCTCGTCCGCCAGCACCGCCTGCACGTCGCCCGCGAGCGTCGGCATGTAATGCAGGTTCAGCGGCTTGAGATCGGCGGCGGTCAGCACGGCGCGCACGCCGGGCAGGGCTTTCGCGCGGGAGGTGTCGAGCTTCTTGATGCGGGCGTGGGGATAGGGCGAGCGATAGAAATCGCCGAACAGCATGCCGGGCAGTTTGATGTCGTCGACATAATTGCCGCGCCCTTGCGTGAAGCGGATGTCCTCCACCCGCTTGCGCTTGCAGCCCATGCCCTGGAGGCGCGCTTCCCGCTCCGCCTTGGTGGGGGTCTGGTCGTTCATTCCGCAGCCTCCTGGAACGGCACGCCATTGATCTTGGCGGCGGCGTATTGGATCGCCTTGACGATGTTCTGGTAGCCGGTGCAGCGGCACATGTTGCCGGCGATGCCGAAGCGGATCTCCTCTTCGCTCGGGTCCGGATTTTCCAGCAGCAGGCGATGGGCGCGCAGGATCATGCCGGGGGTGCAGAAGCCGCATTGCAGCCCGTGCATCATGCGGAAGCCTTCCTGCAAGGCGTGCAGCGTGCCGTCGGGCGCGGCCATGCCCTCGATGGTGGTGATGCTGGCGCCTTCGGCCTGGACCGCGAACAGCGTGCAGCTTTTCACCGACTTGCCGTCGAGATCCACCGTGCAGGCGCCGCAATGGGAGGTGTCGCAGCCGATATGGGCGCCTGTGAGCAGCAGGTTTTCGCGGATGAAATGGATGAGCAGCGTGCGCGGCTCGACGAGCCCTTCCACCGCATCGCCGTTCACCGTCATGGAGACGTGAACCTTCGCCATTTTTGGTTTCCTCGCGGACTTGAGGGATCAGCCGGCAGCGCGGGCAAGCGCCCGCGCCAGGGCGCGTTCGAGCATGATGCCGGCCATCTTGGTGCGGTAGGCGGCGGTGCCGCGTCCGTCGGTCGCCGGCTCGGTGATGGCTTCGGCGGCGGCGATGGCGCGGGCGAGGCTCGCCGCGTCCGCGCTGGTGCCGGTGAGGATGTGCGCGGCCTCTTCCGCCAGCAGCGGGGTATCGCCCACATTGGTCAGCGCGATGGCGCAGGTCGCGATGCGCCCGTCCGCCTTGGTGAGAACCACGGCCGCCGCCGCGGTGGCATAATCGCCGATCTTGCGCTTCAGCTTCTCATAGGCGGCGCCATGGCCCGCGGGCGGCACGGGGATGGAGATGGCGGCGAGCATCTCGCCCGGCTCAAGGGCGGTGAAATAGGCGCCCTGGTAGAATTCGCGGGCGGCGACCTCGCGCGCGCCTTTCTCCCCCGCCAGCTGATATGTGGCGTCGAGCGCCATCATCACCGCCGGCATGTCGTTGCCCGGATCGCCATTGGCGACATTGCCGCCCAGCGTGCCCACATAGCGCACCTGCGGATCGGCGATCAGCAGCGCGGTTTCCTTCAGGATCGGCAGGGCGGCGGAGAGGTCGGCGGAGGCGATCAGCTCGGCCTGGGTGGTCATGGCGCCAATGACGATGCGGCCGCCCTCGTGGCGGATGCCCTTCAGGTCGGCGATGCCGGCGAGGTCCACCAGATGCTCCGGCGTCGCCATGCGCAGCTTCATCATGGGGATCAGGCTGTGGCCGCCGGCCAGCGGGCGGGCATCCTCGCCGAGCTTGGCCAGGAGGGCGACCGCCTCCGGCAGGCTTTTCGGCCGGTGATATTCGAAGCGACCGGGAATCATGGCGTCTTCCCCTCTGGACAGACAGGTCAATCGACTTGGTCTTGTTCCAAAGAGGCTCGCTGCTCTCGCGCCGCAGCAACAAGAGCAAAGGAATCAACGGCTTCGCATGGTCATGAAGCGCGGCTGTTGGTACATGAAATGCGCCAGCACTGCTGACGCTTCTGCATGAAGTGCGGCCGTGCTGCTGACCTTTTCACGCCTTGGCGGCGCTCACCCGCTGCTTCAGCGTGGAGAAGCGCGCACGTGCAACAGGAATGCTGCGTTGCAGGACCGCGTCGATCTCCGCCGCGCCCGCGTCCCCCACCCGCCGCACCGCCTCGATATGGGCGAGCGCGACGATATAGCTGCGGTGCACCCGCATGAAGGCGGCGGGATCGAGCAGGCCGTCCACCTCGCCGATCGTGTGCTGGCAGAAGAATTCGTGCGCGCCGTCGGAGATATAGGTGTAGCGGGCATTGGCGCGCACGAACACGATCTCCCCCACCGGCAGGGCGCGGCGGTGGCCGTCCTTCTCCACCTCGATCTCGCGGGCGAAGCGGCGGGAGGCGCCGTTCGCGGCAGCCGGACGTGCCTCTTCAAAGCCCGTCATATCCGCTTCGACGGCGCCGATCTGTCCCGCCAGAGCCGGCGTCTGAAGCTGCGGTAGCGCGGCATCGGCCGCTGGCGCCGCGGAGCGCGCCCGTGGATGCTCCCGGTCGCCGGGGCGAGGGGAGGCGAACCCGATTGCCGCCTCAGTCGGGGCGGGTTCGCGCTCCGGCATCAGCGAGAGCAGGAACCCGCCGGAAATGAGGAAGGACACCACCGCCACGATCATCGCCATCAGATCGTGCGAGAGGCTCGGCGTCACCGCGGCGGCGAGCGGGGCGCCGTGGTCGGCCATCACGCTCATGCCGGCCATGGCGGTGTAGTGCATGCCGGAAATTGCAAGGCCCAGCAGCACCGCCGAGGCCATGCGCGAGGCGCTGACGAACGGGCGCTCGATCTGCCACAGAGCGAGCGCACTCGCCGCCACCGCCACCAGTCCGGCCGCCAGCACATAGCGCGGGGCATGGTGCAGGTGGCCGGGCATGTCGATGGCGGACATGCCCACATAATGCATCGCCATCACCCCCGCCCCCATGGCGAGCGCGCCCCCGGCGATGCGCAGCGGGCGGGGATGGGAGGTGTGCACGATCAGCACGCCCGCCCCCACCATCAGCACGCAGATGAGAAACGAGACCAGGGTCGGCAGCACTAGGAAATCCACGCCGACGGGAAATTGCGCCGCCAGCATGCCGACGAAATGCATCGACCAGATGCTGACCGCCAGCGTCACCGCCGCCGCCGCGAGCGCCAGGCGCCGACGCACGCCTTCGCTGCGGTCCACCTGGTCCGCCAGCAGCAGGCTCACATAGCTGCCCTGCGCCGCGATCAGCAGCGACAGGGCCACCAGCCAAGGATTATGGGCGAGCACGTCACCTCTCCCGGCACGACGCGCGCGGCGCGTCCTTCTCCCAAAATGCGGCCGCGTTCAATGCGGGCCATTCTTATGCTCCTTGAGTAAAATCGCTCGGCGCGCGGGTCAATGCAGCTCTTCGCGAGGTGGGCGCGGAACGCGGGCGATGCCGCCGCGTTGACCTTCGATCTGCGCACCGGAGCTGCCATGTCGCCGCGGGCCAATTGGAAGGGTTTCCTCAAGATCGCGGAGCTGAGCTGCGCGGTGGGGCTCTATTCCGCCGTCTCCCAGTCCGAGCGGGTGTCGTTCCACACCGTCAGCCGCACCAGCGGCCACCGGCTGAACCGCCTGTTCGTGGACGAGGAGACCGGCGAGGCCGTGCCGCGCGAGCAGCAGGTGAAGGGATACGAGACCGGCAATGGCGCCTACATCATGCTCGAGCCGGAGGAAATCGCCGCCGCCGTCCCCGAGAGCGACAAGACGCTCGATATCTCGGCCTTCATCGCCTGTTCCGACATCGACCTCGTCTATTTCGACCGGCCCTATTACCTTGCGCCCACCGACGAGGTGGCCGCCAAGGTGTTCGCACTGATCCGCGCCGGCATGGAGGCGAAGAAGGTGGCGGCGGTCGCCCGCACGGTTCTGTTCCGCCGCATGCGCACGGTTCTGCTGCGGCCGTACGAGCAAGGGATGATCGCGACCACGCTCAATTTCGATTATGAGGTCCGCGCCGCCGCCGAGGCCTTCTCCGACGTGCCGGCGCTGAAGGTAAAGGGCGAGATGCTCGACCTCGCAAAGCACATCATCGCCACCAAGGCCGGCAGTTTCGATCCCACCGCGTTCGAGGATCGCTATGAGGCGGCGGTGGTGGACTTGGTGCGCGCCAAGCTGGAGGGCCGCAAGATCCCCCGGGCGAAGCCGGCGGCGAAATCCAACGTGGTCAATCTGCTGGATGCGCTGCGCGCGAGCGCCGGGGACGGCGGCGGAGCCAAGGCGGGCGCCAAAGGCGCGGCGAAGGGCGCGCCGCCCAAAAAGGCGCCCGCAGCCAAGGGCGCGGCCAAATCTCCCGCCAAGACACGCGCTTCCGACACAGAATCGAAAAAGGCAAAGCCCCGGCCGGCGCGCAAGGCCAGCTGATTGGGGGCGCGGCGTCGGCGCCTCACTTGCCGCGCTTGCGGCTGCCTTCCTCGGCCTTGAGGCTGCGCTTCAGCGCGTCCATGATGTTCACCACATTGCTCGGCGCCTCCGCCGGGGCCTTCGGCTGCGCGCGGGCGCGGCCCTTCTTCTTGGCGGCGATGATGGTCTTCAATTCCGCCTGCACCGGATCCTTCACCAGGTCTGCGCTCCAGGGCTGCGCGCGCTCGGCGATGAGGGATTGCACCAGCTTCATCAGCGGCGCCTCGGGCTTGGTGGCGTCGAGCGCGGCGAACGCCTCGTCCGCCGGGCGCACCTCGTTGCCATAGCGCAGGGTCCACACCACCATGCCCTTGCCGTCCGGTTTCACCAGCACCGCGCGTTCGCGCCGATAGAGCACGAGGCGGGCGATGCCGGCGGTCTTGGTGGCGCGCATGGCATCGCGGATGACGGCGAAGGCTTCCTCCCCCACGGGATCGTTGGGGAACAGATAATGCGGCGTATCGTACCAGAGCCAGCCGATGGAGCCGTCTTCAACGAAGGTGTCGATGTCGATGGTGCGGGTGCTCTCCAACGCCACCGCGTCCAGTTCCTCGTCTTCGAAGATGACGTAGCTGTCCCCGTCGCGCGCATAGCCCATCACCTGGTCGTCGTCGGCCACGGGCTCCTGGCTTTCGCTGTCCACATATTGCGCGCGGACCCGATGGCCGGTTTCGCGGTTGAGGGTGTGAAAGCGGATTTTCTCCGCCTGCGTGGTCGCCGGCATCATGGCCACCGGGCAGGTGACGAGGGAGAGCTTGAGGAAGCCCTTCCAGAAGGAGGGGGTGGCCATCGTCGTTGCTCCGGCGGATTTGTGCACGCGGGCAATGAACCCTTAGGCTCAAGCCGAGTTCCCCTTGCATTGGACGGAGGTGAGCGTGGCACAGACGAACAAGCTCTCCAAATATCACGCCAAGCGGGATTTCCAGCAGACCGCCGAGCCCAGCGGCGCGCACGACGTGGCGCCGGCGAACGCGCCGCGGTTCGTGGTGCAGAAGCATGACGCGACGCGGCTGCATTATGATTTTCGCCTGGAGCTGGACGGCGTGTTCAAATCCTGGGCGGTCACGCGCGGCCCCTCCCTCGACCCTGCGGACAAGCGCCTCGCCGTGGAGGTGGAGGACCATCCGCTCGATTATGGCGATTTCGAAGGCACCATCCCCAAGGGCCAATATGGCGGCGGCACGGTGATGCTGTGGGATCGCGGCACCTGGGAGGTGGAGGGCGATCTTTCCGCCGAAGAGGCGCTGGCCAAGGGCGATCTGAAATTCACCCTCCATGGGGAAAAGCTGCACGGCAGCTATGTCCTGGTGCGCATGAAGAGCGACCGCACCGGCGGCAAGCGCACCAATTGGCTGCTGATCAAGCATCGCGACGAAGATGCCCATCCGGGCGACAAGGATGCCCTGCTGAAGCAGGACCGCTCGGTCGCCTCCGGGCGCGGCATGGAAGAGATTGCCTCCGGCGAAGGCCCGGCGCCTACCCCCTTCATGACCGCGCGCGACGGCAAAATCGCCGCCGATGCGGTGTGGGATTCGCGTGCCGGGCTCGCCGCCGAAAAGCGCGCCGCGACGGCCGGCGGCGGGACACGTGCGAAGGCGAAAGGCGCCAGTGCCGCCGGGTCCGCCGTGGTGCGATCCGCCCGCGCGGCGGCGCCGGCACGGACCCGCGCCGGCAAGGTCGCGTCCGGTAACAGTGCAGCGGGCAAAAATTCGCCCGCCAAGGGCGGGCCGATGCCGGATTTCGTTCCGCCCCAGCTCTGCACCTCGCTGGAGCGCCCGCCGACGGGCAAGGAGTGGGTGCACGAGATCAAGCTCGACGGCTATCGCATCCAGCTGCGGGTGGAGGGCGGCAAGGCGGCGCTGCGCACCCGCACCGGGCTCGATTGGACATCACGCTTTTCCGCCATCGCGCAGGCGGCGGGCGTTCTTCCCGATGCGCTGATCGACGGCGAAGTGGTGGCGCTCAATGCCCATGGCGCGCCGGACTTTCCCGCGCTCCAGGTGGCGCTGTCGGAAGGACGCACCAAGGACCTGGTCTATTTCGCCTTCGACCTGCTGTTCGAAGCGGGCGAGGATCTGCGAGCTTTACCGCTGGACGCCCGCAAGCAGCGCCTCGCGGCGTTGCTTGAGGCGCATGGCGACGGGCTGCGCATCCGCTATGTGGAGCATCTGGAGAACAGCGGCGATGCGGTGCTGCGCTCCGCGTGCCAGCTCGACCTGGAGGGCATCGTCTCGAAGCTCCGGGACGCGCCTTATGCCTCGGGCCGCAGCGGCGCCTGGACTAAGGCCAAGTGCCGCGCCGGCCATGAGGTGGTGATCGGCGGCTGGGCGACCACCAACGGCCAGTTCCGCTCGCTTCTGGTGGGCGTGCATCGCGCGGACCATTTCGTCTATCTCGGCCGCGTCGGCACCGGCTATGGCGCCGCCAAGGTGCGCACGCTCATGCCGCGCCTTCAGGCGGTGGAGGCGAAGGCGTCGCCCTTCACCGGCGCCAATGCGCCGCGCAAGGAAGCGGGCGTGCACTGGACCCGGCCTGAGCTGGTGGCGGAAGTGGAATTCGCCGGCTGGACCACCTCCGGCATGGTGCGCCAGGCCGCCTTCAAGGCGCTGCGCGAGGACAAGCCGGCCGCCGAGGTGGAAGCCGAGCTGCCGGCACCGGTGGACGCGGCGCAGATCCCGCTTCCCGCGCCGGGGGCCAAAAGGGCCGGCACGGCGAAAGCCGGGGAGACCTCCGCGAAGAGCGCCGGGGCCTCCGCCAAGGCACCTGCTAAGGAGTCTGCCAAAGCCTCTGCGGCGCCCGTGCCGTCCGGCAAGCCGCTGGTGATGGGGGTTCTGCTCTCCAATCCCGCAAAGCCGCTCTGGCCCGATGCGGGCGACGGCGCGCCCGTGACCAAGCTCGACCTCGCCCGCTATTTCGAAGCCATCGGCGCCTGGATGCTGCCCCATATCCAGGGGCGGCCCTGCTCCATCGTGCGCGCACCGGACGGCATCGACGCGGAGACCTTCTTCCAGCGCCACGCCATGAAGGGCACCTCGAACCTGCTCTCCCTCGTCACCGTCTCGGGCGATCGCAAGCCCTATCTCCAGATCGACCGGGTGGAGGGTCTCGCGGCGGTGGCGCAGGTGGCGGGGCTGGAGCTGCACCCGTGGAATTGCGCCCCCGGCCGCCCGGAGGAGCCGGGGCGCCTGGTGTTCGATCTCGATCCGGGGCCGGAGGTGGATTTCTCCGCCGTGGTCACCGCGGCCCTGGACCTGCGCACGGCGCTGGAGGCGCTCGGCCTTCCAAGCTTCTGCAAGACCACGGGCGGCAAGGGCCTGCACGTGGTGGTGCCGCTTGCGGCGCCGAAATCCGGCGGGCCGGACTGGGCGCAGGCGAAGGCGTTCGCCCGCGAGGTGTGCGCGCGCATGGCCCGCGACGCGCCCGATCTCTATCTGGTGAACATGGCGAAGAAGCTGCGCACCTCGCGGATCTTCCTCGATTATCTGCGCAACGACCGCATGGCGACGGCGGTGGCGCCGCTCTCGCCGCGCGCGCGGCCCGGCGCCACCGTCTCCATGCCCTTGCTGTGGGAGGAGGTGACGGCGGGCCTCGATCCCAAGCGCTTCACCGTGCGCACCGCGCCCGCCTTGCTGGAGCAGCGGCAGCCCTGGGCGGATTATGACGCCGCCGCAAAGCCGCTCGCCCCCGCGATCAAGCGCCTCGACGCGGAAAAGAGCGCTGGACCGAAGGCGAAATGAGCTCGCGTCCGGTGGCCGCGGAAGGCGATCTGCGCATCCGCGATGAAGGTGCGCCGCGGGAAGGGATGGAACAGCGTGGAGGGTGGCGCCGGTGATGGTCCCGCGGACTTGGCGGTGGTGGCGAGATTGAAGCCCTGGGTCGCCGGCCCGTTCTCCAGCCGCCCGCCGAGCGTCAGCTTGAAATCCGGGGCGAAGCGCCAGGCATCCTGCGCCCGCAAGGCCGCGGTGGTCGTGGGGCGGGCCCGCCCCGTACGCGCCCGCCTTTCAGGGTGCGTCAAAGGGCGCTAGCGAATTTCCGCGCGCTCCATCATCTCCCGCAGGCGCAGGGCGAGCGCGTCGAGGGGGAAGGGCTTGGTGATCATCTCCATGCCCGGTTCCAGAAATCCGTTGGCCATGGCGGCGTTCTCGGCATAGCCGGTCATGAACAGCACCCGCAGGTCCGGCCGCGCCACCCGCGCGGCATCGGCGATCTGGCGGCCGTTGAGGCCCGGCAGGCCGATGTCGGTCACCAGCAGGTCGATGCGCATGTCCGATTGCAGGATTTTCAGGCCCTCCGGCCCGTCGCCCGCCTCCAGGGCGTGATAGCCCAATTCGTGCAGCACCTCGACGATGAGGCCGCGCACCACCGGTTCGTCCTCCACCACCAGCACCGTCTCGTCCTGCTCGGGACGCGGCAGGGCGGCGGGCGTGCCGACCTCCTCCTCCGCCACCGCCGTGCCGCGATAGCGCGGGAGATAGAGCTTCACCGTCGTGCCCTTGCCGGCCTCGCTATAGATCTTGGCATAGCCCTCGGACTGGCGGGCGAAGCCATAGATCATGGACAGGCCGAGCCCGGTGCCCTGGCCGATGGGCTTGGTGGTGAAGAAGGGGTCGAAGGCGCGGCTCATCACCTCCGAGGACATGCCTGAGCCGGTATCGGTGACGCAGATGCAGATATATTGCCCCGGCCGCACGTCGCGCACGCTCGCGGCATAGGCGCCGTCCAGATGGGCGTTGCAGGTCTCGATGGTCAGCCGCCCGCCGTCGGCCATGGCGTCGCGGGCGTTGATGCACAGGTTGAGAATGGCGTTCTCCAGCTGGTTGGGATCGCACAAGGTCTGCCACAGCCCGCCCGCCAGCACGAGCTCGAGCGCGATCCGCTCGCCGAGGGTGCGGCGCAGCAGGTCTTCCATGGAGGCGACCAGCGGGTTGGCCTTCACGGGCTTCGGGTCGAGCGGCTGGCGGCGCGAGAAGGCGAGCAGCCGGTGGGTGAGGGCGGCGGCGCGATTGGCCGAGGTCATGGCGCCGGAGATGAAGCGCTCCAGTTCGCTCATGCGCCCTTGGGCGATGCGCCGCTGGACGATATCCAGCGAGCCGGTGATGCCTTGCAGCAGATTGTTGAAATCATGCGCGATGCCGCCGGTGAGCTGGCCCACGGCCTCCATCTTCTGGGATTGGCGCAGCTGCTCTTCCATATCGCGCTGCTCGGTGATGTCGCGGCCGATGGCATAGAACAGGCCGGCTTCCGGGGACGCGGTCCAGGAGATGCGGCGATAGCCCCCGTCGCGGGTGCGATAGCGGTTCTCATAGCGCAGCGTGGCCGTGCCGCCGTCGAGGATCGCGATCTTCTCGCGCGCGGCGTCGGCATCGTCGGGATGGACGAGGTCCAGCACGCGGGCGGACAGCAGTTCCGCTTCGCTCCAGCCGAGCACGCTGGTCCAGGCGCGGTTGACGGCGATCAGTCGGCCGGCGGCGTCGAACACGTTGAGCAGGTCGCCCGAGAGGCGCCACATGCGGTCGCGCTCGCGGGTCCGCTCCTCCACCCGCTGCTCCAGCGTTTCGCGGGCGCCCTGGACGCTCTTGAACAGATGGGCATTGTCGATGGCGATGGCGGCCTGGGCGGCGAGGCCGGACATCACCCGCTCGGAGCGTGCGCTGAACATGTCCGGCTCGGGATGGCCGAACAGCAGCGCGCCAACCCCGTCGCCGGAGCGCGAGACCACCGGCACCGCCAGATAGGAGCGCACCGGCAGATGGCCGGGCGGCAGGCCGAGATACGGGGCATTGTCGCCATAGCGCGGGTCGGTGGCGATGTCGGCGGAGCGCACGACACTCAGCCCTCGGAAGGTCGGTTCGAACATAGGCGTGATGCGCGGCGCCCCGAGAACCGTGAAGGCGGCGGCATCCGCGCCCGCCAGCGACACCAGGGTGAAGCTGTCATCCGCCGCCCCCCGCGCCTTGTAGAAAAACGCGCCATAGGCCGCCTGCGTGAGCGCGACGCCGGCCTCCACCACCTGCTGCACCAGCTTGTCCGGATCGAGCTCTGCGGCGAGCGCGCTGGTGGTGCGGTTGAGCAGTTCGAGCACTTCGCTTTCATTGGCGAGCTGGTCGCGGCTCTCGCGCAGGTCGGCCTCCGCGCGCTTCTGCGCGGTGATGTCGTAGGTGACGCCGAAATAGCGGCTGGCGCCGGTCGCGGTATCGGATACCGGCTCGCCCTGCCGCGCGATCCAGCGCACCTCGCCGGTATCGGGGCGGCGGATGCGATATTCGGTATAGGCGAGGGCATCGCCCGGCAGGGCATTGGCGAGGGTCTTGATGCGGGGCCGGTCCTGCGGCACCACCAGTTCATAGAGCTCGCTCAGGGCGACGGTGCTGCGCACGTCCAGGCCCCAGAGGCGGCAGAAGGCCTCCGAGACGTTGACCATGCCGGTTTCCGCCACCAGCTCGAACGTGCCGATGCGGCCGGCCTCCTGGGCGAAGCGCAGGCGCTCCTGGCCGTCGCGCAATTCCTCGATCCGCGCCCGCGCCTCATATTGCCGCCGCCGCCCGCGCACGGCGGTGCGCGCAAGGCTGAGCAGCGAGGTCGCCTGGAACGGCCGCTCCACGAACGAGACGTTGCCCAGGATATCCGACAGGTGGGCGGTGAGCGGGTTGCGGTCGGTTTCCGCCCGGTCGGTAAGGATGATGAAGGGAAAATCCGACCAGGAGGGCTGGCCGGTGATCCAGTCCCGCAGCGCGGAGAGATCGACGTCCACCAGCGCCTGATCCGCGATCAAGGCGAGCCCGGCACCACCCGCCAGCTCGCCCGCGAGCGCGGGCAGGTCGCCGCATACGGCGCACGGCATCTGGCCATCGGCCAGCAGCCGGGCGATCAGCGTGCCTTCCCCCTCATCCGCGCACAGAATGAGCGCGCGCTCGGAATTGGGGCCGGGCCTCATGGGCCGACATCCCGGCCGGCCGTCCCGGCCGCGTCGCGCCCCATCCCTCGCATCCTGCCCCGCGTCTCGCCCGGTGGGCAAAGCCATGGACAATCGACGGCGGCGGGCGGCCTCGGCAGCAACGACGGAAAACGGAACATCGAACCTCGCATCACGCACTGTAGCCCACCATAGCGCGGCCCTGGCAAGATCGCACCGGGTCGAGAAAGATTCGCTGTCCGGCAAGAGCTTAAGCGGCGCTGGATGGATCTTGCGGAGGGCGTCCGAATGGTGTTTGGAGGTATCCTTCAGCGGCGTTGCGCTCGACATGCCGGGCGAAGCTTGAAATAAAGCATCCTGAGTATTGCCGGCTGTGCGTGATCGGAGCCCGGGTCCTTGATTCAGCTTCTCCTTCTCCTTCTCGGCGCCCGGCTGCTGCGGCGCCGCTGGTGGGTTCTGGCGCTCGCGGGCGCGCTCTGGCTGGTGCTGGGGCTGCTGTTCTTCGCCGATGCCTTCATCGACGAAATCCGCATTCCCCCCACCGTGTTTGCCATTCCCCTGCTGCTGGACGGCGCGCTCTCGGTGGTCACCTTCTTCGGCCGGGTGGGCGGCACGCGGCCGCTGCGGCTCGCCAAGGGGCTGGTGTTCCTGGCGATCGGCCTGCTGATCATCGATTCGCCCTGGCACAGCGACATGATCATCGGCTTCATCGTCGGCGGCTTCCTCGTCACCGATGCGACCTTGCGCGCGGTGAGCGGGTATATCGTGCGCTTTGCCGGCTGGCGCATGTCGCTGCTCGCTGCCGGCGTGGAATTCCTGCTCGGCGTGTGGTCGCTCGTGCCCTGGCCCACCCAATGGCAGGCGGAAGTGGGGGCGGACGTCGGGCAATTGCTCATGGTCTCCGGCTTCGGCATCTGCGCGCTTGCGTTCCGCATCCGCCACCTGCCGGAAGACACGGCGATCTCGGCCATCCTCAGCCGCGGCTGGCCGCGCATGGATTGGAGCAAGGCGCTGCGCTCGGGCGCCGGCCCGGAGGAGGAGTCGGCGGAGGAAGCGGAGCGGGACGTGGTGATCGTCCATGTGTGGACGCCCACCGGGCACATGGTTTCGCTCAACCACGGCGTCAGCCGCTATATCGCGGCGCGCGACGAGAAGGGCGTCATCTCCACCGGGCATGCGGCGCTGGAACTGCCGCCGGATGTCTATATCAGCCATTATCCGGGGCAGGAGATCGACCGCTCGCCGAGCGATTTCTCGCGGGTGCTGCGCGCGACCGCGGAAAACGACGCGCCGGGCGTGTTCCAGCCGAGCTATGCGCAGGAAAGCGCGGACTGGTGCCCGTCCACGTCCGAGGTGCGCCTGGTCGGGCTCAACACCACGGCGGTGCGGGCGTTCTGGGCGCATTATCGCCTCGACCTCACCTATAATCTCACCAATCGCAATTGCTCCAGCGTCGTGGCCAAAGCGCTGGATGCCGGGCTGGACGGGGTGTTCGAGGAGCGCGCGCGCTCGTTCCTGTTCGTCCTGCGGCTGGTGTTCAGCGTGGAACTCTGGGTCGCCGGCATGCTGCGCCATCGCGCGGCGGCGATGGCCTGGACGCCCGGGCTGGTGCTGGATTATGCCCGCGCCGTCAGCGCCTTGGTGGAGGTGCCGCAGCGCGCCGAAGTGGGCGCGCTGTTCCGGCTGGCGCGGCGCGGATAGGCCGGTCAGGCCGGCAAAGCGAGGTGCGCGAACGCGGCCTTGAGGCGCGGCACGGCGAAATCCACGAACGCCCGCACCTTGGGCGCCGAGAGGCGGCCCTCGGGCATCAGCAGGTGGACCGGGAGCGGCGGCGGCTCGTGCTGCGCCAGCACGATCGACAGCCGCCCGGCGCGCACATGCTCCGCCACCTGATAGGACAGGACGCGCGTGACCCCATAGCCCTCCAGCGCCGAGCCGATGGCGGCCTCGATGCTGTTGACGATCAGGCGCGGGGCGATCTGCACCGCCTGGCCGCCCGTGCCGGTGCCGCCGGCGAAGGCCCAGGCCTCGTGCCCGAAGCTGGTCATGGCGATGCAGCGATGGTCCGCAAGATCCGACGGGTGGAGGATCGCGGGCCGTCCCGCCAGATAGGCGGGGGCCGCGCACAGCACCCGCCGCACGTCGCCGATCTTGACCGCGATCAGGCTGGAATCCGGCAGATGGGCAATGCGCAAGGCCACGTCCACGCCTTCGTCCACCAGGTTTACCGACCGGTCGAGCAGCAGCAGGCGCGCGCGCACCGCCGGCTGGGCGTCGAGGAAGGCATCGAGAATGGGGCGCAGCACCTTGGCGCCGCTCACCAGCGGCGCGGTAAGGGTGAGGGTGCCGCGCGGCGCCGCGCGCTCGCCGGCCGCCAGCATGTCGGCTTCCTCAAGATCGGTCAGCATGCGCCGGCAGGCGGCGGCATAGCGCTCGCCGGCCTCGCTGAGGCGCAGCGCGCGCGTGGTTCGGTGCAGCAGCTGGACCCCCACATGGGCTTCCAGGAAGGCGATGGCGCGGGTGACGGCCGCCGGCGAATGGCCGAGCCGGCGTCCGGCTCCGGCAAGGCTGCCTTCGTCGAGCGCGGTCACGAACACCCGCATGGCATCGATCCGGTCCATCCCCGCTCCCCGGCCGCGCGGGCCGATCTTTTGTGTGTGGGCGTGCTTTCGTCAGGCGCGCCGGGCGCCACCGCGCGTGAAAGCGCGGATCAGCGGGCGGTGGCCTGCGCGCCCACGGCCTGCGCGCCCGTGACGGCGGCGAGCAGCGCGAGCAAGGGCGGCACCGCGAAGCACCACATGCCGATGAAGACATATAGCAGCGCTGCGAGCCCGCAGCCGAGCGCGAAGGCTGCGACCGCGCCCGACATGCGCCCGAGCCGCCCGCGCGCGGTCGCGGCCTGGTCCGGCGGCAGGCCGCGCGCCAGATCCACAAGGTCGATCATCACCTGGGTGGTGGTGCCGGTCATCAGCGTGGTGGGCGGCGCGCTGGCGAGGTGGATGCGGTGGACCGCATTCTGGATCGCCATGGCGGACACCAGGGTCATGCCCGTTAGCATCGCGCGCCAGGCATCGGAATCGGCGAACGGGCCGAACGTCACGGCCATGATTGCGGCGGCCGTGAGCAGGGCGAACTTCAGGCCGAGCAGGGTGCGCAACTGCGGCAGGCCGCGCGCTTCGAGCCCGTAGCCCAGCAGGCGCACCAGCATCACCACGATGCAGAACACCGGCAGCGCCAGCAGCTTGGCCCAGGCGCCGGAGGTTCCATGCACCATGGCGGCGCCGAAGGTGACGAAATTGCCCGTGACATGGGCGGTGAACAGCCCCTGGAGCGCCAGGAAGCCGGCCGTGTCCACATAGCCGCCGTTCAGGCTCAGAATCGCAGGCAGGCTGGGCTTCATGGCGGGTCCCCGGACGTGAGGTGGGCAAGGAACGGGCAAGGAACGAACGGGGAGCGGGCGAGGGCAGGGACGCCGCTCGCGGCGCGCGTCGGCTCGAGGGCGGGCGGGCCGGCCCTCGAGCCTGTTCGGCGATGCGCGCTCAGGCTTCGCGGCGGGTGGTCTCGAACAGGAACCAGGCGCGGCGCTCGGTTTCGTCAATCCAGTTTTCCAGCAGGCTGGCGGTGGCGACGTCCTGGTTCTCGTCGCACAAATCGTGCACTTCGCGCATGGCGACGACCAGCTGCACATTGTCGTCGCGCAGTTCGCTCAGCATGTCCTGCGGGGTGACATATTCGGCGTCATTGTCCAGCAGGCGCTGCTGGCGGGCGATCTGGCCGATCGACTTGATCGTGGTGCCGCCGATCTTGCGCACGCGCTCGGCGATCGGATCGGTCATGGCGAAGATCTGGTCGCTCTGCTCGTCCAGCAGCAGATGATAATCGCGGAAATGCGGGCCCGACATGTGCCAGTGGAAGTTCTTGGTCTTCAGATAGAGCACGAACACGTCGGCGAGCAGGCCGTTCAACGCGCCGGCGATGTCCTGCACCGCGTTGGAGGAATAATTGGCGCGGGTCTGCAACGCGGCGGTGGCGCGGGACTTCGCGGCCTCGAGCTTTCCCTCGGCCTTGGTTTCGGACTTGGTTTCGGCCTTGGCCTTTTTGGGCTTCGGTGCCTGGGACTTGGTGTCACTCATGGGACAGCTCCTGGAACTGAGGCGCGGCCGAGCCGGGCCTCGCGTGGGGAAGGCAGTGCGCCGGCCGTGTCTCCCGGGGGTGGGGGCGCGCATTTCCGGCGGAGGGACGGTCGGGGGGCGGACGTGGGGCGCCCGAGCTTAAAGTCTGTATCGACGCATTCTTGCACATCCATGTGTCACGCCGCCAAGAGGTATCAAGTTCGAATCTACGGCCAAGTTCCCCGCGCCGGTCCATCTTCGCAGCGGCAGCGGGATTTTGCCGCGCTGGGGCTCGTCGTGACGGGGGATGTCCGGGCGGGTCCCCCTTGCGTGATCTGCCCCGTGCGCCGCCGTCGCGCGGGGCGGCGGCCCTGCATTGGCAGATACTTAGCCGGCATGCCGCTGCTGCTTACGTAGTTTCCGAGGCTGTTGCAGTGCACGCGCCGCCGCTAGGTTGCGGGCGACTGCGAAGGATCCGGCCAGGGACCTGCTGCCGCGTTTCGGCCGTTCCGGCAGGGCGCGGGCCGTGAGGCACGGGAGGCGTTCGTGCCGCCCGGCGCGGGTCCGGCATGGGCGTCAGCGTTTGGGCGTCAGCGTTCTGGATGCCCCTCGCGGCGCGGGTCCGATGCTATCGTTCGGCTGAGAGATCAAAGGCGACACGAAAATGGCAGAGACGGTCCTGAAGCTTGTCAGCGACACGCACGCGCCCGCCCCGGCTCCGCAGCCGGCGCCCGCTCCCGCCGCCCCCCCGCCGGCGCATGAAATTCCGCTCCTGCTGCCGGCCGAGAGCGCGGATGTGGATCACGAGGGCCTGCGCCTGTTCGACCGGCGCGTCGGCGCCGCCGTGGCGGAGATGACCGGCGGCCTCTCGCCGGCGGCGCTCGCGCTCGCTTATACCGATTGGGCGCTGCATCTGGCCTCCGCCCCCGGCAAGCGCACGGAACTGGCGCTGAAGGCCATGTTCGGCGCGCGCGAATTCGCGGCCCACCTGCTCAATCCCGCCGCGCCGACCGCGTTCGAGGCGGCCGGCCCGATCACCGGCGACGAGCGGTTCCGCGGTGAGGGCTGGAGCCGCTGGCCCTATTCCATCTGGCGCGAAGGCTTTCTGCGGACCCAGCACTGGTGGCACGAAGCCACCTGCGGCGTCCCCGGCATGGCGCCGCATCATGCCGACGTGGTGTCTTTCACGGCGCGTCAATTGCTCGACATGGCCTCGCCCGCGAACCTGCCGTTCGCCAATCCCGAAGTGGCGCAAAAGTCGGTGGCCAGCGGCGGGGCGAATTTCGTCGCCGGCGCCAAGAACCTGATGGAAGACCTCGCCCGCAAGCGCGCCCACAAGCCGCCGCTCGGCGTGGAGGCGTTCAAGGTGGGCCGCGATGTCGCCGCGACGCCGGGCAAGGTGATCTATCGCAACCGGCTGGTGGAGCTGATCCAATACAGCCCGTCGACGCCGGGCGTGTATCGCGAGCCGGTGCTGATCGTGCCCGCCTGGATCATGAAATATTACATCCTCGATTTGTCCCCCAACAATTCGCTGATCCGCTATCTGGTGGGGCAGGGGCACACGGTGTTCGCCGTGTCCTGGCGCAATGTGACGGCCGAGGACCGCGATCTCAGCTTCGAGGATTACCGCCGGCTCGGCGTCGCCGACTCGCTCGATGCCGTGAGCGCGGTGGTGCCGGGCGAGAAGATCCACGCGGTGGGCTATTGCCTCGGCGGCACGCTGCTGACGGTGGCGGCGGCGGCCATGGCGGATGCCGGGGATACGCGTCTCGCCTCCATGACCCTGTTCGCGGCCCAGACCGATTTCACCGAGCCGGGCGAGCTGGAATTGTTCATCGACCACAGCCAGGTGAGCCTGCTGGAGGACATGATGTGGGATCGCGGCTATCTGGATTCGAGCCAGATGGCCGGCGCGTTCCAACTGCTGAAGTCCAACGATCTGGTCTGGTCGCGCATGGTGCATGATTATCTCATGGGCGAGCGCTACCCCATGAACGATCTGATGGCCTGGAACGCCGATGCCACCCGCATGCCCTACAAGATGCATTCGGATTATCTGCGCAAGCTGTTCCTGAACAATGATCTCGCCTCGGGCCGCTATGTGGTGAACGGCCACCCGATCGCGATCCAGGACATCCGCGTGCCGATCTTCGCCGTGGGCACGGAGCGCGACCACATCGCGCCGTGGCGCTCGGTCTATAAGATCCATTATCTCGCCGACACGGACATGACGTTCGTGCTGACCAGCGGCGGGCACAATGCCGGCATCGTCAGCGAGCCGGGCCATCCGCACCGCCAGTTCCGCCTGCGCGAGAAGGCTGCCATGGACTCGTGCCTCGGGCCCGACGAATGGTTCGCGGCCACGCCCGCGCAGCCGGGCTCCTGGTGGCCGGCCTGGCAGGGCTGGCTGGCGCAGCGCTCGTCCCAGGGCCTCGTCTCTCCCCCGCCCATGGGCGCGCCGGGCGCGGGCTATCCCCCGCTCGAGGACGCGCCCGGCACCTATGTCCTGCAAGCGTGAGATCCATCATGAACGCGCCTTTGCTGCTGAACCGCACGTTCGACGAGCTGAACGTCGGCGATTCCGCCTCGCTGACGCGGGTGGTCAGGAATGAAGACATCGAATTGTTCGCCGCCGTCTCCGGCGACGTGAACCCGGCCCATCTCGACAAGGCCTATGCCGCCACCGACATCTTCGGCCATGTGGTGATCCACGGCATGTGGACCGGCGGGCTGATCTCCACCCTGCTTGGCACCGAATTGCCGGGGCCGGGCACCATCTATCTGTCGCAGGACCTGCATTTCAGGAAGCCCGTGGCGCCCGGCGACACCATCACCGCCACCGTCACGGTGCTGGAGAAGAAGCCGGAGAAGCGCATCGTCCTGCTCGACACGCGCTGCGTAAACCAGACCGGTGTCGATGTGCTGACCGGCACCGCGACCGTGATCGCCCCGTTGGAAAAGCTGGCGCTGCCGCGCATCGCGGTGCCGGAGGTGCTGTTGCGCGGCGGCGAGCGCTATTCCGAATTCGTCCAGCGCGCCCGCTCCCTGCCGCCCATGCGCGTGGGCGTCGTGCATCCCTGCAGCGTCGAGGCGCTTCAGGCCGCCATCGAGGCGCGCGACGAAGGGCTGATCGATCCCATCCTGATCGGCCCCGAGCGCAAGATTCGGGCGATCGCGGAAAAGGCCGGCATCCCGCTCGCGGGCCTGCGCATCGAGGCGGTGGAGCACAGCCACGCCGCCGCCGTGCGCGGGGCGGCGCTGGCCGCTTCCGGGGAATGCGCGGCGCTCATGAAGGGCAGCCTGCATACCGACGAATTGCTGGGCGCGGTGGTCGCCTCCGCCTCCGGCCTGCGCACCGAGCGGCGCATCAGCCATGTCTATGCGCTCGACGTGCCGTCCTATCCCAAGCCGCTGATCGTCACCGACGCGGCGATCAACATCGCCCCGACCCTGGAGCAGAAGCGCGACATCTGCCAGAACGCCATCGACCTGCTGCACCGCCTCGGCATTCCCGAGCCGCTGGTCGCGGTGCTCGCGGCGGTGGAGACGGTGAACCCGGACATGCCGGCCACCATCGATGCGGCGGCGCTCACCGTCATGGCGGCGCGCGGCCAGATCACCGGCGCCAAGGTGGACGGGCCGCTGGCCTTCGACAATGCCATCAGCCTCGATGCCGCGCACATCAAGCAGATCGTCTCCCCCGTCGCCGGGCAGCCGGACATCCTGCTGGTGCCGAACCTGGAAGCCGGCAACATGCTGGCCAAGCAATTGATCTATCTCGCCGGTGCCGATGCCGCCGGGCTGGTGCTCGGGGCGCGCGTGCCGATCATCCTCACCAGCCGGTCGGACGCGCTGAAGGTACGCCTCGCCTCGGTGGCGCTGGCCAAGCTCTCCGTCGCCGGCCAGCCCAAGCTCGACGGGGTGACGGTGTGAGCGACCATATCCTTCTGACCTTCAACCCCGGCTCCTCGACCCTGAAGATGGGCCTGTTCGCGGTGGAGGGCGGCCAGGCCCGCCGGCTCGGCCGGGGCATCATCGATTTGCGCCGCAGCCCGCTGATGCTCTCCGTCAGGGAAGGCGGGGAGGCGCGGGACATCCGCCTGACCTCAGCCGTCACCGAGGATTTGCGCGAGGTGATCGACGAGACGCTGCGCTGGCTGGTGGACCATTTCGGCGTCGCCGGCCTCACGGCGGTGGGGCACCGGGTGGTGCATGGCGGCGACCGCTT
Organism: Rhizobiales bacterium 32-66-11; assembly: GCA_002304505.1. Classification (GTDB taxonomy): domain Bacteria; phylum Pseudomonadota; class Alphaproteobacteria; order Rhizobiales; family Xanthobacteraceae; genus NCEH01. The sequence goes on along the minus strand of NCEH01000026.1, from coordinate 4,797 downwards.
CGGCGGCCCGGCGCTGGTGGATCACGAGACCTTCAAGGGCATCGAGAGCCTGGTGCCCCTCGCCCCCCTGCACCAGCCGCAGAGCGTGCGCATCATCAAGGCGTTGCACCATCTGCGGCCGGACCTGCCGCAGGTGGCCTCCTTCGACACCGCCTTCCATCGCACCCAGGCGGATGTGGTGCGCCGCTTCGCTTTGCCGCGCGAAATGTTCACCGCGGGCATCAAGCGCTACGGCTTCCACGGCCTGTCTTATAAATACATCGCCCGCGAGCTGGGCCGGCATGATCCGACCTTCGGCGGTCGGGTGGTGGTGGCGCATCTCGGCAGCGGCGCCAGCCTGTGCGCGCTCTCCGGCGGCATCAGCCGTGACACTTCCATGGGCTTTTCCACCCTCGACGGCATCCCCATGGCGACGCGCTGCGGCACGCTGGATCCGGGCGTATTGATCCACATGCTGAAGCAGGAAAAGCGCCCGCTGGAGGAGGTGGAAGACATTCTCTACCACCGCTCCGGCCTGCTGGGCGTCTCCGGCATCAGCGCCGACAGCCGTGCGCTGCTGGCCTCCCATGCGGAGGAGGCGCGCGAGGCGCTCGAACTCTTCACCTTCCGCATCGCGCGCGAGACGGCGGCGCTCGCCACCACGCTCGGCGGGCTGGATGGGTTCGTCTTCACCGCCGGCATCGGCGAGCACCAGGGCGAAATCCGCAGCGCGGTGGCGGCGCGCCTCGGCTGGCTCGGCATGAAGCTGGACGAGGAGGCCAATGCCGCAAACGCGGCGCTGATCTCCGCCATCGACAGCAAGGTTCAAGTCTTCGTCATCCCCACCGACGAGGAACAGGTGATCGCCGACGAAGCGGTCGGTATCATCCAGCATCTGGAGCCCGTGCGATGAGCCCCATTGTCGATCTCACCGGAAAGCGCGGCCTCGTGGTCGGCATCGCCAATGCCGAGAGCATCGCCCATGGCTGCGCGCGCGCGTTCCATGGCGCCGGCGCCGAACTCGCCGTCACCTATCTCAACGAGAAGGCGATCCCCTATGTGCGCCCGCTGGCGGAGAAGCTGGACGCCTCCATCATCGTGCCGTGCGACGTGCGCATTCCCGGCCAGCTGGAAGAGGTGTTCGCCACCATCGAGCGGCAATGGGGCAGCCTGGATTTCGTGTTCCACTCCATCGCCTTCGCTCCGCGCGAGGATCTGCACACCGGCCTTGTGAACTGCTCCGCCGAGGGGTTCGCAATGGCCATGGACGTGTCGTGCCATTCCTTCATCCGCATGGCGAAGCTGGCGCTGCCGCTGATGAAGACCGGCGGCGCGCTCCAGACCGTGAGCTTCTTCGGCAGCGAGCGGGTGGTGGATCATTACAATCTCATGGGTCCGGTGAAGGCGGCGCTGGAATCCACCGTGCGCTATCTGGCGGCGGACCTCGCCGCGGCGGGCATCCGCGTCCATGCGCTCTCCGCCGGCCCGGTGCAGACCCGCGCCGCGTCCGGCATCGAGCGCTTCGACGAATTGCTGGATCAGGTGCGCGCCCGCACCCCGGCGAACCATCTCGTGTCCACCGAGCAGATCGGCAAGGTGGCGGCCTTCCTGGTGAGCGAGGCCGGGGCGCCGCTCACCGGCTCCGTGGTCTATGCCGACGCGGGTTTCCATATCGTCGCCTGACCGGCGGCGAAGGGTTTTCGGGACGCCATGGCCGCACAGGACAAGCCCTTCTGGACCCTCCCGGTCGCGGCGATGCTCACCGGGCTCGGCTGCACCGCCGATGGCCTGACCACCGGCGCGGTCGAGCAACGCCGCGCCCGGTATGGCGCCAATGCCGACAGCCAGCCCCGAAAAGTGGGGCCGGTCCGCGCGATCATGCGGCGGCTGGCGGAGCCGCTCTCGCTGATCCTGCTGGCGGCCGGCGCGGTTTCCGTCGCCACCGGCGATGCGGTGGGCGGCACCATCATCCTTGCCATTCTCGGCCTCTCCATCGTGCTCGACACGGTGCAGGAGGGGCAGGCGCTGAAAGCCGCCGAGATGCTGCGCCGCTCGGTCGCCGTGAAGGCGGAGGCGAAGCGCGACGGCGCCTTCATCGCCGTGGATGTGGGCGCGCTGGTGCCCGGCGATCTCGTGCGGATCCGGGCCGGCGACATCATTCCCGCCGACGCGCGGGTGCTGGAGGCGAATGCCTTCACCTGCGATGAAGCAGCCCTCACCGGCGAGCCCTATCCGGTGCGCAAGCAGCCGGGTGTCATCGCCTCCGCCCTGGCGGCCGATGCCGACAATGCGGTGTTTCGCGGCGCGGTGGCGCAGACCGGCGAGGCGCTCGCCCTGGTGGTCCACACCGGCCGGGACAGCCTGTTCGGCGAGGCCGCCTCCGCGCTCGCGGAAGTGCAGGCCCCCTCACCCTTCCAGCGCGACCTGCACGCCTTCGGCCTGCTCACCGCGCGGCTCACTTTGGCGCTGGTGCTGCTGGTGCTCACCGCGCACATGCTGTTCGGCCGGCCGGTGCTGGAATCGCTGATGTTCGCGGTGGCGCTCGCGGTGGGGCTGACCCCCGAGCTTCTGCCCATGATCACCACCGTGACGCTCTCGCGCGGCGCGCTGCGCATGGCGGCGCGCAAGGTGATCGTGAAGCGGCTCGCCGCGATCCACGATCTCGGCGCCATGAATGTGCTGTGCACGGACAAGACCGGCACCCTCACCGAAGCCCGCATCACGCTGGCGAAAAGCCTTGATTCCACAGGTGCCGAGGATCCGCGCGCCGCCACCCTCGCCGCCCTTGCCGCCCATCTCGGCGGCGATCGCGGGGCGCTCGACGCGGCGCTGCTGGACTGCCGGCACGATCCGGCGGCGGGCTGGGTGATGGAAGAGGTGCGCGCCTTCGATTTTTCCCGCCGCCTCGGCTCCGTGCTCGCGCAGGGGCCGGACGAACATCTTCTGATCGTGAAGGGCGCGCCCGAGGCGGTGCTGGCTCTGTGCGCCACGCGCCGCGACGGCAGCGCCATGGACGCGGCGGCGCAGGGGCAGGCGCGCGCTTTGGTCCAGGCCTTGGCGGGCGAGGGATTGCGCGCGGTGGCGGTGGCGTCCAAACCCTGGCCCGGCGCGCCGCGCGACCTGACCGTGGAGGATGAAGCCGGGCTGGTGTTCGAGGGCCTGTGCGCCTTCGCCGATCCGCCCAAGGCCACCGCCGCCGCCGCCATCGCCCGCCTCGCCAAGGCCGGGGTGCGGCTGAAGATCCTCTCCGGCGACGACCCGGTGGTGGTGAAGCGCCTCGCCGGCCTGGTCGGGTTGAAGGCGGACGAAGTGCTTTCCGGCGCCGATGTGGCGGCACTCAGCGACGCCGCGCTGGCGGTGCGGGTGCGGCATGTGGATGCCTATGGCCGCCTGTCGCCGGACCAGAAATCCCGCATCGTCAAGGCGCTCCAGGCGCGCGGCGCGGTGGTGGGGTTCCTCGGCGACGGCATCAATGACGCGCCGGGGCTCAAAGCCGCCGATATCGGCCTCTCGGTGGAGGGCGCCACCGGGGTTGCCCAGGCGGCGGCGGACATGATCCTGCTGGAAAGCGATCTCGGCGTGGTGGCCGACGGGGTGGAGGAGGGGCGGCGGACCTTCGTCAATATCCTCAAATATGTGCGCATGGCCGCCAGCTCCAATTTCGGCAACATGCTCTCCATGGCGGCGGCCTCCCTGTTCCTGCCGTTCCTGCCCATGCTGCCGACCCAGATCCTGCTCAACAACCTGCTCTACGATCTCTCGGAAATCGGCATCCCGTTCGACCGGGTGCGGGCTGAGGCGCTGGCGCGGCCGCAGGTGTGGGACATGGCGGGGCTGGTGCGGTTCGCGGCCATCATGGGTCCGCTCTCCTCGGTGTTCGACCTGCTCACCTTCGGCGGCCTGATCTTCCTGTTCCATGTGACGCCGGATGCATTCCGCACCGCCTGGTTCCTGGAATCCATGGCGACGCAGATCCTCGTCATCTTCATCATCCGCACCCGCGCGCGCCCCTGGGCGGACTTGCCCCATCCCTTGCTCGCGGCCTCTTCGCTCGGCGCCCTGCTGGTGGCGATGGCGCTGCCGTTCACGCCGTTCGGCGCCTGGTTCGGCTTCGCCTTGCTGCCGCCGGCGCTGCTTGGCGCCTTGGCGCTGCTGGTCGTCGCCTATCTCGCCATGGCCGAGGGTCTGAAGCGCTTCGCCATGAAGCGGGGATAGGCGCGGGCTTCTCCTCCCCCGCAAGGGGGAGGGCCGGGAGGGGGGTGTCGCGCCGCTTGTCCGGGCGAGGGTGGTGCTCGCGGGCCCATACCCCCCACCCCAACCCTCCCCCGCAAGGGGGGAGGGCGCCCCTTATCCCGGCCTCTGCTTTTCTCCAGCCGGCACCGCGTGTCGCAAACGCGATTCCCTGTCGGAAAGAAGAAAGCTATAGGAGCGCAGGCCCGCACGGCGGGCGGTCACATCTGCGGAGAACGCCATGAAGACGCGCGCTGCGGTCGCCTGGGAAGCCAAGAAGCCCCTCACCATCGAGACCATCGAGATCGGCGGCCCCAAGGCGGGCGAAGTGCTGGTGGAGATCATGGCCACCGGCGTGTGCCACACCGACGCCTATACGCTCGACGGGCTGGATTCGGAGGGCAAGTTTCCCGCCATTCTCGGCCATGAGGGCGCAGGCATCGTGCGCGAGGTCGGCGCGGGCGTGACCGGCCTGAAGGTCGGCGACCATGTGATTCCGCTCTACACGCCGGAATGCCGGCAGTGCAAAACCTGCCTCTCCCAGCGCTCGAACCTGTGCACCTCCATCCGCGCCACCCAGGGGCAGGG
>NCEH01000025.1 GCA_002304505.1 Rhizobiales bacterium 32-66-11 | reverse complement strand
GGTGGCGAAGATGATGTAGATCGGCACCCAGGGCACGTCGCAGCAGGAGATCAGGCCGGGGCCGGCGAAGAATTCGCGCACCGTGTCGACATCCCGCAGCGCCTGCACATGGCCGGGCGAGGGCCGCCGCAGCGAGGCGCGCTGCACCGCGTCAAACGCCTCCTCCTTGATGCTCTCGTCGAACTTCGCCCCGGCGCGCACCAGCAATTGCGTGCGCAGCGCCTCGAGCGCGGCGGAGACCATGTAGAGAATGGCGACGATGATGGTGAGCAAAACCAGGGTTTGCAGATTGCGGCTCGCCAGGACGCGGTCATAGACCTGCATCATGTAGAGCGAGCCGGTCAGCCCCAGTATATTGATGAAGAAGCTGAAAACCACCACCGTCCAAAGGGCCGGCTTGGCCGCGCGCAAAGCATGATCGAGCGCTGTAGGCGCCGTCGGAAGCGCCGAGCGCGAGGCTGCGAGCGACATTGACCATTGACCCCCGGACCACACCGCCCCTCCCAGAGGAGCGAAAGCTGTCCCGACCCGCAGGCCGGTGTTCTGTTGTCGCTAGCCGCGCGCCCATTGGCAAGAGCCGAAAGCGTTGCGCCAGCTTTGTTCTCATGCCGCACCCGGGTGACGCGCAGGTGACGGGATGCAGCATTTGCTTCGCGCATGCAAAAAAGCTCGTTAGACTAAAGAGCAATACGCGAAGCGGCGACGGGGGTCGGACACATGTCGAGTGCGGTCTGGGCGGGGTTGAACGAGCCGGCGGATGAAACCAGCGATAAGGATCGCCCGCTGCGAGAGGATATCCGCCTGCTGGGCCGCATCCTCGGCGACACGGTGCGCGAGCAGGAAGGCGACGATATCTTCGCGCTCGTGGAGCGCATCCGCCAGACCTCGCTGCGCTTCCACCGCGATTCCGAGGAGGGCGCGCGCCAGGAGCTGGAAGGCCTGCTGGAAAGCCTGAAATCGGATACCGCCGTGCGCATCATCCGCGCCTTCAGCTATTTCTCGCATCTCGCCAATATCGCCGAGGACGTGCACCACACCCGCCGCAACCGCGCCCACGCCATCGCCGGTTCCGCGCCGCGCGTCGGCACGCTCGCCAACGCCTTCGCCCGCGCCGCCGCCGGGGGCAAGAGCCCGGACGCGCTGAAAGCCTTCTTCGACACCGCTCTGGTCAGCCCCGTTCTCACCGCCCATCCCACCGAGGTGCGGCGCAAGAGCACACTGAACCGCGAAATGGAAATCGCCGCCTTGCTGGACCGGCGCCAGCGGGTGGAGGCCACCCCCGAGGAGGCCGCCCGCGATATCGAGACCCTGCGCCGCGCCGTGCTCACCTTGTGGCAAACCGCGATCCTGCGACGCATCAAGCTGACCGTGCTCGACGAGGTGGTGAACGGCCTGTCCTATTACGATTACACCTTCCTGCACGAGGTGCCGCGCCTGTTCTGCGCCATCGAAGATCATCTCGAACAGCTTGACCCCGGCGCCGGGCCGGTGGACGTGCCGTCCTTCCTGCGGGTGGGCAGCTGGATCGGCGGCGACCGCGACGGCAATCCCTTCGTCACTGCCGACGTGCTGCGCACCACGGTGGAACTGCACCGCGACCGCGCCATGCAATTCTACCGCGAGGAAGTGGAGGCGCTCGCCGCCGAACTCTCTTTGGCGAGCCGGCTGGTGCCGGTCTCGGCGGAGCTGACCGAGCTGGCCGCGCGCTCCCCGGACACCTCCTCGCGCCACCAGGACGAACCCTATCGCCGCGCCCTCGCGACCCTCGCGGCCCGCCTCGCGGCGAGCGAGGCGGCGCTGAAGGGCGAACCCGCCCCCGCCGACCCGGCCTTTCCGCCCTATGAAAGCGCCGCCGCGTTCAAGGCCGATCTCGATATCATCCACCGCTCGCTGTGCGCGAACGGGTCGCGCGTGCTGGCGCGGGGACGGTTGCGCAATCTGCGGCGCGCGGCCGATTGCTTCGGCTTCCATCTCGCGAGCCTCGACCTGCGGCAGAATTCCGACGTCCATGCCCGCACCGTCGGCGAACTGCTGGAGGCGGTCTCCCCCGGCACCAATTACGCCGGCATGGACGAGGAGGCGCGCATCGCCTTGCTCACGCGCGAGCTCACCAATGCCCGGCCGCTGGCCTCGCCCTTCCTCACCTATTCGGACGAGACCCACTCCGAACTCGCGATCCTGCGGGAGGCCGCCCACGCGCACCGCATGCTGGGCGGGGCGGTGATCCCCAATTGCATCATCTCCAAGGCCGAAGGCGTCTCGGACCTGCTGGAAGTGGCGCTGCTGCTGAAGGAAGTGGGGCTGGTGCAGGCAAACGGCACCAGCGCGCTCAACATCATCCCGCTGTTCGAGACGATCGGCGATCTGCAGGCCTGCGCCAAGGTGATGGACCGCATGCTGGCGATCCCGCAGTACCGCTGCCTGGTGGACAGCCGCGGCGGCGAGCAGGAAGTGATGCTCGGCTATTCCGACAGCAACAAGGACGGCGGCTTCGTCACCTCGGGCTGGGAATTGTACAAGGCCGAGACCTCGCTGATCGAGGTGTTCGCCCGCCACAATGTGCGGCTGCGCCTGTTCCACGGGCGCGGCGGCTCGGTGGGGCGCGGCGGCGGCCCGAGCTACGACGCCATTCTCGCCCAGCCCGCCGGTGCGGTGGACGGGCAGATCCGCGTGACCGAGCAGGGCGAGATCATCGCCTCCAAATATTCCAATCCCGACGTCGGCCGGCGCAATCTCGAGATCCTGGTCTCCGCGACGCTCGACGCCACCTTGCTGCAACCCGAACAGGCCGATCCGCGGCCGGAATTCACCGCCTTCATGGAGGAATTATCGGACCGCGCCTTCACGGCCTATCGCGGCCTCGTCTACGAGACCCCCGGCTTCGAGGATTATTTCTGGGCCTCGACGGTGATCAGCGAAATCGCCACCCTGAACATCGGCTCGCGCCCCGCTTCGCGCAACAAGACACGGTCCATCGAGGCGCTGCGGGCCATTCCCTGGGTGTTCTCCTGGGCCCAGTGCCGGCTCATGCTGCCGGCCTGGTACGGCTTCGGCACGGCGGTGAAGGGCTTCCTCGCCGCCCGTCCGGACGACGGGATGGCGCAATTGCGCGCCATGTACAAGGAATGGCCGTTCTTCCGCACCCTCCTGTCCAACATGGACATGGTGCTCTCGAAAAGTTCGCTGGCGGTGGCCTCGCGCTATGCCGAGCTGGTGCCGGACGAACTGCTGCGCGCCCGCATCTTCGAGCGCATCCGGGCAGAATACGAGACCTCCATCGAGCTGCTGCTGGCCATCATGGGCCAGAAGCGCCTGCTGGAGGGCAACCCGCTGCTCGACCGCTCGATCCGCAACCGCTTCCCCTATCTCGACCCGCTCAACCACGTTCAGGTGCACATGTTGAAGCTGCACCGCCGCGCCCAAGCGGGCGAGGATGTGGGCGACAAGGTGCTCCACGGCATCCAGCTCACCATCAACGGCATCTCCGCCGGATTGCGCAATTCGGGGTGAAAATGGCGCGGCCCCGCGCGGTCTCGCCCGCCGGGCGGCGGGCAGCGGAACCGCCCGCCGCGGCGTAACGCCTTGCCTCGCAAGCCTCGATCCCGTAAGACGCACCCATCTGGCCCCGGTCCAACCGGGGCTTTGCTTTGTTCGCGCGCGCCGCATTCGGCCGCGCCCCGGCGGAGGACCGCTCACCTTGGCCAACGTGGTCGTTGTCGGCTCGCAATGGGGCGACGAAGGAAAAGGCAAGATCGTCGACTGGCTCTCCGAGCAGGCCGACGTGGTGGTTCGCTTCCAGGGAGGCCACAATGCCGGCCATACCCTGGTGGTGAACGGCGTGACCTATAAGCTCTCGCTGCTGCCCTCGGGCGTGGTGCGGCCGGGCAAGCTTTCGGTCATCGGCAACGGCGTCGTGCTCGACCCCCAGGCGCTGGTGGACGAGTTGACCCGCCTCGCGGCCCAAGGCGTCGTCGTCGGCCCCGATCGCCTGCGCATCGCCGAGACCACCCCGCTCATCCTGCCGCTGCATCGCGAACTGGACGCTCTGCGCGAAGGCGCCAATCCGGGCACCCGCATCGGCACCACCAAGCGCGGCATCGGCCCGGCCTACGAGGACAAGGTCGGCCGCCGCGCCATCCGCCTCGTGGACCTGTCCGATCTTTCGAGCCTGCCGGCCAAGGTCGAGCGCCTGCTCAGCCATCACAATCCGCTGCGGCGTGGCCTCGGCCTGGACGAGGTGGATGCGGCGGCGCTGATCGCCGAGCTGGAAGCCATCGCCCCCAAGGTCCTGCCGTTCATGGACCGGGTGTGGGAGCTGCTCGACAAGGCCCGCCGCGACGGCAAGAAGATCCTGTTCGAAGGCGCCCAGGGCGCGTTGCTGGACATCGACCACGGCACCTATCCCTATGTCACCTCCTCCAACACCGTGGCCTCCGGCGCGGCGAGCGGATCTGGCGTCGGGCCGGGGGCGCTGGACTATGTGCTCGGCATCACCAAGGCCTACACCACCCGCGTCGGCGAAGGCCCGTTCCCCTCGGAGCTGACGGACGAGGTGGGCAAGACCCTCGGCACCAAGGGCCGCGAGTTCGGCGTCGTCACCGGCCGCCCGCGCCGCTGCGGCTGGTTCGACGCGGTGCTGGTGCGCCAGACCGTGAAGACCTGCGGCATCCACGGCATCGCGCTGACCAAGCTCGACGTGCTGGACGGTTTCGAGGAGCTGAAGGTCTGCGTCGGCTACATGCTCGACGGCAAGGAGATTGATTATCTCCCCGCCGAAAGCGGCCAGCAGGCGCGCGCCATACCGATCTACGAGACCATTCCCGGCTGGAAGGAATCCACCGCCGGCGCCCGCTCCTGGGCCGATCTTCCGGCCGAGGCGGTGAAATATGTGCGCTGGGTCGAGGAGCTGATCGGCTGCCCGGTGGCCGTGCTTTCGACAAGCCCGGAACGCGATGACACAATTTTGGTGCAAAATCCGTTTCAAGCTTAACCAAAGCTTTTCTGCTCTCCTCCAGATTTAAGCGCTGATGGCTGATTATTACCCGCTCCTGGTTCGTGCGATCGCCGGTCTCCCGTCCAACACGGCCGAGACGCGGAAGATGATGTTCGACCGCGCGCGGAACACCCTCCTGAAGCAATTGCGCGGCGTCGAGCCGCCCTTGCCGGAAGGGGAGATCACCCGCGAGCGCCAGTCCCTGGAAGAGGCCATCCGCCGGATCGAGGCGGAACAAAAAAACCTCCTTCCCGCGGCGGAACCGCCTGCCCCGGTGGAGCCGCCGCCGCCTGAAAAGCCCGCCACCCCGCCGCCGGAGCCGGCTGGCATCGCGCCACCGCCCGCCCCCTCCGGCACCGAACCGCCGCGCCGCCGCCTCGGCGAAAGCATTGCGCGCCCGGCCTTTCCCCCGCCGCCCGAGGACGAAGCCCCGGATGTGGAGGACGAGGCCGCAACCGACCAGCGCCCGACCCTCGGCAAGCCTAAGGTCGCCAGCCGCACGGCGCGCCCGCGCATGCCGGTTTCCGACGATACCAAGGCCAGCGGTCGCGGTCGGCGCACGCTCATCTATTTCGCTCTGGCCATCGTGGCGGTCGGCGGCATCGCGCTCGCCGTGGTCAATCACGAAACGCTGGAGCAGCTCGTCTTTTCGCGCGCGGCCCCCCCGTCGGCTCCGGCCGTGCAGGGCGCCGATGCCGGGCGGCCCGCGAGCGAGCCGGCCAAGAGCGCGGACCGCGTCGCCCAGGCCTCGGGCGATGCCGCACGCCGTCCCCCGCCCATGCCGCAGCGCCCGACCAGCGGCACCCAGCGCGCGGTCCTGTTCGAGGAAAGCGCCTCGGGCCCGCAGGGCCTGCAAAGCTATGAAGGCACGGTGACCTGGAAGACCGAGACCTTCAACGCCGGCCCCGGCCTGCCGCCGGATACCGGCATCCGGGCCGAATTGCAGATTCCCGAACGGCGCATGGCGCTGTCGTTCGTGCTCCGGCGTAATACCGACCAGACCTTGCCGGCCTCGCACACCATCGAGATCGGCTTTACCCTGCCGGCGGACTTCCCCTATGGCGGCATCACCAATGTGCCCGGCATCCGCATGAAGCAGACCGAAGGCGCCCAGGGCGCGCCGCTGGTGGGGCTCTCGGTGCGGGTCAACCCGACCTATTTCCTGGTGGGCCTCTCGGCGGTTCCGGCCGATCGCCAGCGCAATATCCAATTGCTTCAGACCCGGCCGTGGATCGACATTCCGGTGGTCTATACCAACAACAAGCGGGCGATCATCGCGTTCGAAAAGGGCGTGCCGGGCGAACAGGCGTTCCAGGACGCCTTCACCGCCTGGGGCGAATGGCAGCCGCAGGCCGCCGCGCCGCCGCCGCCCCTCGACGCCGGCACCGCCCCCATGACCGCGCCCCCGCCGGGCGGTGGCTGATCTCCGCGCAGATCAGCCCGCCGTCTGCGTCCGCAAACCCTTCAGCTTGTAAAGTGCTTCCAGCGCCTCGCGCGGCGTGAGGCTGTCGGGATCGAGCCCGTCCAGCGCCGTCACTGCGGGATCGGGCGGGCGCGCCGCGCCTTGCGCCTCCGGCCGGCGCACCGCCGCGGCGAACAGCGGCAACTCATCCAGCAACCTTTGCGCCGGCGCCGCCCGTTCCGCCGCTTCCAATTCCGCCAGCACCGACTTGGCGCGGGCAATGACGGCGGGCGGCAGGCCAGCGAGCTTCGCCACCTGGATGCCGTAGGAGCGATCCGCCGCGCCCGCGATCACCTCATGCAGGAACACCACGTCGCCCTGCCATTCCGCCACTTTCACGGTGGCGTTCATCAGCCGGTCGCAGCGCTGGGTCAGCGCGGTCAGTTCGTGGAAATGGGTGGCGAACAGGGCCCGGCTGCGGTTGACCTCGTGCAGGTGCTCCAGGCTCGCCCAGGCAATCGACATGCCGTCGAACGTGGAGGTGCCGCGGCCGATCTCGTCCAGAATCACCAGAGAGCGCGGCGTCGCCTGGTTCAGGATGGCCGCGGTCTCGACCATTTCCACCATGAAGGTGGAGCGGCCGCGCGCGAGATCGTCGGCCGCCCCGACGCGGGAGAACAGGCGATCCACCACGCCCAGCCGCGCCGCCCGCGCCGGCACGAAGGCACCGGCCTGCGCCAGCACCGCGATCAGCGCATTCTGGCGCAGGAAGGTGGACTTGCCCGCCATGTTGGGGCCGGTGACCAGCCAGATCCGGCCGGCCTCCTTGCCGGGCGGAGCGGACAGATCGCAATCATTGGCGACGAACGGCCCGCCGCCCTTCGCCAGCGCCTGTTCGACCACCGGATGGCGCCCGCCCTGGACCTCGAAATCCACGCCGGAGGTCATCTCGGGGCGCACATGGCGTTCGTCCACGGCGAGACGCGCGAGACCAGCAAACACATCGAGCTCCGCCAGGGCCTCGGCGGCGGCGCGGATCTCGCCCGCCTGCGCCACAACAGCGGCGGCGAGGCGATCGAAAATATGCTGTTCCAGCGCGAGCGCGCGTTCGCCGGCGCTGGCGATGCGGCTTTCCAGATCCCCCAGTTCCACGCTGGTGAAGCGGACCGCACCCGCCAACGTCTGGCGATGCACGAAGGTCGCGGAGAGCGGCGCCTCGCGCAGGCGGTCGCCATGCTGGGCGGTGACCTCGACGAAATACCCCAGCACCGCATTGTGCCGGATCTTCAGCGAGCGAATGCCGGTTTCGTCCACATAGCGCCGTTCCAGCGCCGCCACCACGCGCCGGCTCTCGTCGCGCAGGGCGCGGGTGGCGTCGAGATCGGCATCATAGCCGGCGCGGATGAAGCCGCCGTCGCGGCGGGTCAGCGGCGGCTCGTCCTCCAACGCGGCGGCAAGGTCGCGCGCCAGCTCCGTGTCCATGCCGGCAAGCGCCAGGACAGCGCGGGCCAGATCGCGCGGCGGCGCATCGACGAAGGCTGCGGCGAGCGCGAATCCTTCCTCCAGGCCCCGGCCGATGGCGGCAAGGTCGCGCGGGCTCGCCCGGCCGAGCGAAAGCCGGGAGAGCGCGCGCGCGAGGTCCGGCGCCCCGGCGAGCCCGCGCCGCAGGACGGCGAGAATCTCGGCATTGCCGGCGAGAAATTCCACCGCATCGTGCCGCGCGCGGATGGCCGCAAGATCGGTGAGCGGCTCGGAAATCCGCCGCGCCAGCAGGCGGGCGCCGGCCGCCGTCACCGTTCGGTCCACGGCGGCAAGAAGCGAGCCGCGCCGCTCGCCGGAGAGCGTGCGCACCAGCTCCAGATTGGCCCGCGTGCCGGCATCGATGAGCATCAGGGCGCCATCGGCCTCGCGCACCGGCGGCGCCAAGGCGGGCCGCGCGCCGAGCTGGGTGCGCTCCACATAGGCGACGATGGCGGCGGCGGCGATCAGCTCGGCGCGGGAGAAGGCGCCGAACGCCTCCAGCGTCGCCACCCCGAAGAAGCCGGCCAGCCGCCCTTCCGCCCCCGTGCCCTCGAACCCCTGGCGCGGCAAGGGCGTGACGGCGGGCAGCTGGTCCCAGATTTCGCGCAGGTCGCCATCTTCATAGAGCGCGTCCGAAATCAGCACTTCGGCCGGCTCGATGCGGGCAAGGTCGGCGGCAAGGTCGGCCCGGCTGGTGGAGACCACGCGAAAGCCGCCGGTGGAAACGTCCGCATAGGCCAGCGCATAGGCATGGGCCTCGCCCTCCCCGCCGGCGCGGGTGCGGGCCACCGCGAGCAGCACATTGTCGCGCCGCGCATCGAGCAAGGCATCCTCGGTGAGGGTGCCGGGCGTGACGAGGCGGGTGACGTCGCGGCGCACCACGCTCTTGCCGCCGCGCTTGCGCGCTTCCGCCGGATCTTCCAATTGCTCGCACACCGCGACGCGGAAGCCGAGCGCGATCAGCTTGTGAAGATATTCCTCCGCCCGCGACACCGGCACGCCGCACATGGGGATGTCCTCGCCCAGATGCTTGCCGCGCTTGGTGAGCACGATGCCGAGCGCCTGCGAGGCCTGCTCGGCATCCTCGAAGAACAATTCGTAGAAATCGCCCATGCGGTAGAACAGGAGGCAGTCGGGATTGGCGGCCTTGATCTCCACGAACTGGGCCATGACCGGGGTCACGTGCCCCTCGGCCGCGCGCGGCGCCGGTGCCTTTGCGGCACGCGCGCCCTCCCCCGCCCCGGCCGGGACGGGATCGACTTCGACGGGATCGGCTTGCGGATGGATGCCTTCGCTGGTCATGGCCGCAGGCTAGAGCACGCGGCCGGGCAAGGAAATCGCGCCGCCGCCCTTTCCCCCGTCATTGGCGTGCGGCGGGAGAGGGTCCGTTGCGCGACGCGGCCGGCCCCGACGAAAAAGGCGCGGCATCCCGAAGGAGCCGCGCCCGGTTTCAGACCTGCGGAATCGACCGGCGGATATCCGCCCAGCCGGTCACATCAGCTGGCGCAGCAGGATATAGAGCCCGCCGGAGAGGATGATCGCCACCGGCAGCGTGAGCACCCAGGCCATGGCGAGGTTGCGCACGGTGGAGAGCTGCAGGCCCGACTTGTTGGCCGCCATGGTGCCCGCGACACCCGAGGACAGGACATGGGTGGTGGACACCGGCAGGCCGTACATGTCGGCGGCGAGAATGGTGCCCATGGCGACCAGTTCAGCGGAACCGCCCTGGGCGTAGGTGAGGTGGGTCTTGCCGATCTTCTCCCCCACCGTCACGACGATGCGCTTCCAGCCCACCATGGTGCCGAGGCCGAGGGCGATGGCCACCGCCACCTTCACCCACAGCGGGATGAACTTGGTGGCATTGTCCAGCGCGCGCTTGAACGCCGCCAGATTGTCGCTGGTCTCGGCATCGAAGGTGGGTTCCTTCTGGCGCCCCATCAGGCGGATGGTTTCCGACGCCAGATACATGTCGTTGCGCATGTTGGGCACGGCGGCGGCGGGCACCTGGGCGAGCGTCTCGTGATTGCCCACGAGGGTGGAGATTTCGCCCGCCACGGCGGCCAGGGCCGGCACCGTTTCAGGGGTCAGCTTGCGGTCGCGCACATATTCCGTCAGCGCCTCGCGGGGATCAGCCGGCACCGGCGCATTGTTCGCAGCCTTCAGCAGCGAGGCTTCCGTGACCGTGGCGAGGGCACGGAACTGTGCCACGTCGGTAGAATCGATGGCCCGGTTCAAGGCGTAGGCGGTGGGCACGATGCCGATCAGGATCAGCATGATCAGGCCCATGCCCTTCTGCCCGTCGTTCGAGCCGTGGGCGAAGGACACGCCGGTGCAGGTGAGCACCAGCAGGCCGCGGATCCACCACGGCGGCGGGTGGTTGGGCTTGGGCTCGGCATAGAGCGCCGGGTTCTTGACCAGCACCTTCATGGTCAGCAGCAGCAGGCCGGCGGCGAAGAAGCCGACCACCGGGGACAGCAGCAGCGCATAGCCCACATTGGCGGCCTGGCTCCAATCCACGCCAGCGACGCCGCTCTTGCCCTGGATCAGTTGGTTGGCGATGCCGACGCCGATGATCGAGCCGATCAGGGTGTGGGAGGAGGACGCCGGCAGGCCGAGATACCAGGTGCCGAGGTTCCAGATGATGGCGGCGATCAGCAGGGCGAACACCATGGCCATGCCGGCGCCGGTGCCCACGTGCAGGATGAGTTCCACCGGCAGAAGCGAGATGATGCCGAACGCCACCGCGCCCGAGGACACCAGCACGCCGAGGAAGTTCCAGCCGCCGGACCACACCACCGCGAAATGGGCGGGGAGCGAATTGGTGTAGATCACCGTGGCCACCGCGTTCGCGGTGTCATGGAAGCCGTTCACGAACTCGAAGCCGAGCGCGATCAGCAGCGCCAGCAGCAACAGCATGAACGGCGCGAAGGTGAGCACGCCGGGAGATGCCGCCTGCACGTCGGTCCAGATGGACCACACCGTGTAGCCAAGGCCACCGATGAGCAGGGCGAAGAAGATGAAAACTTCCGGTGCGCCGTTCTTGCGATCGAGCTTCACCGGCTTTTCGCGATGCGCGTGGCCGTGCGCCGCCCCATGGGCATGCGCCGGTTTCGCCGCAGTGTGCGCCGTCATCGAACCCCCCTCAACCGACCCGGAAAAACCTTCCGTTACCTCGCACCAGCCCGTGACACGCGCATGACGCGTTGCAGCATAAAGATTTGTGCCGCCGGGCCTGGGGTGGGGGAAACGCGGGAAAGGTCTTTGCCGGGTCAGGCCGGAGGCCTCACGCGACGCCGAGCCGCCGGCAGATCAGGTCCAATTGGTCGAGGTCGCCATAGCGGATGCGCAGTTCGCCCGCCTCGCCCTTGGCCTGAAGGCTCACCGCCAGCCCGAGCGCATCCGTGAGGCGTTTTTCCAGCGCACGGGTGTCGGCATCCTTGGGCACCGGTGCGGGCTTGGGCGACGGCGGTGACGACAAGGCCTCCCTCACCTTGCCCATGGCCTCCACGTCGCGGACGCTCAGGCCCTTCTCCACCACGTCGCGGGCGATGGTCTCGGGATCCTCATGGGCGAGCAGCGCGCGGGCGTGACCGGCGGAGAGGCGGCCTTCGGCGAGATAGGCCTTCACGCTCTCGGGAAGCTTCAGCAACCGCAAGGTGTTGGTGATGTGGGAGCGGCTCTTGCCGATGACCTTGGAGAGATCGAGCTGGGTATAGTCGAACTGCGCCATGAGGGCTTCGTAGCCGAGGCCTTCTTCCACCGGGTTCAAATCGGCGCGCTGCACATTCTCGATGATGGCAATTTCCAGCGCCTCGCGGTCGGTGAGTTCCAGCACCACCACCGGCACCTCGTGCAGGCCGGCGCGCTGGGCCGCGCGCCAGCGCCGCTCGCCCGCGACGATCTCGAAATTGCCGGGATGGTCCGCCACGGGCCGCACCACGATGGGCTGAATGATGCCCTTCTCGCGGATAGAACTCGCCAGATCGTCCAGCCCCTCCTCCAGGAAGGTGCGGCGCGGATTGCGCGGGTTGGCGCGCACGAATTCGATCGGCACCTTGCGGGTACCGGCGCTCTTCTGGCTGGGCGCGGGACGGGTATCGTCCTGCCCCATGTCGCCGATCAAAGCCGCGAGCCCCCGGCCGAGCCGCGAGCGGCCTTCTTCCGCCATGTCCTTCTTCCCCATTGGAACGCGCCGCCTCAGGCCGCGACCGCGCGGGCGGCCCGCTCGCGCTGGATGACTTCGGAGGCCAACCGCAGATAGGCCTGCGAGCCCGCGCATTTCAGATCATAGAGCAGCACCGGCTTGCCATAGGACGGCGCTTCCGACACCCGCACATTGCGCGGGATCACGGTCTCGTAAACCTTGTCGCCCATGAACTGGCGCACATCCGCCACCACTTGGTCGGAGAGATTGTTGCGCGCGTCGTACATGGTCAGCACGATGCCGTGGATGGTGAGATCGGGATTGAGGGCGGCGCGCGCCTGCTCCACCGTCTTCAGCAATTGGGAGAGCCCCTCCAGCGCGAAGAACTCGCATTGCAGCGGCACCAATATGGCATGGGCCGCCGCCATGGCGTTCACCGTGATGAGGGAGAGCGAGGGCGGGCAATCGATCAGGACATAGGTGAATTTCGGCGCCGCCGGGTCGTTGACCATGTCGCGCAAGGCGTTGCGCAGGCGAAACGCGCGGTCGCGCTCATTGGCGATCTCCAGCTCCAGGCCCGAGAGGTCGAGCGTGGACGCCGCCACGAACAGCGAGGGCACGCCGGTATCGACGATCGCCTGCGCCATGGTCGCCTCCCCGCTGAGCACGTCATAGGTGGACAGCTTGCGCCGGCCGCGATCGATGCCGAGCCCGGTGGAGGCATTGCCCTGGGGATCGAGATCCACCACCAGCACGCTCTCGCCGATGGCGGCAAGGGCGGTGCCGAGATTGATGGCGGTGGTGGTCTTGCCCACCCCGCCCTTCTGGTTCGCCAGCGCCAGAATGCGCGGCGTGACGCCGCCGACGATGGGGGCGGTGACGGAATGATCAGTCATGTGCGCTTCCGCGTATGTGTCCGCCGGGGACGGCCGGGGACGGGACCGCTTTGAGGGCGCGCGTCACAACCAGGATCTTCCCGTGGGGATCGCTGAGGCTGTCGCGCAGTTCGAGGTCGAGTGTCCAGTCTTTGCGGGCTTCGGTCAATTCGCGCTGCCAATCCTTGCCCTTGGGAAATATCCCGATGGCGCCGGCGTCGAAAAACGGCGCGGTGAGCCCCAGCAATTTGGGCAGCGGCGCCAGCGCGCGGGCGGAAACCACCTGTTTTCCAGGCGCCAGAGCGGCCGCCACCTGCTCGATGCGCTGGGGATGCACGCTCACCGGCAGGTCGGCGAGCCGCGCCGCTTCCCGCAGGAAAGCGGACTTGCGGCTGTCGCTCTCCACCAGGTCCACATGGGCGCCCTCCCGCTCCGCCAGCACCGCCGCCACAACGAGACCTGGAAATCCGCCGCCGGAGCCGAGATCTACCCAGGCGCGCACATCATCTCTCACATGGGTCATAAGTTGCAGTGAATCGGCGATATGGCGCGTCCACAGCTCGGGGATGGTGGCGGGGGAAACGAGATTTATCGTTTTCTGCCATTTGGTTAGCAGGTCAGCGATGGTTTCCAGCCGGGAAAATGTTTCACGTGAAACATTTTGCGCGATCGCCGCCTTGGCCGAATCTGAAGAGTTTCTCATGCGCTTTTCGTGCCCATTTCCGCGGCTTTATCGCACGTGAAACCGCAGATTCGGCAGAACGTTTTTCGCCGAAATGCGCGCGCCCCGATTTTGGGCCAGGTTACGGGTTACGTTCCCCAGGATTCACACGGAGATTTCCGGAACGGCAAACAGCTAGGCCCCTGGCCCGGCCGGAAGCGCACCCGTTCCCATCCCGCCCCTTCCTCGCACCGGGTGGGGGATGAGGTCTAACAGGTGATTCGCGTCGGCCGTCCCTCCCGCCCGTCCAACCCTCAGCCCACCGCCTGCTCCGCCCCCACGACCGCCGCCCCGCTCACCGACACCGCCCCTTGCCGCCGGGCATAGGTCACCAGCAGCGCGAGCGCGGCGGGGGTCATGCCCTCCATGCGGCCGGCCTGGCCGATGGTGCGCGGGCGCACATGGGCGAGCTTGTGCTTCAGCTCGTTGGAGAGGCCCGGCAGCGGCGCATAGTCCAGCGCCTCGGGCAGGATCAGATCCTCGTCGCGGCGCAAGGTGGCGATGTCCGCGGCCTGGCGATCCAGATAGACGGCATATTTCGCGTCGATCTCCAATTGCTCGGCAATCGCCGGGCTCAGATCGGAAAATTCCGGCCAGATGCGCGCCACCTGCTCCAACCCGATGTCCGGATAGGCCAGAAGATCGAAGGCGCTGCGGCGCTGGCCGTCCTTGTTCACGTTCAGCCCGAACGCCGCCGCCTCGTTGGGCGTCACGTTCAACGCACGGGCGCGATCGCGCGCGCCGTCGAGCGCCGCCATCTTGGCGGAGAAATGCGCCGCCCGCTCCGCCCCCACGAGGCCGAGCGCGAGGCCCCGCGCGGTGAGCCGCTGGTCGGCATTGTCAGCGCGCAAGGTGAGGCGATATTCGGCGCGCGAGGTGAACATGCGATAGGGCTCGGTGACGCCGCGCGTCACCAGATCGTCCACCATCACGCCGAGATAGCCCTCGGCCCGGTCGATCACGATGCCCTCCCCTGCCGCGCCCGCCCCGCCGCCGGCGCGACGTGCGGCGTTCAAGCCCGCGAGCAGGCCCTGGGCGGCGGCTTCCTCATAGCCCGTGGTGCCATTGATCTGGCCGGCGAGGAACAGGCCGGGCGCCCGCTTCGCCTCCAGCGTCGGGGCCAGCTCGCGCGGGTCCACATGGTCATATTCGATGGCATAGCCGGGCCGCAGCACCTCGACCCGCTCCAGGCCGGGAATGGTGCGCAGGAAAAGATGCTGCACCTCCTGCGGAAGCGAGGTGGACATGCCATTGGGATAGATGGTCGGGTCGTCCAGCCCCTCGGGCTCGAGGAAGACCTGGTGGCCGTCGCGATCGCCGAAGCGCACCACCTTGTCCTCGATGGAGGGGCAATAGCGCGGCCCGGTGCTTTCGATGCGGCCGGAATACATGGCCGAGCGCGAGAGGTTCGCGCGGATCACATCGTGCGTCTCTTGCGTGGTGCGGGTGATGCCGCACTGAACCTGCGGATTGGGCAGGCGCGTGGTGAGGCTGGAAAAAGCCTCCGGCGGCGCGTCGCCGTCCTGCATCTCAAGCCCCGCCCAATCAATGGTGCGGCCATCGAGGCGCGGCGGCGTGCCGGTCTTCAGCCGTCCGAGCGCGAACCCGAGGCGCTTCAGCGTGCCGGAGAGCCCGAGCGCCGGCTTCTCGCCCATGCGGCCGGCGGGAATCTGCACCTCGCCCATATGGATCAGGCCGTTGAGAAACGTGCCGGTGGTGAGCACCACGGCGCCGCAGGAAAAGGCGCGGCCGTCGCTCAGCAGCAGGCCGGCGACGCGCCCGCCCGAAAGGATCAGATCATCCGCCTCGCCTTCGAGGATGGTAAGGTTTTCCTGGGCGGCGAGCGCCTGTTGCATGGCGCGGGCGTAGAGCTTGCGATCAGCCTGGGCGCGCGGGCCGCGCACCGCCGGGCCCTTGCGCCGATTGAGCACGCGGAACTGGATGCCGCCCTGATCCGCCACCCGGCCCATGAGCCCGTCCAGCGCGTCGATCTCCCGCACCAGATGGCCCTTGCCGAGCCCGCCGATGGCGGGATTGCACGACATGGCGCCGATGGTGGCCGCGCTTTGGGTGACGAGCGCCGTGCGCGCGCCGAGGCGCGCCGCGGCCGCCGCCGCCTCACAGCCCGCATGGCCGCCGCCCACCACCATCACATCGAACAGGGTTTCCAATTGGGTCATTCACATCTCGTGGCCCGGAGGCCGTGGGCGGACGCGCCGCCGGATTTTTTGGATTGGATCGACAGGAACGGCACTTTCACGGCGCGGTCAAGGCGGAGGAATGTGAGATGGCGCAGGGATGACGCGAGGCGAGGCGAATGTTTCACGTGAAACATTCTTCGCGAGAGGCATGCCTGTCGCCGGCTGGTCCCCGCCCCTCCCCATGCCCGCCGGCCGGCGCGGAAAATGTTTCACGTGAAACATTTGGGTTGGTGGAGCCGACACGGCAATCCGATCTGGACGACACCCGAAGTGCGCCTCATGCCGATCCGGAACAAATCCGGCAGGGAACCGAAAAGCCCGCTCTCCTCTTGAAGGTGCGGGCAGAGGTCAAAGGCGCGCATGATGCCGCAGACAATCGCCCGTCTCGATCTCGCCAACGAGGCGGGGTGCATCCTCCCATGTGATTGGACGGGAAGAGGTGATGGACGGCCGCAACCTCACGCGTCGATCCAAAGGGCAATTCCTCTGGAAAGCTTCGCAACCCGGAACGGCGATGTCACCATGCTGGAGTTCACGAAATAGGCGGCTTCACCCCACGCACTTGACGAGGTTCACGATCGCAAAGAAGCGATGTCTCACGCCCAGCCGTGTCCGGCGCTCTCGCTCTGGACGGACCACGGGCGCGAGGCGGGGCGAATGTTTCACGTGAAACATTTTGGGTGTGCACCGTGGCTGACCCTCGGCCGATCGCCCCCGGCGCCGAGACCCACGCCCCGCCAGCGATGTTTCACGTGAAACATTTTGAGGCGGATGGGCGCCAAATGATCGGTATCGCGCGTTCGCCCGTCTGCACCGGCCAAGCGGGGCACCGCCACTGCGATATGCGCGAGGGCTTCTGATGCCCTGTGCCCTGCTCCCACCGCGGACCGGCGCGTGATCCTCCCACGGGCGCGGGATGGACCGATGTTTCACGTGAAACATTCCAGGGCCTGATGGGGCCTCTTGCACCTCGTTTCGCGCACCTACCCGCCAAAATGTTTCACGTGAAACATTTTACTCAAGCGGCGCGACGCGCGTTCGCAGGCGCACGTCGACCGCCGCGCGACATAGACAATGCTGAGTGCCTCGCCTTGGATCAACGCGGATTCCCCGAACGCATCCGGGCCGCGGGTCCTCCCGCTTCGAAGCACATGGACGGGCGGAATGGCTGAGAAGGACGCAGAATGTTTCACGTGAAACATTCTGCGGGGCCGCAGGCGTCGCGCCCGCCGAGCCTCCCTTATCGCCATCGGCGCTGGGTGGCGAACGACGGGATTTCGACGGGCGCTTTGGCCCGCACGCGATCAGGGGGCGACGCTTTCCTCGGCCCGCTTCGCCATGGACCGAGCGGAATGTTTCACGTGAAACATTTTCGCTTCGATAATCCCGGATGCGCCGCGCGACATGGTCGCCCGATGGACGTCGCCGTGCACCGCCCGCCATCGCCACTTCAAAATGTTTCACGTGAAACATTCCGTGTCTGGCTTACAGGCTGCGCGGTGATGGCGCCTGCTCCGCAAGCCCACAGCCCCTCATCGCAATGTTTCACGTGAAACATTGCGGGACCCGGAGCGGCGTAGCTGTCTTCGTCTCCTGCTCCGCATCCTGTTCCGAGAGGTGCGCCGGCCCGGCGCGGCATCGCAATGACGGTACGTCTCGCCTCATCCTGAAGAGAAGGGTCTCCCTCAACCGGTCCGAGCGGCCAGGTGGGACGCAAAATGTTTCACGTGAAACATTGCGGATCCCCCGTGCGTCCTCGCGCCCGCTCACTTGCCGATGCAGAAGGTGCGGAACAGAGCGTCCAGAACATCTTCCATGTCCACCCGCCCTACCAGCGCATCGAGCGCGCGAGCGGCGAGGCGCAGGTCCTCCGCCAGCAGATCCTCGCCCCCGCCGCCTGCGCGCGCCAAAGCACGATCAAGGTGCGCCAGCGCATCGCGAAGGGCGAGCCGCTGGCGTTCGCGGGTGATCAGGGCCGGCTCGCCGCCGCCCAGCTCCGCCGCGCGCGCTTCGATCAAAGCGATCAGGTCCTCGATCCCCTGCCCCGTGGCGGCGGAAATCGCGAGCACAGGCCCAGCATCGCGCGGCGCGGCCGCTCCCGTTTCCACCTTGTCGGCCTTGGTGCGCACGGCGAGCGCGTGCGCGAGTTCCGGTGGCGGCGGGGCGCCCGCCTCGCTGAGCCACAGCACCAGGTCGGCCGATGCGGCGCGGGCGCGGGCGCGGCGAATGCCTTCCGCTTCCACCTCGTCGTCGGTCTCCCGCAGGCCGGCGGTGTCGATCAGCGTCACCGCCTGCCCGGCCAGTTCCAGATGCACCTCCAGCACGTCGCGCGTGGTGCCGGGACGGTGGGAGACGATGGCCGCCTCGCGCCCCGCGAGACGGTTCAACAAGGTGGATTTGCCCGCGTTCGGCGGACCGGCGATGGCGATGGAAAGCCCGTCGCGCACCCGTTCTCCGCGCGCGCTGTCGGCGAGCGCCGCCGCCAGTTCCTCCCGCAACAGGCCGGTTTCCAGCAGCGCAGGGCCGGTGAGATCCTCTGGGACATCATCCTCATCGGCGAAATCTATGGTCGCTTCCACCAATGCCAGGGCGCGGATCAGCCGCTCGCGCCAGCCGGCGACGCGCCGGGAGAGAACGCCGGAGGCTTGCGCCAGGGCCTGCCGGCGCTGGGCCTCGCTCTCGGCTGCAATGAGATCGCCGAGGCCTTCCACTTCGGCGAGGTCCATCTTCCCATTGGCATGGGCGCGGCGGGTGAATTCGCCGGGCAGCGCGGGCCGGAACCCATCCAGCCCCGACAGGGTTGAGAGAATGGCGGCAACCACCGCCCGGCCGCCATGAAGGTGAAGCTCCAGGAGGTCTTCCCCCGTGGCGCTGCGCGGGCCTTCGAAGAACAGGACCAGCCCCCGGTCCAGCGCCTCCCCCGTCCCCGGCGCCCGCAAGACGGCATAGGTCGCGTGCCGGGCGGGAGGTACCGCGCCGGCCACGGCCAGGGCGGCGGCGCGCGCTGCGGGGCCGGAAATGCGCACGAGCGCGACCCCCGAGGGCAAGCGTCCGCTGGACAAAGCGAAGATCGTGTCCGATGACCGCATCATGCACCGGCCTTGAAACTGGAGTTGGGACGATGACCGAAAACCGCCTCGGGTCCGAGACCAGTCCCTATCTGCTTCAGCATCAGGACAATCCCGTCCATTGGTGGCCGTGGGGCCCCGAAGCGTTCGCGGAAGCCCGCCGCACGGGAAAGCCGGTTCTGCTCTCCGTGGGCTATGCGGCCTGCCATTGGTGCCATGTCATGGCCCATGAAAGCTTCGAAAATCCCCTGGTGGCTGGGGTCATGAACGACCTGTTCGTGAACATCAAGGTGGATCGCGAGGAGCGGCCCGACGTGGACCAGATCTATATGGCCGCGCTCCAGCAACTCGGCGAACAGGGCGGCTGGCCGCTGACCATGTTTCTGGACGGGGATGCAAAGCCGTTCTGGGGCGGCACCTATTTTCCCCCCAATGCGAGCTATGGCCGCCCCGGCTTCACCGCCGTGCTGCAACAGGTGTCCGAGGTCTATCGCGAGACGCCAGAAAAGATCGCCCATAATCGCGACGCCATCCTCGAACGGCTGGAGAAGGCGGCCCGGCCGCAGGGCGAGGTGGTGATCGGCCTTGCCGAATTGGACCGGGCGGCGCAGCAGATCGCCGGCCTGTTCGACAAGGCCAATGGCGGCCTGCGCGGCGCGCCGAAATTTCCCCAGACCGGGCTGATGGAAATGCTCTGGCGCGCGGGCGAGCGCACGGGCGATGAAAAGCTGAAAGCCATCTGCGCCTTCACCCTCAACCGCATGTGCGAGGGCGGCATCTATGATCATCTCGGCGGCGGCTTCTCGCGCTACAGCGTGGATGAATATTGGCTCGTCCCGCATTTCGAAAAGATGCTCTACGACAACGCTTTGCTGCTGGAATTGCTCGCCCTCGCCCATCAGGAGACCGGCGACCCGCTGTTTCTGGCCCGCGCGCGCGAAACCGTCGACTGGCTGGAACGGGAAATGCTGACCGATGGCGGCGCCTTCTGCGCCAGCCTGGATGCCGACAGCGAGGGCCATGAAGGCAAGTTCTATGTGTGGACCAAGGCCCAGATCGACGAGGTCCTGGGCGCGGAGGACGCCGACTATTTCGCCCAATTCTATGATGTGACGCCGGGCGGAAACTGGGAAGCTGCCACCATTCTCAACCGCACCAAGGCCGGCGACGTGGCGGACGCGGACGAAGCGCGCCTTGCCCCGATGCGCGAAAAGCTCCTCGCGGCACGGGCGAACCGCGTGCGGCCCGGCCTCGACGACAAGGTTCTGGCGGATTGGAATGGCCTGATGATCGGCGCCCTCGCCCGCGCCGGCGCGCTGCTGAACGAGCCCGCCTGGATCGCCCTGGCCGAGCGCGCGTTCACGGGCGTGGTGGATCTCATGAGCGAGGGCGATCGGCTCGGCCATTCCTATCGCTCCGGCCGCACGCTTTTTCCCGGCCTTGCCAGCGATCTCGCCGCCATGGCGCGGGCCGGCATCGCCCTGCATGAGGCCACCGGCGCGGGCGAACCGCTGAACCGGGCAGTGGCCTTTCTCACGGTGCTGGAACGCCATCATCTGGACAGCGCCAGCGGCGCCTATTTCCTCACGGCCGACGATGCCGACGCTCTGGTGGT
The DNA here is from genome assembly GCA_002304505.1 of Rhizobiales bacterium 32-66-11. Lineage (GTDB taxonomy): Bacteria > Pseudomonadota > Alphaproteobacteria > Rhizobiales > Xanthobacteraceae > NCEH01. The sequence continues at coordinate 8,631 of NCEH01000025.1, read as the reverse complement.
GCGGCCGCTCTCCACCATGGACGAGGCCCAGCCAAATTATAACGCGGTGGCGGCCGATGCCTTGGTCCGCCTCTCCGCTTTGGTGGGCGATGATGCCCTGCGCGCGCGGGCCGATCGCATCCTGCGGGGTCTCTCGGCGGCGGCGGCCGGAAACGCGCTCGCCCATGGAGCGCTGCTCAATGCCATCGACACCCGCCTGCGGCTGGCGGAAATCGTCACCACCGGAGCCGCGGGCGAGGCCCTGGCGCAGGCGGGCTTGCGCCTGTCCTTCCTCGCACGGGTGGTCATCCGCGCCGCCGCCGCCGACGATTTGCCCGCCGGCAGCCTGGCCCGCGCGCGCATGGAGAGCGCCCCGCCCTCGGGCGCGGCCTTCATCTGCGTCGAAGGGCGCTGCACCTTGCCGATCACCGAACCGGAGGCGATCGGACCAGCTTTGCAGGCCGCCCGGGCCTGAAATGGGGAAATTTCAGCGGCTGAAAAAGGAGATACCTCTAGAATCTCTTCAGGAGGCCAAGAGCGGCGGTTTCGGAACGGATAAGGAAACGGTCGTCCGATCTTCGATTTTGCCGCAGAGCGGCTTCTGAGAGCATCAACTTTTCCGCGAATATTGGTTGTAAATGCCCGTTTAACGGGCATTTCCCCGCACCGGGACTCGCCGGACCGACGCCAGCAAATCCGACCCCTGCGCACGCTCCGCAGGGGGCCGCAGCAGATCGGCCATCACCTGGTCCACCACCGCCTGCCAGGAATACCAGGCCAAGCCGGATAGGCGATGCTGCATCGCAGCATAACCCGCCGCATCCTCAAGGGCGCGGATCGCGTCCGGCAGGCCGCCCCTATCGGAAAAATAACACCCCGCCGGGCCGAGGACTTCGCGGACAACCGGGATGTCGCGCGCGAGCACGGGAAGCCCGCGCGTCGCCGCTTCCAGCGGCGGCAATCCGAACCCCTCGGCGAGGGAAGCGAACAGCAGTGCGTGGGCGCCGGCATAATGGGCTGCCACGGCGGCGTCGCCGAGGTCCTGATGCCAGAACAGCCGCTGCCCATACCAGGGCGAGCCGCAGATGATCTCCAGCATGTCCTCGCTCATCCAGCCGCGACGGCCGATGATCACCAGCGGCCGGTCATAGCCCGCACGCCAGAGCTGCTCGAACGCGGCGACGGCATCGCGATGGCCCTTCTTGGGCTCCACCGTGCCCACCATGAGCCAGGGGCGCCGTGCCAGCACCGCCCGGTGCGCATCGCTCAGCGCGGCGGTCTCGACCGCACCCTGCCCGTCTGCCGGATCAAAGCCGTTATAGGCGACCGAGCCGCGGACCTCATGGCCGTGCCAGCGCGCGAACGCGTGCAGATCGTTGAGGCTTTGGCCGGAGACCGCATAAAAATGTCCGCCCAATGCCACCGCCTGGATCAGGGCACGCTCGAATTTCAGCCGCCAGGGATATTGATAGAAGCTCGGCAGGAGCGCCGGCAGGATGTCGTGGACGAGAAACACGATCTCCGCCCCGGCGGCAGCGGCCTGCCGATAGGCGCCGAAATCCATCTCGTGCCAGAAGCCGGGGCAGAACAACACGTCGCCCGGCGCAAAGACGATCGCCTCGCCTCGGAGCGGCTCCGGCGCGAGCGCGGCGCGCACCGCCGGGACAAGCGCGTCCATCCTTCGCGAAAGCGCTGCGCTGCCGCGCTTCAGCGGTGCCGCCGGAATCAGGGCTGCCAGAAGATTGCCGGCCGCGGACAGAACGCGGCTGCCATAGCGCAAGACCTCAAGGCCTGTGCCGCTGGCCATGCGAACCGCCAGGGGCGGTTTGGGCGGCTTTTGCGGAGCGCCGACGAGCGGTGCCAGCCGGCGCGTGAAACCGCCGTCCGGCGTGCATTCTACGAGATCGAACCCGACGCCCGCCTCTGCGGCGAAGCGCGCGCCATGGACGGCATAGTGCGCCAGCACCCGATGGATGCCGAGCGGCGCCGGATCGGCCGTCACGAACGATGTGTCCAACAGCACCCGCCGCACGCCGGCCCGACGCCGGGCATCGTCCTGCTGGATCCCCGGATCACGCATCGAACTGCCATTCCTCAAGAGCGACACGCCGCCCGGCGCACCAGGCATCGCGGCATCATTCGCACGGATCGGGAGAAATCCAGGGTCGGTTTGCGGGCATAGCCACAAAAAAAATCAGCCGCAAAAGCTGCGGCTGATTTTAGATTTCCCGGAAATTTTCCGATCAGATGTTCCTGGTTCAGGTGTTCATGGAATCGAAGAAATCCTGGTTCGTCTTGGTCTGGCGCAATTTGTCCATGAGGAATTCGATGGCGTCCACCGTCCCCATGGGATTGAGGATGCGCCGCAGGACGTACATCTTCTTAAGCACGTCGGCGGGAACCAGAAGTTCTTCCTTGCGGGTGCCGGAGCGCGTGATGTCGATGGCGGGGAACACCCGCTTGTCGGACACCTTGCGGTCCAGGATGACTTCCGAATTGCCGGTGCCCTTGAACTCTTCGAAGATCACTTCGTCCATGCGCGAGCCGGTGTCGATGAGCGCGGTCGCGATGATGGTGAGCGAGCCGCCTTCCTCGATGTTACGGGCCGCGCCGAAGAAGCGCTTGGGCCGCTGGAGGGCGTTGGCGTCCACGCCGCCGGTCAGAACCTTGCCGGAGGAGGGGACCACGGTGTTGTAGGCGCGGCCGAGGCGGGTGATGGAATCCAGCAGGATCACCACGTCGCGGCCATGCTCCACGAGGCGCTTGGCCTTCTCGATCACCATTTCGGCGACCTGGACGTGGCGCGAGGCCGGCTCGTCGAAGGTGGAGGAGATGACCTCGCCTTTCACCGAGCGCTGCATGTCGGTGACTTCTTCCGGCCGCTCGTCGATGAGCAGCACGATGAGGAAGCATTCCGGATGGTTGGCGGTGATCGACTTGGCGATGTTCTGCAGCAGCACGGTCTTGCCGGTGCGCGGCGGCGCGACGATCAGTCCGCGCTGGCCTTTGCCGATGGGCGAGACGATGTCGATGATACGCGCCGAATAGTCCTTCTTGGAGGAATCTTCGAATTCCAGCTTCAGGCGTTCATCGGGATAAAGCGGCGTGAGATTGTCGAAATTGATCTTGTGCCGGGTCTTCTCGGGGTCTTCGAAATTGATCGTGTTGACCTTGAGAAGCGCGAAATATCGCTCGCCCTCCTTGGGGCTGCGGATCTGGCCGTTGACCGTGTCGCCGGTCCGCAGGCCGAAGCGGCGGATCTGGGAGGGCGAGACATAGATGTCGTCCGGGCCGGGCAGATAATTGGCGTCGGGCGAGCGCAGGAAGCCGAAGCCATCCTGCAGCACTTCGACGACACCCTCGCCGATAATCTCGGTTTCGCTGGCGGCGAGTTGTTTCAAAATCGCGAACATCAGCTCCTGCTTGCGCAGGGTGCTCGCGTTTTCGACCTCGTTTTCTTCAGCGAAGGCGAGCAGTTCGACGGGGGTTTTGGACTTGAGATCCTGGAGTTTCACTTCCCGCATATGGGAAAGCCTCGAAATCTTGAATTGGGCCGGCGGCTTCGTGAACCAAAGCCGGGCAGATGGAAGGGCGGGGAATCGCAGATCTTCAGGAAACACCGGGATACCGGGATCTCACCTGACGTTTCGTATCGGCCCCATGACGTGGCCGTAAAAACGAAGCGCGCGCTGCCTGCGTTTAGGAAAGCCAGAGAACAATACCGGAATCGCGGGCCTTTATGCAAGCCCCGTCAACGCCCGCCGGCTCATCAAAAGGGCTTAAGGATCACCAGGATCACGATACCGATCATCAGAAGCGTCGGTACCTCGTTGGCGATACGGTAGAATCTGGCACTTCGGGTGTTGCGATCCTCGGCGAAGGCCCTCGTCCATTTCACGCATTCCCCGTGGAAAGCGGACAAGGCGAGCACCAGAACCAGCTTCGCGTGCAGCCAGGGCGCGGAAATCCAGCCGCCCTCATAGATCAGGAAACCGCCCGCCAGCCAGGTCACGATCATGGCCGGGTTGGAAATCGCCTTCAGCAGGCGGCGTTCCATGACCTTGAACGTCTCCGATTGGGCCGAGCCCTTCGGCGCGTCGCAATGGTAGACGAACAGGCGCGGCAGATAGAACAGCGAGGCCATCCAGGAGATGACCGCCATCACATGCAGCGCCTTGATCCAGAGATAGAGCATCTCAGCGTTCGCCTCGAACCGCGTCTGTGCACCGGAAGATCACAGGCTTATCCGCACCTTTTCCACAAGGTTTTCCACATGCGCGATGGGGGTCTCCGGCTTGATGCCGTGGCCCAGGTTGAAAATGTGCCGCGCGCCCTGAAAATCCTTGCGGATATTGAAGATTTCCTCATCCAGCTGTGCCCCACCAGCGATCAGCCGGAGCGGGTCCAGATTGCCCTGGAGCGCCACTTTATCCCCAAGCCGTGCCCGCGCAACATGCCGATCCGCGCTCCAGTCGAGCCCGATGCCATTGAGTCCCAAGGCGGCGAGCTTCTCCAGCGCCTCCATGGTCGCGCCCTTGGGGAAGGAGATGATGCGCGCGCCGGGATGCACCGCCCGCACCCCCGCAACGATCCGGGCCAGCGGTTTCGCGCACCAGCGCTCGAACGAAGCGGGATCGAGCACGCCCGACCAGGTATCGAAAATCTGCACCGTGTCTGCGCCGGCGGAAATCTGCCCGTTGAGATGGGCGATGGACATCTCCACCAGCACGTCGATCAGCGTCTGGAACAGCGCGGGATCGCGCAGCGCGAGCAAACGCGCCGGCCCCTGGTCGTCGGTGCCTTGCCCGGCCACCATATAGGTCGCAACCGTCCAGGGCGCGCCGCAGAAGCCGATCAGCGCGGTTTCACGGGGCAGGGCCGCTTTCACCAGCGAAAGCGCCTCATAGACCGGTTGGACGCGATCCGGGTCGAGCGTGCCGCGCAGCCCCGCGATCGCCGCGCCGGTGGTTACCGGCTCCAGCCGCGGACCCTCGCCGGCCTCGAAGCGCACATCCACGCCGAGCGCATGGGGAATGACCAGAATGTCGGAAAAAATGATCGCCGCATCGAAGGCGAAGCGGCGGATCGGCTGAAGCGTCACCTCGGCGGCGAGCTTGGGCGTGTAGCACAAAGTGAGGAAATCACCGGCTGTCGCACGAACGGCACGATACTCGGGCAGATAGCGCCCGGCTTGCCGCATCATCCAGAGCGGAGGGATCGCCTGGGGCACGCCATCGAGCACGGCGAGAAAGGGGGAAGGCTGCGCCGCGCTGTTCGTCATCCCGCTCCAACTATCTAAAAAGGAATCTTATTTAAGAGAGAGTCTTTTATGTCTTAACGGTTGATTAACTATTCGCAGCGCCGTCGACAACCGGTCCACAGGCTGACACGTCCGCGCACCCACCCCAGTGAGCCGGCCAACAATCGTTAACAAAAGGTAAATCGCCCCGCGCCGGGAGATATCCCCACAAGCCCACAGAGGGTGCCTTTGAGTCAGTCCCCACAGGTTCAATTGTGGACGACGATCCCCATGACTCTTTCGCCGGCCTTGCATGACCCCCTTTTGCGTGCGTTTCTGCACCAACCGTCCACAGGCCGGTGGATAAGTGGCAGGATATGACGTGACGGCACCGCGCGTTCCCAATGAAAGCTATTTCCATCTGCACCTGGTGTCGGACGCCACCGGCGAGACGCTGATCAATGTCGGCCGCGCCGCCTGCGCCCAATATGCCAATGTGCTGCCGATCGAGCATGTGTACCCGCTCGTGCGCTCCATGAAGCAGCTGGAGCGGGTGCTGATCGACATCGAGAACAATCCCGGCATCGTGCTCTACACCCTGGTGGACAAGGAAGTCCGCGAGCGGCTGAAGGTGCGCTGCCGGGAACTCGGCGTGCCCTTCCTCTCGGTGCTGGCGCCGGTGGTGCAGATGTTCCAATCCTATTTGGGCGGCGAGCCGCAGCCGCGCGTGGGGGGCCAGCACGCGCTGGATGCCACTTATTTCAAGCGCATCGACGCGCTCAATTTTACCGTCATGCACGACGACGGGCATATGACCGACGATCTGGAGCTGGCGGACGTGGTGCTGCTCGGCGTGTCGCGCACGTCCAAGACGCCGACTTCGATCTATCTCGCCAATCGCGGCATCAAGACCGCCAATATCCCCCTTGTGCCCAACGTGCCTTTGCCGCCGGGCCTGGAACGGCTGAAGAAGCCGCTGATCGTCGGCCTCGTTGCCAGCGCGGAACGGATCGTGGAAATCCGCCAGAACCGCCTTCTGGGGCTGAATGCCGCGAGCCCGAATACCGCTTATGTGGATCGCGAGGCGGTATCCGAGGAGCTCGCCCTCTCGCGCCGGCTGTGCGCACGCCACGGCTGGCCGCTGATCGACGTGTCGCGCCGCTCCATCGAGGAGACGGCGGCCGCCATCATCGGCCATCTCTCCGAGCGCCGCCGTCGCGCCATCGTGGAAACCTGAGCGGACGGACCGGCCCATGACTCTCTGGCGCGGCCACTTTCCCCTCGCGCTCGCCTCGCGCAGCCCGACCCGGCGCGCCCTGCTGGAAGCCGCCGGCCTGCCGGTGGATCTGGTGGACGGCGAGGTGGACGAACGCGCCATCGAAGCGGCGGCTCCGGCTTGCGAGGCCGGGCCGGACGATGTCGCCCGCATGCTCGCCCGCGCCAAGGCGTTCGCCGGCGCCCGGCAGATTGATGCGGATCGCCTGGTGGTCGGCGCCGACCAGACCCTGGCCCTGGCGGGCGAGGTGTTTCACAAGCCGAAGGACCGCGCGAGCGCCCGGGCCCAGCTCTCCCGCCTCGCCGGCCGCACCCATGCGTTGCATTCCGCCGTAGCGGTGGTGCGGGACGAGACTTTGGTGTTCGAGACCCTCCAGACCGCTCGCCTGACCCTGCGTCCCCTCTCCGATACCGCGCTCGACGCCTATCTCGACGCCGCCGGTCCGGCCGTGCTCACCAGTGTCGGCGGCTATCAGCTGGAGGGGCTGGGCGTGAACCTGTTCGAGGCCATCGAGGGCGATCATTTCACCATTCTCGGCCTGCCGCTGCTGCCGCTGCTGGGATTCCTGCGCGACGAGGGCGTTTTGCTGTGAGCGTGAAATTGTGCATCAGCGGCCATCCCGTGGCCTATTCCCGCTCGCCCATGCTGCATGGCTATTGGCTGGAAAAGCACGGTCTTTCCGGTACCTATGGCCGCGAGGACGTGCCGCCGGAGGATGCCGCGGCGTTCTATGCGGATTTCGCCGCGCGCGGCTATGCCGGCGGCAATGTGACTGCCCCGAACAAGGAAATCGCGTTTCGTGCCGTCGCCGAGGCGGATGAGACCGCTCGCGCGCTCGGGGCGGTGAATACGCTCTGGTTCGAGGACGGGCGGCTCTGCGGCGGCAATACCGACGTCTATGGGTTTCTCGCCAATCTCGATGCCGGCGCGCCGGGCTGGGACACGAGCGGCGGCCCGGTGCTGGTGCTCGGCGCGGGCGGGGCCTCACGGGCCATCGTTTATGGCCTGCTCTCGCGCGGCGTGGAAAAGCTCTGGCTTGCCAATCGTACGCTGGACCGCGCCCAGGCGCTGGCGGACCAGTTCGGGCCGCGGGTGGTGCCGATTTCCCTGAATGAGATCGCCGCGCCCCTGGCGGATGCGGCCTTGCTGGTGAACACCACCTCGCTCGGCATGAAGGGGCACCCGCCGCTGGAGCTCGATTTTTCGCCCCTGAAAACCGAGGCGGTGGTGACCGACGCGGTCTATGTGCCGCTGGAGACGCCCTTGCTGAAGGCGGCGCGGGCGCGGGGCCATCGCATCGTGGATGGGCTCGGCATGCTGCTGCACCAGGGGGTGCCCGGCTTCGAGCGCTGGTTCGGCGTGCGGCCTGAGGTGGATGCGCCCTTGCGCGACCTCATCGTCGCGGACCTGCGCGCCAAGGGCCAGCTGGAGGCCTGATCTGATGTGGATTCTCGGGCTTACTGGCTCCATCGGCATGGGAAAATCCGCCACCGCCGGCCTGTTCCGGGCGGAAGGCGTGCCGGTGTATGACGCCGATGCCGCCGTGCATGCGCTTTATCGCGGGGAGGCGGTCGCGCCGGTGGAAGCCGCCTTTCCCGGCGTGGCGAAGGATGGGGCCATCGACCGCCCGGCCCTGTCGGCCCAGGTGCTGGGCGATGCGGAGGCCATGAAGCGGCTGGAAGCGATCGTTCATCCTCTCGTGCGGGCGCAGGAAATGGCGTTTCTCGAAAAAGCGCGTGCCGGCGGTGCTCGCCTCGTGGTGCTGGATATCCCCTTGCTGTTCGAAACCGGCGGCGAAAAGAGGGTCGATGCGGTCGCGGTGGTGAGTGCGCCGGGCGATGTGCAGCAAGCGCGGGTGCTTGAGCGTCCCGGCATGACGCCGGCGCGTTTTGCCGCCATCCTGGCCAAGCAGCTGCCTGATTCGCAAAAGCGCGCCCGCGCCCATTTCCTGATCGATACCGGGCGCGGGTTCGACAGCGCCCGGCATCAGGTGCGCGGCATCGTGCGCGCGCTGAGCGGGCCGGGCCGGCGGCCGCAAGTGCGGGATTGAACGGAAAAGACCATGCGGGAAATCGTCCTCGACACCGAAACCACCGGCCTCGACGCCAATAAGGACGACCGGCTGGTGGAAATCGGC
>NCEH01000224.1 GCA_002304505.1 Rhizobiales bacterium 32-66-11 | reverse complement strand
GCCTGCAAAGGACACGAAGAAGAAAAATGCCCGTTCACAATCCCAAACAAAACCCCCGTCGCTCCCAAAGCGACGGGGGTTTTGTGCGTTCGGGCGCCGCAATGAAAAAATCCACCTGGAGAAACCACCGCCAGGCCGGCCGGACGCCACCAACACGTCCGAACACGACCTCCCCGACGAACACCTCGCCGCATATATGCGCCCGTCAGGCGTGATCCGCCGCCCCGGGCACCCCGTCCGGCGAACCCGCCCCCGCCCCCGCATCCGCAAGCTGCCGACCAAGCCGCCCCCAAAACGCCTTCCGGCCCCGCCGGAACAACCCCCGCTGCAATCGGCGGGCCGACGAAGAAAGCGAATCCTGGGTGTCCTTGATCGCCGCCTCCAGCCGCGCGCGCATCTCGTCCGGAACGGAAGGCACTGCGGCGATCTGGACCCTCAGCGTTTCCAGGTCCTGAATGCTGCCGAGCAGATCCCGGAGATCCTGAGCGCGGCGTGCGCGACGGGCACCCTTGCCGCCGGCAATGTCGGCGAAAAACGACATCTGGTAGCGATGGGTGATCACGCGCTTGCGCAGTTCGTGCATGGCCTCCGGCGAGGAAAAACCACCTGCCCGCGCCTTGTCATACGCCTTGGCCAACCCGCGCAACAGATCGGCCTCGCCCGCCTGCCGGTCGACATGATCGGCATGAGCCGCGCGGGCCTGGCGCAGCCACGCCCGCACCGGAGAGAACAGGTCCCCCTCGGGCGCATCCGCCGGCGGATCGGTGGGGAGAAACTGGAGAAGCGCGTCCGCATCCTCGTGCCCCAGGGCTTTGTGCGCCCGAAGCACTGCAACCGCATCGCGCGCTGCCTGCCGGTCCCGGTCACCCGAGAGGGTCCGCGCCACTGCGGCCGCAGCTCGACGAGCTGTGCGCACCTCGTCCGTCTCGATCAGACGCAGCAAGGCCCTGTATTCCTTGAGTGCCTTGCGCGCGCCGTGAATCTTCTTCACAGGGGCCGCAATGCGGAGCGCGGCCTCCAGCTTGTCGAGCGTGGCCTCAAACCGCGCCGCGAGCGGCAGCGAGGCGCCGGGCTTCACCCGTCCTCTGGCATCCACCGGACGAAGGTGGTCTGGGTCGGCTTTTTTCACGCGCACCCCGCAGTCGGAAAATGAGTGCCCCTGTTGCCCGCCGGTCACTATGGCAGGAAACGCCCATTCTGTCCCGCGCCGGGCGTTATGGCTGGTGGCAGCGGCGGTTCGGCCATGATCGAACAGCTCTAATCCGAATTGATTTCCCAACGCGGGGGGCGCATAAAACCTGCCGATCAAATCGATTAGATGCCCTTGAGGGCA
>NCEH01000024.1 GCA_002304505.1 Rhizobiales bacterium 32-66-11 | reverse complement strand
CCGGCCGAAGCCGAGGAACGCTACTACGCCATGCTCGGTGAGACAGCCATGGCGGCATGACTTAAACCAAATGGCCTCCGGTGAAGCCGGGGCGGTTCAGATCGCCCATAAATCCGCACCCGATCAAGGGGGCGCCGAATACCATCAGAAGGGTGTGGTGGTACCGAAAGCCCGTTTCTCGACCATCCTGCGCCATACCAACATCGGTACCAACAAAGTGACCGGGTTGAGGTGACATGCAGTGATACGGGGTGGGAAAAATAATCCTTGTCAGTCAGAGCGTTCGTGCGATTTCTGGCACGGCGCGGGATGGTCTGAAACCACCCTGGTTCACTCCCACTCGATTGTTCGCGTGAGGACTACCGTGTTGAAATTGCTTGTTAAAAAAATTTACGCGTCCAAAGAATACCGTCAGATGTGCCGCCTTCAACGGCGCGCTGTTGATTTCATTGGCAAATTTCGACGCCTATAAGATCTACTATATTGGCCATCTATCGGAATTTATTGGGCGCTTCGCTGCAAGGCACAGATCACAAACGTCGAATCTGACGGACGGCTACACTACCGTCAAAGTCGGCAGCAGGCCAATATCAATGCCCCCATCGTGGGTCACGGGTTGGGGGATCAAGCACATTGCGTGTACGATAGTGATTAAGAGGGTGAGGACCGCTTCTCCGGAATAACTCTTGAAGAAAATATGATCCATATCCATGATCAACAGTGCCGATTGCCGTGGCGTTACGGCTAGAACGCTGAAGCGCACCTATGATGCACCAGATTTCGAAAGGCAGAGGCGCACCGGGTCGATCCTTGGCGCTATCGCCTCTGCTTTACGTGGTCGACCAGCGCCCGAAGCTTCGGGGCAAGGTTCCGCCGGTTGGGGAAATACAGGAAGAAGCCTGCAAAGGGCGGGCAATAGTCTTCGAGGAGTGGCACCAACTGGCCGGATAGGACATAGGGCCTGAAGGTCTCCTCCATGCCGAACGTTATGCCTCCCCCGGCACAGGCCGTGCGGATCATCAGCCACATGTCATTGGTGGTGATCTCCGGATTGACAGCGACGTCGTATTCGCGCCCGTCTTCGCCGAACTCCCAGCGGTAAGGCGCTGTCTGCGGCGCGGGACGCCAGCCGATGCAGCGATGCTGCGCCAACTGGGATGGATGCGAAGGCTTGCCGAAGCGCTCGATATAGGCGGGTGCGGCAACCACGGTCTGGCGCTGCTCGCCCGACACGGGGATAGCGATCATGTCCTGGTCGATCACCTCGCCAAGCCGCACCCCGGCATCATAGCCCTCAGCCACGATGTCGAATTCCTCATCCGTAACGGTCACATCGATCTGAATGGCCGGATAGGCGTCTGCGAAGCCGGCCAGCAGTGGCCCAGAGATGAAACGTTCTGCGATCGAGGACACTGCCAGCCGCAAAAGGCCGCTCGGCGCGACGTCCCGATCCGCTGCGGCGTCCAAGGCCAGGCCGACCTCGGCGATGGCCGGCGCCACGCGCTGGAAAAGCTGCTCGCCGGCCTCGGTGAGGCTGACGCTTCGCGTCGTTCGCTGGATCAGCGCGACGCCAAGGCGATCCTCGAGGCGACGGATGGTCTGGCTTACCGCCGGCCGCGTCACGCCCAGGTGCTCGGCGGCCGCGCGGAAGCTTCGCATCTCCGCGACGGCCAGAAAGACAGAAATTCCGGTGAGATCGACAGCCATTGGTAATCTGAAGCTACCAACGTAGTCACGATTGGGCAAGTTGTCCGCTGTTCTGGTGGTCTCTATTTTTCGGTCAGTGAATTGAAGGTGGCCGACAGATGACACTCGCTGACTACAGGTTTCTGGGGCGCTCGGGCCTGCGTGTTTCGCCGCTCAGCCTGGGCACCATGACGTTCGGACCGGATTGGGGCTGGGGCGCGGACAGCAACGAGGCCCGCCGCATCTTCGATCTCTACATCGATCGAGGCGGCAATTTCATCGACACTTCGGTGAACTACACCAACGGGGCGGCCGAACGCTTCCTCGGCGAGTTCATCGGCGACAAGAGGGAGCGGCTCGTTCTCGCGACGAAGTTCACGATGGCCCGCGAGCCCGGCAACCCCAATTCGGGCGGCAACCACCGCCTCAACATGGTGCGGTCCGTCGAGCAAAGCCTGAGGCAGCTCGCCACCGACCGGATCGATCTCTTGTACCTGCACGCATGGGACATCACGACCCGGCCGGACGAAGTGATGCGGGCCCTCGACGACCTCGTCCGGTCCGGCAAGATCCTTTATGTCGGGATCTGCAATACGCCCGCCTGGCGGATCGCCGAAATGCAGACCCTCGCCCATATGCGAGGATGGTCGCCCTTCGTCGCGCTCCAGATCGAATACAGTCTGGTGGAGCGCACCGTCGAGCATGAGCTCATCCCGATGGCAGCCGCCATGGGGCTCGGCGTGCTGCCCTGGTCGCCGCTGGGTGGCGGCGTACTGGTCGGCAAATACACCAGGACGGACGTCCAGGATTCACGCGAAGCCGCGGTATCTGCCAGCCGCAGGGGCGTCATCGCTTCATCGGGGCACCTCACCGAACGCTCGATCGAAATCGCGCGAGAGGTTCGCGCCGTGGCCGAGGACGTGGGATCGACGCCGTCGCAGATCGCGCTGGCCTGGACGCTCGCGAACCCGGCGATCGTGTCGCCCATCATGGGCGCCCGCACCCTCGCCCAGGCCGAGGAAAATCTGGCCGCTCTCGATGTGGCGCTGTCGCCGGAACAGCTCGATCGCCTGAACCGGGTCAGCGAGCCCGATCCGATCTTCCCGGCGCGCTTCGTGGAACGTCCCCTGGTTCAGCAACTCATCTTCGGCGGAGCTTCCGTGGCCCGCCGCACCTGAAAGACCTATCCCCCGCACGCCGAAGAAAGGAACCATCCCATGACGATCTTTTCATTGAACTCCCGCCTTGCAGGCGCGGGCCGCGGGCTACTCATCGCCTCGGCGCTGCTGGCTGTCATCTGGCCGGCGCATGCCGAGATCACGGCGTCCGACCCGGGCGCGGAGACCCTCGACACGGCCATCGAAAGTCGGAACAAGGCCATTGTCCACGAGGCTTTCGAGAAATGGCGTGGAGGAACCTATGTCTTTGCCGCCCTCCTCGCGCCCGATGTCGTCTGGACGATCCACGGTTCCGGCCCGGTTGCTGGCACGTATCGTAGCCAGGACGACTTCGTCGAACGGGCATCGCGCCCCCTCACAAGCCGTCTCGCCACCCCGATCGTGCCGGAGGTCCACAGCATCTATGCCGTTGGAGACACGGTCCTCATTCGCTTCGACGGCTCGGCGACGACCACCTCGGGCGCGCCTTATCGCAACCAGTTCCTTTGGATGTTCCGGATGAAGGACGGCTTGGTTATCGAGGCCGAGGCGTTCCTGGATCTCGTTGCCTACCAACAGGTCGTCGAAAACAACGAGCCGCGCGCGCAATAGCCGGAGGTCGCTCGGTCGTTCCGCGGCCAGCCTCGCGCGCCGCACGCCGGTCAACCGGCCCCGAAACCCCGACGGCACCCCGTTCGGCGTTCGCGGCCCACTGCCACAGCGGACTTTTGGGAGCCGGACGATGCGATATGCAATTGCAGTCTTGATGACTGCCACACTCTTGAGCCAATCCGTAAAAGCCGAGGAAACCACATTGCAAGCGAACCATCCCTATGCCGGCATGTGGGTGACCGACGATGGCCGTGTCCGCCACGAACTCCTGCCCACCGGTCGCTATGTCGAGGCGCGTGGCACACGCGAGCGCGCCTATGAGGGCCGTTACGAAGTGACCGGCACGCATATTGAGTACTGGGACGACACCGGCTTCACCGCCGACGGCGATTTCGTGGACGCAAATACCCTGCATCACGGCGGTATGATATTGCGCCGCCGAGCGGATGCGGTCGCAAAGCCCTGACGCCCTGCAAGCGGGCGACGCGCCTGCCTTTTGCGGCTGGACCTTCGGGCGTCTGAAGCCTGAAGTATTTGAAGGCCTTTCAAGCTTCGCCGCAGGACTGATCCGTCTCTAGCTTTTTGAAAGAGTTCTTCCAACCATGGAAGTCGCCGCCGCGACGATCGCCTCGCGGGGCTCCCGCGGGGTCCAGCCGAGCACTCGCCGCGCCTTGTCGTTCGAGGTTTTCTTGGCGTAGCCGAGGTCGGATACGAAGGGGCGCATCTCGGCATTGAAGCGCGCGGCGATGCGGACCACGATGTCGGGGAGTGCCCGCGTCGGGACCCGCTTGGCTGCATCGCCAAGCGCGGCCCTGATAGTGGCGCCGATTTCCTTCAGGCTGAGCGCTCGGCCGTTCGACAGCAGAAACCGCTCACCGGCCGCAGCCGGGATGGTCATGGCCGTGACATGCGCGCTGGCCACGTCGCGGACATCGACCACGGGTATGAAGAGGTTCGGGACCACCGGCATCGCGCCGTCGAGCATGCGCTGGACGATGTAGTTTGAGCCGGATACGTCCTTGCCCATCACCGGCCCCATGACCGCGACCGGCAACATCGTGGTCAGTTCCAGGCCACCGCCCTCGGCAGCGATGAAATCCCAGGCCGCGCGTTCGGCAAGGGTCTTGCTCCGGCCGTAAGCATCGACGCCGGACCCATCGAGAATGGTCCAGTCGGCTTCGGTAAACACATGGTCGCTATGCGGGTGCCCCCAACTCACGGCGTGGAACGCGGAAGTGAGAACGACGCGGCGTACCCCCGCGTCCCGTGCCGCGCGCAGCACGCGCAGCGTGCCGTCGCGCGCGGGGGCGATCACCTCGTCCTCGTCCGCGACCCTCCCAGGCAGGACCGGCGAGGCGACATGCATGACAACGTCCATGCCGGCGGCAGCCTGTGCCCAGCCGTCCTCCCGCAGCAGATCGGCCGCGACGAAGCTCAACCTGTCGGAGTGAACCATGCCGGCGTCCGTGAGGACGCGGCGCGCCGCCGCTTCCCTGGCCGGCGACCGAACTGTGGTGCGGACGAGATGGCCTTGCGCCAGAAGCTGGAGGATGCAGTGCCCAGCAATGAAACCGGAGCCGCCGGTGACAAGAACGCGCTGCGGAATCATGAGAGGGTTCCTTTGGGACTGCGATCGTCGGCCGGTCGCTCGCGCCAGCGCGCCGGGGTCGTCCGCTCCCAGCGCCGGAAGGCCCGAGCGAAGGAATTGGGCTCGACGAATCCCACCAGCATGGAAATGGCCACCACATCGAGGTCGGTGGTGACGAGCAACCGACCGGCGGTGGTCCGCCTCACGGCCACGAGCTGCTCCTGAAAGCTGGTCCCGACTTCGTGGAGACGGCGTTGAAGCGTGCGGGTGCTGAGATTGAGGCGCCCGGCCACCGCTGTGACGCTCGGCCGGCGTCCCTCGCTCAATTGCCGCGCGATGGCAACGCACACCTCTCCGACAAAAACGGGGAAGCCCTCTCCCTTACGGATGCGCTGCTCCAGGCCCTCCAGCACATGCGCGAAGGCGCCGCCGTTGGCGGTGAGAAACGGAACGTCGAGCGCCGCGCGATCGAACACCATCGCGTCACTCGCCGCCCCGAAGACGATCGGGCAACCGAAGTGGCGATGCAGACGCTCCTCGTTGACGGGGCGCCGCGTCAGTTCGAGCCGGATCGGCTTGACCTTTCCGCCGGTGCCTCGCCGGGCGAGCTGATGCAACGAGGCCATTGTCATATCGACCAGCAGGCGCGGAACCGGTCCGGTCGCCTGGAGCCAGCGATAACGAACGACGGCTTCACCGCCCTTGACCTCAACCTCCACAAGTTCGGGGCAGGTTAGGCTCTTGTACCGGGAGAGTGCAGCGAGCGCCGTGCGAAAGTCGGGTGCGTGCAGGGCGACGATGGCCGCGACGCCGTAGCCGCGCGCGATTCCTTCATCACCAAAGCGAAGGCCTGCGCTGGGGTCATCGAACTCCTCCTCGGCGGCGCGCCAGATGCGGAAGAAATCGCTCGTCACCCAAGCGTTCGACGGCGCCACGCCCGCACGCGTGCATAGGCGTTCGAACGGCACGCCGAGCTTCGACAGGACGCTGGCTGATAACAAAAAGGTGTCGGGTCCTCGCATGGGACAAAACATAGGCAGGCCGGATAATCGCGACAAATCCGATCGCGCCAATCGACCATGCTATGGCCCGGGGGCGGGTCGGGTACGCCGGAATTTCTATAACCCTTTATTATTACGCATTTTCTTCACGCGAACCTGCATCCACTTCGCTCGAAAATGCTCTCTCCGAGTGCCGGCCTCCTCCGCCTCCGCGAGGTCATCGGCCCCCATCCCGTTGCTTCAAGAGGTCGATGAAGGCCCGCAGCGGCGACGGAACGTGCCGGCTACGCGGATAGTAGAGCGCCAAGCCTGGTGTGGTCGGGCACCAGTCGTCAAGAACGGTCACGAGCTGACCTGCCTCCAGCAACGGCTTGGCGAAGTGCTCAGGAACATAGGCAATGCCGCGCCCGTCTGCCGCCGCCTGCACGAGTAGATCATTGTCGTCGAGGGTGAGGTTGCCGGGGACATCGACAGCGATTTCGGCGCCTCGTTTGGCAAACTCCCAGCGATAGCGCTTCCCGCTGGGCAGACGCTGGCGAAGGCAGAGATGGGCATGCAGGTCGTCGGGTGTCTGCGGCTTTGCCTTGCCAGCCAGATAAGACGGTGCAGCCACGGCGATGAAACGCACCTCGCCCCCGAACGTCACCGCGACCATGTCCTGCGGGACGGCCTCCAGCAGGCGCACGCCGGCGTCGAAGCCCTGTTCCACGATATCGACGAGCCTCCCCTCCGACACCAGATCGAGCTCGACATCTGGATAGAGATCGAGAAACCGCGGCACGACCTCTGCGAGCAGGATGCTGGCGCCGCTCTTGTTCGCATTGATCCGTAGCCTGCCGCTGGGGGTGCCGCGCTCTTCCGAAAGGGTATCGAGCGCCTGGTCGAGATCCTGAAGAACCGGGTCGAGGCGTGCGAGCAGGCGTGCGCCATCGCGTGGCTGAGTGCGGAGCGCGAAACGCCCATGACATCGGCGGCCCGGCGGAAACTCCGATGATTGGCCACCGCTGCGAAAGCGGCCAGATCGTTCAGGCTCGGACGGACCATTCGTGATAAATCTTCACCAGCTCATCCAGTATTGACGATCTTATATCACCAATATCCGCCCTCTACATCCCAGGAGTCACAGATGGAGAGCTGATATGCCCAAGACATGGTTCATTACCGGCGCAACTTCGGGTCTCGGCCTTGAGATGGCGCAACAGCTGCTCGCCAGGGGGCACAGGGTGATCGCAACCGCCCGCCGCCCCGAAGCCCTGGAGCTGCTCAGGCCGGATCACCCGGACCGATTGGATGTTCTCCAGCTCAATCTGGCAGAAACGGACAGCATCACCTCCGCGGTCGAGAGCGCTTTTCAGCGATACGCTCGGATAGACGTGATCGTCAGCAACGCGGGCTATGGCCTGTTCGGGGCTGCAGAAGAGGTCTCGAAGGCGCAGATCGACCGGCAGATCGCCACCAACCTCGCAGGATCCATCCACCTGATCTGTGCCGCGCTGCCCTTTCTTCGAAGGCAACGCGGCGGACGGATCGTCCAGGTTTCTTCCGAGGGCGGGCAGATCGCTTATCCGGGCTTCAGCCTCTATCACGCGACCAAATGGGGCATCGAGGGCTTCGTCGAATCCGTCGCACAGGAAGTGACTCCCTTCGGTATCGACTTCATCATCGCCGAACCGGGGCCGACGGGCACGAACTTCGGTGCCAACCTCGACCGTGCAGAGCCTTTGGCTGCTTATGAGGAAACCCCTGCCGGCGCCGTTCGCCGCGCGATCAGTGACGGAAGTTTCGCGATCAAGGGCGACGCCGCGCGGACCGTGGCCGCAATGATCGCGGCTGCCGAGAGCGACGCGCCGCCATTGCGGCTGGCGCTGGGCAGCACAGCCTATGCCTCGATTTCACAGGCGCTTTTCGCGCGCCTGACAGCCCTTGAGGCGCAGCGGCGAGTGGCCGATTCCGCCGACCGGCAGGATCCGTGAACCGCAGTAGCTGGCTGGATACACCGACCTCGCGAGCGGGAAAGGAAACAAGATGCTCATTCGATCGATTATAATGGCTCTCGCCGTCGCCATCTCGTCGTCTGCCCTCGCGCAGACCGCCGCACAGAACCAAGTTGTGGGCACCTGGCGGATGATTACGGCAACGATTGACCCTGGCGGAAAGAATATCCCCGCCTATGGTGAGAAGCCGAACGGTCTTCTCGTCTTCACTCCTGACATGCACTTCGTCGAAGTTCTGACCGACGCCAAGATACCGCGGTTTGCGTCCAACGCGCGCGGTGGGGGAACCGATGAGGAAAATCGCATGGCTATGTCACGCAGCATTGGTTTCTTCGGCACCTACACGGTCGATGAGAAGGGAGAATTCAGCGGAAACCGTGTCGAAGGATCGACCTTCCCGAACTGGATTGGCAGCGTGCGGACCCGTGACGATCTCACGCTTGTGGTTGATGGCGACCGTATGATCGAACATTTTCGGCGACCGGACGGGACTAGGATCAGGATCGAATTCCAGCGTGTCGAATGAGGCACGGAAGGTGTCCGATGTGGCCGCGATCTCGACCTTGCGCCGCTGTGTTCGAAATGGCTGCAGCCGACTACGGCAGGACGCTGAATTGCCGGTCTGCCGCTCGAGCGCCCCAGTCGTAGTGCCTGACGTAATCGAGAAATGCGCGCATGGCAGCGCTGGGGAGGCGGCGGCTCGGATAGTACAGGAACCAGTGCGGCAATGCCGGGCTCCAATCGGAGAGGAGCTCGACGAGCCCGCCATTCCGGATATGGGGTTTGGCATAGTCGTCGAAGACATGGGCGATGCCCCGGCCGGCCAGTGCGGCCTGCAACTCGTTATGCGCCGAACTGACCAGCAGGCGGCCGGTGGGGGTGACCTCTATCTCGTCCTTTCCATCGGTAAACCGCCAGCTCGCCAGAGTGCCGCCGGGAAATCGGCGCCTGATGCAGTCGTGACGAACGAGATCGTGCGGTAGAAGCGGCCGGCCGTGCTTTCTGATGTAACCCGGTGACGCAACGATCGCATAGCGAAGCGCGGGGCCGAGCGGCAGCGCGATCATGTCCTGCGCCAATTGATTGCCGAACCGGACGCCGGCATCGAAGCCCTGTTCCACGATGTCGATCACCGCCGCGTCGCTGATGATGTCGATGTTCACCGCGCCATAGGCCTCCATGAAGTCGAAGGCCAGTGGGCAGAGAAAATGATCGACCGCCGGCGCCGGGGCGTTGATCCGGAGCGTCCCGGACGGCACGTCCCTCAGCTCGTCGACTTCCGCGATCGCCAGCCGGATGTCACTCAGTGCGGGGCCCAATCGTTCCAGCAGGCGTTGTCCAGCTTCCGTGGGCGACACGCTCCGCGTCGTGCGGTTGAGCAGCCGGATGCCGAGGGTCTCTTCGAGCGCGTTCATAGTTTGGCTCAGGGCCGATGAAGACACGCCGCGCTCAAGCGCCGCCGCGCGGAAGCCACCGCAGCGGACGATAGAGACGAACACATCGAAGCTGTCGAGGCGAACAGGATTCATTGGGAAGCATAGCTAATCAAGTTGATCATAATTGCGCATCTTATCGGATCAATTGTCCCATGTCATGGTCGGCGCAAAGTTACCTATCGCGCCCTGCCCGCTTCCTTTCGCTGGTCATTTCCAGCCCCGCGCAGATGAAAGAAGCGGAAGTGCGCCCACGAAAAGGGAAAGCCGATGAATGCCCTCACTCTCAACCGACGCACTATCATGCTGTCCGCCGTCGCAGGTGCATCGAGCATTTTCGTCCCGGCTTTGGGCGGCACCAGCAGCGCGAATGCCCAGGCCGCCCCCTCACTGAGCGGCAATGCCGGTCACTACCGCTTTCGAGTCGGCGAGATCAGCGCGACCATCCTGAGCGACGGCGTTATCGGCGGCCCGCCTCGTATCTACGCCAGCGACGCGCGCGAGGCGAAGCTTGAGGAGGTGCTGCGGCAAGCATTCCTGCCCACTGACCACCTGACGCTCAACCTGAATACGCTTCTGATCGAAACCGGCGGCCGCCGGATTCTGATCGAGGCCGGCGCGGGCAAGACGATGGGGCCGAATGGCGGCCGGATCTTCGACAACCTCGCGGCGATCGGCCTGAGCGCGACGGACATCGACACGATCGTCATCTCGCACACCCATCCGGACCATGTCGGCAATCTCAGAACCGCCGACGGCGGCAAGGCCTTCCCCCACGCCACGGTCTTCGTGCCGAAGGCGGACTGGGATTTCTTCGTCCGCACCGATCCGGATCTTTCCTACATGCCGGTGCCCGAGGAGTTCCGCCTGCGCTTCGCGGCAAACATCAAGAACAGCCTCGAACCAGTCATGAACGATGTCGAGCTTTACGAAGCCGGCGCCGAGATCGTGCCGGGCCTCAAGACGATTGTCGCATCTGGCCACACACCGGGCATGGCGACCTTCCTCGTCCACTCCGGAAACGACCAGCTGCTGCTGACGGCCGATCTTGCCTACCACCCGGTCGTCAACGTCGACAATCCCTGGCTTCCGGGTCCCGACCGCGACAAGGAGGCCGCGCTCGCCTCCCGCCGTCGCATCTTCGACAGGGCGGCAGCTGACCGCATTCCCGTGCTCGGCTTCCATTTTCCGTTCCCCGGCCTTGGCTGGATGCTCAAGACCGACAGCGCCTACGCCTGGGTCCCCGCCAGCTGGCAGTTCTGACTACAGGAACAATCGAGCAGGGAACCTCTCATGAACCAGTCAAAGATCAATCGTCGCGATTTTCTCGGAGCACTGGGAACCGCGGCGACCGGGCTGGCGCTCGCCGGCCAGACCACCGCAACGGCGCAGGCCCAGGACATGACCTCCGCAGCCTCTGGCGCCAATCCCGAGGCGCGAACCCGTACCCTGCCCCGCACGGGCGAACGGGTGACCACGCTGGGTCTCGGCACCTTCCTCACCTTCGACCTGAAGCCCGGCGATCGTCGCGACGCTCTTCGTCAGGTCTTCGAACGTTATGTCGCCGCTGGCGGCCGCGTGGTCGACACCTCGCCGCTTTACGGCTCTGCCGAAGTCAGCGTCGGCCAGTTCATGGGTGAGTTCGAAGGCTCGGACGAGATGTTCCTCGCCAACAAGGTCTGGGCGACGGGCGAATATCTCGGCGACGAAAGCCATGCGGTGGAAAGCTTCAGGCAGTCGCAGATGCGAACCTGGCGCGACACGATCAATCTCATGCAGTGCCACAGCATCACCAACGCGCCAGTTGTCATCCCGCTGATGAAATCCTGGAAACAGGACGGCCTGATCCGTCATGTCGGAGTGACCCATCACGAGTCGGCCGCGCAGGAGCAACTGCTGGCGATCGTCGAACGCGGCGATGTCGATTTCATCCAGACGAACTACTCCATCTTTAACCGCGACGCCGAGCGCCGGCTGCTTCCAGCGGCAGCCGACAGGGGCGTCGGCGTGCTGATCAACCTGCCGCTGGAAAAGGCACGCCTGATGAAGGTGGTCGAGGGACAGCCGCTTCCCGGTTTCGCCGAGGAATTCGGCGCGACGAGCTGGGCCCAGTTCTTCCTGAAATGGGTCATGGCGCATCCCGCCGTCTCGAGCGTGCTCTGCGGCACGTCGAACGCCGACCACATGAGTGACAATGTCCAGGCGATGACCGGCCCGCTTCCCGACGCGCGCATGCGTGCCCGCATGGTCGCCCACATGGAAACGATCCCCGGCTTCGGCTCCATCGGCTCGATGCCCTGGTATCCTGGCAAAGACAACATGTATTCCGGCCTCATCAGGCAGGCGCAGGCCAACGCCGTGGAGCGGCTGCGATAACCGCCCCGGCTACGTCATGAGCAACCTCATCGACCCCCGGAGACCGACCTTGCCCTCCACCCGACGCTCTCTGCTGACGGCCTTTCTGACACTGCCTCTCATCGATGCCGCCAGGACGGGGGCCTTCGCGCAAGCCGCTCCCGAATTGCCGCTGACACTCTCCTGCGACGATGGGGACGACCTCACGCTCGAAAGGGAGGCCGGCCCCTTCTTCCGGCCGAACTCGCCGCTCGAACGCGATCTTTATCCCGACGCGCCCGGTGGCGCGCGGATCACCGTCGCCGGGTTCGTCTTCGACAATCGCTGCCGTCCACTGGCCGGCAGCCTCATCGAGATCTGGCACGCGGACGAAAACGGCAACTACGACAACGTCGGCTTCCGCCTTCGCGGACACCAGTTCACCGACGCACAGGGGCGCTGGTGGTTCAACACCATCGTACCGGCGCTTTATCCCGGCCGAACGCGTCACTTCCGTTTCAAGGTCCAGCGTCCGGGCGGCCGCGTCCTCGCCACGCAGCTCTACTTTCCCGAAGAGCCCCAAAATGTCGGAGACAGGCTCTTTCACGAGACACTTCTCCTCGACATGAAGCCGACCGGCGGCGGACATTTCGGCCGCTTCGACTTCGTGGTGTGACCGCAGGCAAAGGGGGCCGGGTTCCGAGCCTCGGCCGCGTCACGCAGCGCCCCTTGGCAGCGGGCCTATGGTGGCGGGGCGAACGTCGGGCGTTGAAGCCGGCGTCCACATTGAGAACCACACCCGTAATCAGACTTGCAGCGGGACCGGCAAGGAACGCGACAACGCTCGCGACTTCACGGGGCTCGCCCAATCGGCCCAGCGACGTCAGGCTCCGCTGACAATCGGCATTCCGAACTCGGCGAGTTCATGCGAGCCACGCGCGCGGGAGGCTTCGATCTTTTGAAGGCCCGCTTTGACAAAGCAAAGGGCGACGGGGATCTCCAGGCGACGGCAGACACGACCAAGCTGGCGAGGTTCGTGCAGGCCGTACAAAGCGGCATGTCGATCCGCGCCCGTGACGGTGCGGATCGTGCCGAACTCTCCGCCGTCGCGGAAATCGCCCTGGCCGGCTGGGTCCAAATCATATCCACGATTGATCACGGGGAAGGGACAAGGCCTGATCCTGATGTCAGCCACCGACTTATTGCGTCAGGAGCGGTTCGCAGTCGCGTCACGTACCCGAAGGGCCTTGCGATGCTGGATGCGGTAGACGGCAGCCGGAGGCACGTTTGCAAAGGTGCCGCCCAGATAGGTGGCCTTGAGTCCCAACCGGTCGAGCAGCGGGCGCGATACCGGACAGCGCGGACCATAGGTGAACTGGTAAAACGCACCGTTGGCACGAAGATGCGTGAAGGCGCCTTCCAGGATCGAATAGACCGTTCGCGGTGCCATCGACAAAAGCGGCAAGCCGCTGATGACGGCCCCTGCCGGGGTGTGATCGAACAGCTCAACATCGCGCAATCGCGCCGCGTCCATGCACAATGTCTTCGCACGAGGGAAATCAGCATGCAGCTTTGCGGCAAACTTTGCACCGAATTCAATGAGCGCGAGGTTCTCCTCGGCAATGCCTCGCGCCAGCAGAGCACGTGTGAACACGCCCGTTCCGGGTCCGAGTTCGAGGATCGGCCCGGTATCCGCAGACACCTCCGACACGATCAGAGCTGCCAGCGCTCGGCCGGATGGCGTCACGGCGGCCACCCTGAGCGGTTCGGATAACCAGGCGCGGAAGAACTGGAGGGTCTCTGACGACCTGCTCAGCATGCTTGATCCTCCGAAGAGGTCCGGCACCAATTGGTTCGCCCAAGCAGGCGCCAGATCAACACGGATAGCATCTCAACCGCCAGAACGAGGAACAGGAACTTGATGGCCAAGGCTGATGCATTGAGGTCGGGGATCGACTGGGCGGCCGCGTAGCCCGCGGTGAGGAACACCCCATTCCAAAGGGCGATGCCCAGCAGAGTGCCGGCAGCAAAGCGCCACGCATCCAGGCGAAGAAGCGCGGCTGCCAGCGGCGCGACGAACCGAACTGTCGGGATGATCTGCGCGATCAGGGACAGGCTCCGGTCGCGCGCCTGGAAGGAGATGAGCATCCTGTCAATATGCTTCGATGGCAGGCCCAGGAGCCGCCCGGTTCCATACAGGAGCTTGCCGGATACATCCTGCCCAACAGCACGGACGACGAGGAAGAGCGCCAAACTGGCGAACAAGCTTCCGCAGGTCGTCATGATGAAAGCGGACGGCAGCGACCAACTGTCTTCGACCGCTGCCATGCCGATGGCGACCAGCATGCCGTGGGACGGCAAGGCCGGGACGAAGCGTTCCGCCAGTCCGGCTGCAAACAGACCGAGGACTCCGTAAAGAGCAATCCAGTCTACGAGACTTGCGAGCGGGTCCATCCCTCAGGCCTCCGCGGGAATGCTGGGCCCATTCGGACGGGTATGGAGAGGTGTTGCAGCCGCAGCGATGAAATTGACGTTCGCCAGCGTTTCCGAGACGTCCCAAAGCCGGCGGGCGACGTGCAACTCCAATGCGGCTGGCGGGATTGCCGCCTCGCTCGGATGGCCGCGCGTCTCCGAAAGCCTGTCGGGACCGTAGTATCTGCCGCCTCGCGCCGCCGATGATGTCGCTGCGAACAATGTGGGCAGCGCTCCCTGCGCCGCCGGCTGAAACAGAAACCACAGGATCGACCGCAAGAGTCCCTGGGCGCTGTATCGCCCCGGGGCATTGTGCAGAAGGTCGGTTCGCGAAATCCCGGGATGAGCGGCAATACTCGTCAGGCCCCAGCCGGCTTCGGCGCTGCGGCGCTCAAGCTCGAGCGCGAATATCAAGCAGGCGAGCTTGGACTGCGCATAGACGGGCATCGGCAGATAGGCCTTCTCCGCCTGAAGATCATCGAAATTGATCGCCGCATTCCGGCGCACGGCAATGCTGGACAGCGTGATCACGCGAGGATCCCGTCCACGCCTGAGCAAGGGCAACAGATGTGCCGTCAGCGCGAAGTGGCCGAGATAGTTGGTCCCGAACTGAAGCTCGAACCCGTCCGTCGTCGTCTGGCGCTGCGGCGGCGTCATGACGGCCGCATTGTTGATCAGAGTGTCGATCCGCTCCCGGCTATCGCCCAATCGCTGGCCGAATGCGGCGACAGACGCCAGATCGGCGAGATCTACCGGTTCGAAGCTCACGCGCGCCTGCCGCACCGACTGTTTGATGCGAGCGACGGCATCGCTCCCCTTGCGCGGGTTTCGCCCGGCGATGATGACGTCGCCGCCTGCGCGCGCAAGCGCAAGTGCATCATGGAAGCCGAGGCCACCGGTGCCCGTGACGACGATTGTCCTGCCGTCCTGGGGCGGCATGTCCAAGGTGGTCCAGTTCTCTCGCATCGGGAAGCCCTTTCGTCGCCTTACGAGGACGTTGCCTGGAGAGGCTGCAACACGGCTTCAGTCAGCGCCGCCTCGCGCAACGGTGCCGCCTTGTCCCGGTAGTCCGCATCCATCGCCATGTCGGCGAAGGCGCGGCGGTTGGGGTAACGGACGAGAGCAACCGCGTCCCAGGCCTGTCCGGGCTCTGCCGAAAGAGCCGGGAGGCCATTGCCTACATAGACGATCTCCGCCCCGAAACGGGCGACGATCGGCGTGGCGACGGTGAGGTAGTCGGCGTATCGCGCCCTGCCGCCGTCTTCCTGAAACCGCAGGAGATTCAGCATGACGACGGCTTGTCCGTCGTCTTCTTCCAAGAAGCGATCGAGTGCATCTTCAATGAGAGTAAGCATACCAACCTGGATCTGGGATCATTGACGGGTTTGACCTGATGCTGCCGTTCCGGCGGCCATCCTTGTCGAAGGAAATCGGCAACGCGCCGGGTTGGCGATCACAAATCCAGGCTAAAGGGACTGCCCAACAATCAGAATGCCCGAACCTTCAGGAAATTTGCCTATTCCTGCAGATGGGGACGCCTTCGAAGGGATGGGTGCAGCTTGGGCCGCGCAAAAGATTGGAGGCCCACATGACCTCATCCCCGCCGGCCGCCGTCGACGCGCCCATCATCTGGAGAGGCGATCAGGATGACCAGAGGGACCGTTCCCGACAGTATAGCCGGGACCGGTTTCCCTCAGGATATGGCCAGTTCCCTCAGGATATGGCCAGGCAGCTATGCAGTCTGCATCCTGCGACCGACATATTCGCTATACAGGCGCTGCTGGTTCATGACGTCACGCTTCGGAGCCACTCCGAACATCCGGGAATACTCACGGCTGAACTGCGACGCGCTTTCGTAGCCTACCTGGTAAGCCGCCTCGGCGACGTTGGCATCTTCCATCACCATCAGTCGCCGCGCCTCGAGTAGCCGCAACTGCTTCTGGAACTGCAGCGGCGTCATCGACGTCATGGCCTTGAAGTGCTGGTGGAATGACGAAAGGCTCATCCGCGCCACGTCCGCCAGTTCCTCCATACGAAGCGTCCGGGCGATGTCCTCGTGCATGAGATGGAGGACTTTCGCGACCCGGGCGGCATTCGACTCAGGCTCGGCCAGCTTGCAGAGTTCGCCGCCATTCGGGCCGGTCAGGAGCCAGTAGCAGATTTCGCGCATGACGGACGGAAAGAGGATCGGCATGGCCTTCGGCGTCTCACACATCCGCAGGAGGCGCAGAACACACTCTTCCAGGGGCTCATCGACCTGCCGCACGAACAGGCACGGCCCGGAGCTGGCGGGCGGCGCCGGCGGCACTTCGAGCTGTTCCAGCACGTCGCGGATCATCGCCACGTCCAGCTCGAGCGTTATTCCGGTATAGGGCGCATCCGGACTTGCCTCGACGATGTGCCCCGTCGCCGGCAGCGTCATGCCAACAGCCAGACACTCCATGGCGCCGTAGCGAAGCGTGTCCTCTCCAACGACGATCTCCTTCGCCCCCTGGAGCACCACGCATATCGACGGCTTGTAGACCTGCTGCAGCCGCATTCGCTCCTTGAATGAGCGGACAATATTGAAGCCGCCGATCGGCGTCGGGAACACGCCCTGTCCCCCGCCTTGGGCCTCGATATAGGCGATGACGGCCCCGAGCAGCGATGGCGGCACGCGCACCTCCGGAGAGTTGCGAGGCCAGCGCAACACCTGGCCCCCAACTGGCAACCTATCGTCGACTGCAGGATTGGGCAAGTTTTTTGAGGCTTCCGGCATTCTGATCATCAGACGCTCCATCTAGCTTGAGGATGCGAACCAAGCGAGGAGTGCGTCAAACATGGCAGAAGCCGCCGCGCGGTCAATAGACATACGAAGAACTATTTCGCTCCAAACAGAGACATTTCCAAAACAATATACGCGTGGATGGCGTGTCGCTGCGTTTCTCACGACGCTGCTTCTTATCAACGCATTTTCTCAGATCGACAGAATACTTCCCTTTATTTTAGCTGAGTCTATCAAGGCGGACCTCGGGCTGAGCGACACCCAGATGGGCCTGCTTACGGGCCTCGCCTTCGCAGTTTGCTATTCGCTGCTTTCGTTGCCTCTCGCCCGAGCCTCGGATCGAGGATCGCCTCGCTTTGTGCTGGTTTCGTGCATTCTGCTCTGGAGCGCAATGACGGCGCTCGGTGGCTTCGCCGCAAGCTTTCTGCTGCTGGCGGTCACGCGTTTCGGCGTCGCGTTCGGAGAAGCCGGCGCAGTACCTGCCGGCCATGCGCTGATCGCCCGCAAGATCCGGCCGGAGCGTCGCGGCCTGGCGATCGGCCTTTTCGCCATGGGGATTCCTCTAGGCACCATGGTCGGCTTCGCCGCAGGGGGCGCAGTCGGCGACACGCTGGGATGGCGCACCGCCATGATCGGCGCCGGAGCCATCGGCGGTCTGGTTGGTCTGTTGGCCTTTCTTGTCCCGGGGCCGACCCCGACGCTCGAGCGCACGGCCGCCAATAACGAACCGTTCCTGCGATCCAGTCGGCGATTGCTGGCCTCCCCGGCGTTTCGCTGGCTGTTCATCGCAGCGATCTTCCTCGGCTTCGCCGCAGCACCCTTCTACGCCTTCGCCGCTCCGTTTCTCATCCGCACGCACGGCTTCAGCGCGAGTGAGGTGGGACTGGCCTTTGGCCTCTTGCAGGGCCTGATGGGCATTGTCGGCACGCTCCTGGGTGGACGCTGGTTCGACCGCGCGGTGAGTTCAGGCACCGGGAGAGTGCTCGGGCCGCCAGCCATTCTCTTCCTGATCGCCAGTGCGACCACGACCGCCGCCTTGTTCGCGCCGGCCGGCTGGTTGTCGATCGCCCTGTTGGTGCCGGGCATGCTGTCCTTCTCGTTCCTGCTGCCATGGGCCTTCGGCGCCGCCCATCTCGTGGCCGGCGAGGGTAGGCAAGCGCAGGCGACCAGCCTCGTGATGATCGGCTCCGGCCTTCTTGGGCCGGCGCTCGGGCCACTCATCGTCGGCATGGTCAGCGACGCGGTGACAACGGCGCAAGTGGCCAATGGCCTTGGCTTCGGGCTGCTGGTCGTCCCGATCGCGAGCGTCCTGACAGGCATCGCCTTGCTGATCGCAAACCGGCGCATCGCCGCTTCGCTGGGGCGACCGTGACCTTCGTCTCCTTCGATTAGCCGACAACAGGCCTGGCCCGCCAATCACCAGGCGGGGCGCACCTATCGCAAGCAAACCACTCGCATCGAGAAAGGGACCATCAGAATGTCCGATGCTGACACCTCACGCCGCACCTTCATGGCCCTCGCGGCCACCGCTCCTGCGGCTCTCGCCATGGGCAGCACGGCTTCCGCCCAAGCAGCCACGGCCAGCCCAACAACACTCCCTGGCGCTGGCAAGGCCGCCGTCGTCACCGGCTCGTCGCGGGGCATCGGCGCTGCCACGGCCAAGCGTCTGGCGCGCGATGGCTTTGCCGTGACCGTGAACTACCTCACGAACCGTGATCTCGCTGCCCGCGTCGTGGCCGACATCAAGGCGGCTGGGGGGCGCGCCATCGTTCGCCAGGCCGACGTCGCCGATCCCGCAGCGGTCAAGGCGCTTTTCGACGCCAATGACCAAGCGTTCGGGGGCGTTGATGTGGTGGTCAATAACGCCGGCATCATGAATGTCGGCCCCTTCTCTCAGATGACGGACGCGGCCTTCGATCGAATGATGGCCACCAATGTCAAAGGCAGCTTCAACGTGCTGCGCGAAGCGGCGCGACGCACGCGTGATGGCGGCCGGATCATTAGCCTGAGCTCGAGCATCATCAAGACGCCACCTCCAGCTACGGGCGCGTATGCCGCCACAAAAAGCGCCCAGGTGCTCTTTTCCAGCGTCCTTGCGAAGGAACTGGCCGGTCGCAACATCTCGGTCAACGCGGTGGCACCTGGCGCCGTCGATACGCAGCTCCTCCGTCAGCACGGCGAAGAAGCACTCCGCGGAATTCCCGAACAGACCCCCCTCGGTCGCCTGGGCCTGCCGGAAGACATCGCCGGCGTCATCGCGCTTCTCTGCTCGCAGGACGGCGCCTGGATCGACGCTCAAACCGTATTCGCGAACGGCGGGTTGGGGTGACGGAAAACCGCCCGCTGATCGCAAACTGGCGCGCCGCCGTGTCGCCGGGGCGACAGTGACTCCCAGCCTCGCCTTGGGCATGTCGCAGCGACAGGCGGACGCGTGGTCTGCCCAGGCACCCGGGCGCATCGACGAAGGCGCCCTGCATCGACCCGGCACACCTCACGCATGGCGACGCCGATCCGGTCGACGCCATGCCTATACGATAGTTGCGTCTGGCAGGCATCCAGCGTTGCCATGACAATCATCACCGCGAGTTTCAGGACCATCGACCAGGACATCTGGAGAACCATGTCCGTCGACGGAGTGCCGGCGTGGCGGGTCTAGCTGTCAGAACTATAGCGGTAGTTTCTGGGAGCAGGCAAAAACTCCTGAACGACCGATGTTAGGCCGCAAAGCAGCGCCGCCTTTGTGCACGCAATCTTACGCCAGAGCACTCCGATCCGTCGAAGCGGCTTTACATCATTGTGAGAGTGCGCGCAGATCAGTCCTGCGGGACAGATGGCGTAGGCCAGTTCAATGGGAATGGGAGACGGACGAGAACGGCAATCAAACGACAGCGAAAACCACCGCCGAAACTACGCTATTGTCGCCGTTTGTATCCGTCACTCCCGCTCAATGATAAATTGAATTGAGTGTGAATTGTAAATATTTGGTTTTACGCCCGGGTTCGTAGTCCATACCAAGCGCGATACCACCAGAGCGCAGACTCCGCATTTGCGGATGATTTGCAGCGATCATTCGCAATGTGCGTGTCGTATCATAAATGAGCGTTGCCGGAGAGCTCGCCGAGATCGAGACGGTGTTGGCCGCCGATATCGAGAGAGCGAAGCTGCAGCGAGACACCGGACAGCGTGAGCCTGTTTGTTCCGGCCCTCCGACGACATCAGCGCTGCCGGCTCTGGGCCTGAACAACAGCGGGCGCCCAGAATGTCCCGATCTTGAGCGTCTATGTCCGTTATTGACGCTGGAATGTTCGTATATCTGCTGTCAGTAAGAACAGTAAAGGGCGTTCCCATGACGTCTCATGTACCCGG
This sequence comes from Rhizobiales bacterium 32-66-11, assembly GCA_002304505.1. GTDB lineage: Bacteria > Pseudomonadota > Alphaproteobacteria > Rhizobiales > Xanthobacteraceae > NCEH01. The sequence continues at coordinate 16,504 of NCEH01000024.1, read as the reverse complement.
ACATAGCCGGCGCACCTTCCTCGCGGGAACTGTCGGCATTTCAGCCGCCGTTCTTCTTGCGAGAGGGGCGGGCGTAGCACAACCGCTGCGAAACCATACACCCAAAGGATCTTACGACATGACATCCGCGTACGTTGTGACGAAAGATGGTGTCCATATCTTCTTCAAGGATTGGGGACCCAAGACCGCGCAGCCTATCGTGTTCCATCACGGCTGGCCGCTGTCGTCGGACGACTGGGACGCGCAGATGCTGTTCTTCCTCCAGAACGGCTATCGCGTTGTCGCGCATGACCGGCGCGGTCATGGACGCTCCTCGCAGGTGAGCGAGGGGCACGACATGGACCATTATGCCGCCGACGCCTGGGCGGTGGTCGAACATCTCGATCTGAAGAATGCCGTCCATATCGGCCATTCCACCGGCGGCGGCGAGGTCGCCCGCTATGTGGCCAAGTCCGGCCAGCCCCATGGGCGCGTCGCCAAGGCGGTGCTGGTCGCTGCCATCCCCCCTCTGATGCTGAAGACCGCGAGCAACCCGGAGGGTACGCCGATCGAAGTGTTCGACGGGTTCCGCCTCGCCCTTGCCGCCAATCGCTCGCAATTCTTCCTCGATGTCCCATCCGGACCGTTCTACGGCTTCAACCGTCCCGGCGTGCCGTCAATCCCGGGTGCGATCCAGAACTGGTGGCGGCAGGGGATGATGGGTTCCGCCAAGGCGCATTACGACGGCATCAAGGCATTTTCCGAGACCGACCAGACCGACGACCTGAAGGCCATCACCGTGCCGACGCTGGTCATGCACGGCGATGACGACCAGGTGGTGCCCTATCAGGACGCGGCCGAGAAGTCGGTCAAGCTGCTCAAGAGCGGGACGCTGAAGCTCTACAAGGGCTATCCGCACGGGATGCTCACGACCCATGCCGATGTGCTCAATCCCGACCTTCTCGCCTTCGTCAAGAGCTGATTGGAAGGTGCCCCGGCGGAGTCGCCGGGGCACCTTCGGCCGCCGAGATACGCTCCGCAAGGGGAGACCACCGATGAAGCCGCAATATGATGACCACTCCGCAGCCCTCTATGCGGATAGCGCGACGCCAATGCTGCCGAAGACCGAGATGGTTCTCGATCTCACGCGCACCGCGCTGGTGGTGATCGACCCCCAGGTCGACGTGATGAGCCCGCAGGGGAAGGCATGGCCGGCGGTCGGCGAGAGCGTCACCGAGAACAATCTGGTGCCGAACCTCGTCGAACTGTTCGCCACCGCCAAGAAGGCCGGCATCGTCGTGGCGGTGTCTCCGCACTACTATTATTGCTGGGACCATCACTGGCGCTGGCAGGCGCCGCTGGAGAAATTCCAGCACGATGGCGGCGTCTTTGATCGCAAGGGACCCTACACGGTGGAAGGTTTCCGGGCCTCGGGGGCGGACTTCATGGAGGAGTTCAAACCCTATATCGAGGATGGCGAGACGATCATCTGCTCGCCGCACAAGCTCTACGGTCCGCAGGCCAACGATCTGAAATTCCAGCTCGGCAAGCGGGGCGTCAACCAGGTGATCCTCGCCGGCATGCTGGCCAATATGTGCGTGGAGTCGCACATGCGCGACCTGCTGGAGGCTGGTTACGAGGTCGCCGTGGTGCGTGACGCGGTGGCCGCGCCGAAGCTGCCCGATGGTGACGGCTACCTCGCCGCGCTCATCAACTACCGCTTCATGGCGAACGGCGTGTGGAGCACCGACGAGACGGTACAACGTCTTGCGGGCGCCGCGTAAACGCGCCTCGCTGCCGCGGTTGTTTCCACTCGTTCCAATGTCTTGCGTGGTCGCCGAAAGTCGCGGCCGCGCTCGGGAAAACGCGCCCCCCATTCAAACGGAAGGACAGCACATGCCAGAAACACTCGAACAGGCGCCGACGCGCTTCGTCGAGGCCAGCGGCGTGCGTTTTGCCTATCGCCGCCTCGGACCGGACACGGGGATTCCGCTGGTCTTGCTCCAGCACTTCACCGGTACGATGGACGCCTGGGACCCGGCTGTGGTCAACGCGCTGGCCTTGGATCGGCCGGTGATCGCGTTCGACAATACCGGCGTCGGTGCCTCCTCGGGTGAAACGCCGGACAGCGTCGAGCGGCAGGCGGCTGACGCCGAAGCCTTCATCGCGGCGCTCGGCCTGAGGCAGGTCGATCTCCTCGGCTTCTCTCTCGGCGGCTTTCTCGCGCAGGTGATGGTGGCGCGGAGCGCGCTCGATGTGCGCCGCATCATCCTTGTCGGCACCGCGCCGCGTGGGGGCGAGGAGCACCTGCTGCGGGTGGTCGAAGAAGCGTTCGGGCGCGGCGCGCGCGACGTGCGGCTGCCGCTGTTTTTCACATCATCAGCCGCCAGTCAGGCCGCTGGCGTTGCCTTCGTCGACCGCGCTTCCGCCCGGCAGATCGACCGGGACCCGGATCGCGGTGAGGCCGTCAGCACCCCGCAGGCACAGGCCATCATTCGCTGGTGCGCGCAGAAGGAGCCCGGTCACGCCTCACTGAAGGCAATCCGCCAGCCGGCGCTTATCGTCCACGGCAGCGACGACACCATGTTCCCGTCGATCAATGCCTATCAAATGTTCAAGAACATGAATAACGCGACGCTCATCATCTATCCGGACTCCGGACATGGCGCGCTGTTCCAGGAACCAGGAAGGTTCGTTGCACACGTAAATACATTTCTCGATGCCTGAGTACAGAAACGACAGATTCAAGGCTACCATCATGGATGCACTGGCGCAGAAGATCATCGACGCCCATGGCGGGCTCGACACATGGAAGGCGTTCTCGACCCTGACCGCGCATCTGCGCCAGGGCGGCGCGCTATGGGCTCTCAAGGGGCAGGACGGCAAGCTTGACGAGACCAATGTCACCGTCGGGATCGGCCGGGAATGGGCGTCACACGCGCCATTCGGACCGGATGGCAATGTGACGCTGTTCGAGCCCGGCCGGGTGCAGATCAAGGATGCCGCCGGAGCGGTGATCGAGGAGCTCGCGGATCCCCGCGCCTCCTTCGCCGGTCATGATCTCATGACGCCCTGGAGCGAGCCGCAGCTGGCCTATTTCGCCGGAATCGCGATGTGGACCTATCTCAACATGCCGTTCCTGCTTGCCTCGCCCGGCGTGGTCAGCCGCGCTGCCGGGGAATGGCGGGAGAAGGGCGAGACCTGGCAGCGCCTCGAAGTGACGTTCCCGCCGGAGATCTCCACGCACAGCACCGTTCAGACGCTCTATGTCGATGAGGCCGGCCTGCTCAAGCGCCACGACTATGATGTCGAGATCGCCGGCAACACGCCCGGCGCGCATTATATCGACGGCTATGTCGAGGTTCAGGGCCTCATGTTCCCGACCGTGCGGCGCATCTATCCGCGCCAGCCGGACGGCACCTCCCTGCCCGAGCCGCTGGTGGTGTCGATCGACCTGTCCGTCATCCGCCTCGACTGATCGGGTGTCTCAGAAGGCGGCATGGGCCGCCCGGCGCCGGTCGAGCGCGATCGCCGCGACCTCGGCCATCGCCGCCATCGCCCCGATTGGCCATACGGCGCCCGCCCCGATGATGCCGGCGCCGATCGCCGAACCGATGGAGAAGCCGAGATACATGGTCGAGGTGTTGAGCGCGAGCGCGACCGACGCCTCGGACGCCGGGCCGGCCGCGATCAGTCGCGCCATCTGCGCGGGGAACAGCGACCAGACGCTGAAGCCCCAGACGGCGACGGCGGTGAGGGCGATGAAGACCGCCTGTGCCGGCGGCACCAGCGTCGCAGCCGCCAATACGGCGAAAGCAATGGTCAGGGCGATCAGTGAGCCCAGCACCACCCGGTCCGATCCGAAGCGGTCGTTCAGCGTGCCGCCGGCGGTGACACCGAATGCGGCAGCGATGCCCCACATTGAGACCGTTGCGCTGATGCCCGTCGGCCCGAAATCCAGCACGGTCTTCAGATACGGCGCAATATAGGGATAGGCGATGAAGGCGCCGATCGCCCAGAACAGGCTGACGCCCAGCAGCCGCAGGATGGCCGGACGCCGCACGACGCTTAACCTCTGCGAGAGGCTGGCGACCGCGACCCCGGAGCCGGCATCGGCACGAATGCCGAGCCGGATGCCGAGAATCGCGACAAGGCCCATCACCGCCACCGCCAGGAAGGTCGCCCGCCAGCCGAACGCATGCCCGACGATCGCACCGAGTGGCAGGCCGAGCGCTATGGCGATCGTCATGCCGCCGCTGACGATGGCGAGTGCGCGCCCGCGCTTGCCGGGCGGAACGATGACGCCGGCCAGCGCATTCGCGCCCGGAACATATAGCCCCGAGGCGATGGCCATCAGGATGCGGGCGATCATCAGCGTTGCGAAGGATGAGGAAAAGGCAGCGATCAGGTTTCCCGCCGTGAACATCGTCATGGCGAGCAGCAGCGTGTCGCGGCGGCGCAGGCGCGCGGTGAGCACGGTCGAGACCGGCGAGCTCACCGCCAGCACCAGCGTGAAGACCACGACCAGCGTCGCCGTCGCCGACAGGCTCATGCCGAGGTCATCGGCGATGGTCGGCAGCAGCGGGGCGATCATGAACCCCTCGGTGCCGATTGCGAAAGTGCCCAGCGCGAGGAATGCCGGCGGCAGAAGGGAAGCCGGTCCTTCCTGAGCGCTGGGCTGCCCGGCGATCGCCGGGGATGCCGCGAGGGCGGGCGAGCGTTGTTCTTCCTGTATCATCAGACGAGGCTCCCAAGCTGCGCCCGCCGGGTGGCGGCGGCGCGCGGTCCTGCTCCGGTCAGACCGGGATGGGGTGGGCGACCAGTTCGAGGTTGAACGCGTCGACCAGCGCGTGCTCGCCGCTGCCGGGGTTGTCGCGCAGCCCCCTGATCTCGTCGACGATCACTTCTGCCGCGTCGGTGGCGAGGCCAGCCATGGTCCGCTCAATGAAGATGTCGAGCGGCATGGCGCGCGGATCGCCTCTTTTGCTGATCAGATCGGTGTCGACCCACGGCGGGGCGATCTCCTGCACCGCGACGCCGGTGTCGCGCAGCATGAAGCGCTGCGACAGTGCGTAGGAGTGGAGGGCCGCCTTGCTGGCCGAGTACACGGCATTGGTCGCGATCGGCACATAGGCCAGCACCGAGGTGTTGTGGATGATCGCGGCGCGGGGTTGCTGCTTGAGATGCCCGATCAGGGCCGAGGTGAGCCGAATCGGCCCGAGCAGGTTGGTGTCGATGATCCGACGCGCGACGGCATCGTCGATCGCGCCGGAAGGATCGTCGAACGGCATGATGCCGGCATTGTTGATGAGAACGTTCAGCGAGGGATAGCTCTGCGTGAGGCGCGCCGCCACGCGGGCGATGTCCTCGGGATCGGCGATGTCGAGTTCGACGCCGTCGATGCCGGGATTTTCCGCCGCGACGGCGTCCAGCAACGCCTTGCGCCGGCCGGCCACGATCACCTTGTTGCCAAGCCTGTGAAAAGCTTCGGCGAGCCCCCGGCCGATGCCGGACGTGCCGCCGGTGATGAAAATCGTGTTGCCCGTCAGTTGCATGGAGATACCCGCGTATCGCGTTGTGAAGGCTTGCGCGGGCAATTCCACGCCGCCGCGGGTGACACCATCGCCCGGAGTGTGCGAGTCTCAAATGTCATATATCCAGCAATTCGGGCCATCGCCGCCGGTGGTCCTGACAGCGCTGAACCTGCGAGGAGGCGCGCGACCTCGACGGCAAAGTCCCCGATGTGGCTGGACAACACGGGCGTGGCCAGCAAGGCCAGATCGGCAGATCATGAGGCCTGCCATATCAAGACATGCACACGTCAGGACATTGCTTCCGTGAATGAAGCGCTTTCGTCCGTCCGAGCTGGTCTCAGGTCAATTCGTCATCTGACGCAGGGCGGTGCCGTCCGTCTCCATGCCCTTTCCTTCGGTCAGGCGCAGGTTGCGCCGAACTGTCTGCGGGGGGTGGCCGAAGAATCGCAGGAAAGCCCGCCGCATCCGGTCGCGATCTATGAAGCCGGTATCGCGCGCGACGGTGTCCATGGAATGCCGTCCCTCTTCCAGCATCACTTTCGCGGCTTCGAGGCGCAGGCGCTCCACGGTCTTGGCGGGAGATTGCCCGGTCTCCTCGCGGAAGACCCGGGTGAACTGGCGGGGGCTCAGGCTCGCGGCGTCCGCAAGCTCCTCGATCGTCAGCGGGTTGCGGAGATGCTCCTTGGCATAGATCAGCGCCCGTTTGACGCGATCAGATCGAGGTTCGAGTTCGAGCAGCGCCGAGAATTGCGACTGGCCACCGGGACGGCGGTGGTAGACGACGAGCCTGCGCGCGATCGAGCGGGCAAGCGCCGCATCGTGGTCGTCCTCGATCAGCGCAAGAGCCAAATCGATGGCCGAGCTCATCCCCGCCGATGTCCAGACATTGCCGTCCCGGATGAAGATGCGGTCCTCGTCGACCCGGATCGATGGAAACCGGCTCTGCAGCGTTTTGGCATGGGCCCAATGGGTGGTCGCGGACTTGCCGTCCAGCAGGCCGGCCTCCGCAAGAACAAAGGCTCCCGTGCAGACGCCGGCGACGCGGCGCGAGGCTTGCCCGGCAGCAATGACGTAATCGCGAAGTGCGGGAGTGATGGGACGCGGCCTCAATTCGCCCAGCACCATGAGCGTGTCGGGAAAGGCGCCGAGCGGCTCGGTCTCGATCCTGACGCCGAGCGTGGAGACGATACCTCCGCCTGTTTCCGACATGACGGACAGCGTATAGGCCTGCCGCCCCAGCGTGAGGTTGGCGAACTCGAACGCGGAGAGTGCCGCCAGACCCATGACCTGGAAGCCATCTTCCATGATGAAGCCAATGTGCCTCATGGCGGATACCCCTCTGGCTGCTTGTGCCTGTTATGTGGAGTTAAGGTCATCAATGTCCAGTGATCGGGCGGACAATCCCGCCGCCCGTCGTGCGTTTCTGGCGAAGCAAATGAGGAATGCCTGCAGATTGGGCGCACGGAAAACCCCGACTGAGCTCCCTTTGTCCGAAATGGCCGTCTCTTTGACGTTCCGGGTGCGCAGCCCTCCATCTAGGCTTCCTGCTAGGCCGAAAAGATCGGGTTTTCGCATGACACCGCTTGATGCCTCGACAGCAGGAACATTCGATATCGGCGGCGATATGCCGGTGACGCGCCTCGGCTTCGGCGGGATGCGCATCACCGGCGAAGGCGTCTGGGGGCCGCCCGCCGACCGCGCGCAAGCTCTCGCCACGTTGAAGCGACTGCCGGAGATCGGCATCGACTTCATCGACACCGCCGATTCCTATGGCCCTTCCACCTCGGAAGAACTGATCCGGGAAGCGCTTCATCCCTATGGGCGGCTGCGGGTGGCGACGAAGGCCGGACTAACACGGCCCGGGCCTGGCAGATGGGACACGCGAGGCGCTCCCGATTACTTGGTGCGGCAGGCCCATGGGAGCCGGGAGCGGCTCGGCGTCGCGCGCATCGATCTCTGGCAGTTGCACCGGATCGATCCCGCTGTTCCGCGCAACGAACAATTCGCCGCGATCCGTTCGTTGATCGATGGCGGGGTGATCCGGCACGCCGGTCTAAGCGAAGTGACGATCGAGGAGATCGAAGCTGCCGGGCAGTATTTCCCGGTGGCAACCGTGCAAAACCGCTACAACCTGGCGGATAGAAGCAGCGAAGCAGTCCTCGACTACTGAGAGGCGAGGGGATTCGGCTTTATATCGTGGTTTCCGCTCGCCGCCGGCAGGCTGGCGGAGCGCGGCACGATCCTCGATCGTGTGGCCGCCCGCCATGAAGCCACGCCGGGCCAGATCGCTATTGCCTGGCTGCTCAGGAGAAGCCCGGTGATCCTGCCGATCCCAGGAACGGGGAAGGTGGGGCATCTGGAAGAGAACGTCCGGGCCGCATCGATCCGGCTCACGGATGACGAGTTCGCAGCGCTCGATGTCGCGGTGCGCGATTGACCCTCTGAAGCGGGCTCCATCCTATGAACACGCCGATCTTTCCGGCCGCCTCTACTGAGTTCGTCACCATCGACGGGCTCGAAATTCGGATCGCGCGTAGTGGTGGGAGTGGTTTGCCCATCCTGATCACCGCGCCCTGGCCGCAAAGCATCTACGCCTTCCATGCTATCTGGCCGACATTGACGACGCTGGGACCCGTCGTCGCCGTGGATCTGCCCGGCTTCGGACGGTCCGAACGCCGCGCCGAGTTGATGGCGCCGGAGCCCATGGGCGGATTCGTGACGCGGCTGGCTGATGCGCTTGGCATAGAACGGTGGCACGCCATCGGTCCGGATGTGGGAGCCTCCGCCATGCTGTTTGCCGCCGCCGCCCGGCCGAGCCTGTTTGAGAGCCTTGTTGTCGGCAGCGGTGGCGCCGACATGGAACTCGTCGGCAAGGGATTGCGCGGCGTGATGGAGGCGCGCGAAGGAGAGTATGGGGAACCGGAGGGAGGAGCACAGGTCGTCAGCACGATCACGCGCCTGACGCGGCAGACCCCGCCAGCGGAAGCCATGGAGGACTTTCGCCTGTCGTCACAGGGCCGGCGCTGGATCGAGGCGGCCGACTATGTCCGCGCCTACCCCCGTGACCTGCCGCGCCTGAAGGTCCTGCTGCCGGCGATCCGCACGCCGGTGCTGGTGATTTCCGGTCAGGACGATCCGATTGTCCCGCCGGCGAACGGCGCGTTTCTGGCGCGCCACCTTCCCCGCGCCGTTCACATCATCCTTGATGCCGGGCATTTCGTCTGGGAGGACGATGCGGCGGGGTACATGCAGGCGATTTCGGCCTGGGTGAAGGGCGGTTACCGGCAGGTCTGATCGCCGCCGCCGCCGGCACGCTGAATCGCTCAGTCGCCGGGGCTGGCGGGCGTCTCGCCGGAGAGCTCGCCATAGAGGCTGCGCGTCCCCAATCCTCATCCCGCCCTGCTGGGAGCGCGCCTTCTCAAGATCGGTAATCAGCACTTGTGCCAGCGTCGCGGCGGCAGTCCTAGAGGCGCGCAGGACGCCTGTCCGGCGGGCGGATGGGACATTATGCGGGATCTCGTTCATCGCTCCCCGTATTCCTCATGCACGCGGCGCGGCTGGCGCCAGCACCGGCAGAAGCCGGCCGGTGACGAACAGCCAAATCGTCCGCAGGACGATCGCGCTCATCGCGGTCGAGACCAGCACGAAGACGGCGGGCGCGAGAACCGATATCGCACCGGCATCGCCCCGCCCCACCAGCCTGACCATTGCCGTGGACAAGGCGGTGAGGCCGAAGGTGAATGCCCAGGCGGAGGCGGAGGCGGAGACGCCGGCGGCGAAGATCCAGCGCCCGAGGCGGGCGAGCAGGAGCAGTTGCAGCAGGCCGTAGCCGATCAGTCCATAGACCACCAGGTCGGGCGGCCCGCTCGTCACGCTGAGATAGGCAGCGGCGCCGACGGTTGGCGGCGCGAGCTGGATACCCAGCACCGGCCGCAGGGGAGGCGGCATTTCCGGTGCGGTGTAAAGGCGGTGCAGCAGGACGGATTCGATGGCGAACCAGCTCAATGTCCCAGCGCCGAAGGCGAGCCGTCCCCAGTCGGGATGTCCGAGCATTGCGCAGCCGATGGCGGTCACATAGGAGCCGGCCACGGTCGGCAGATAGAGGACCGGCGTGGTGGCTGCGGGATCGCGCCCCCCCTGCCAAAGGACGCCGGTTCGCCAGAGCGCGAAGAACAGGGTGAAGGCCACGCCCGGTGCGAACAGCACCACCGCGAGAAGAGTCGAATAGGGGTGAGCCGCGATCCCTGCCAGCATCGTCGCGACTCCCACGAGGCCGATGAAGCAGCACTGCACCGGGTGCCAGGCCTCCGCGATCGCGTCGCCCCGGGCCGACAGCCACTTGGCTGCGAACAGCACGATGAGAACCGCCCAGACGAGGACGCCCGCGAGCATGAGGACCTCGCCTATGGCGGCCGGCAGTCCCCATATGTCATGCGCTGCTCGCCAGCTGTTGCCCCATCCGACCAGCCCCAGCACCAGGCCGAAGAAGGAGGCGGGGATGACGGGAATTTGGCGCTTGCGGTCATTCATGAGAGCGCGTCCAGGTCATATGGCGACTGTTTCAGTTCGCAGCGCGCAGGCGGGCGATGTCGTCGGCCGTCAGTTGGGAGGGCTCGGTTCCGAAACGCGCGGTGACATAATTGGTCACGGCGGCGATCTCGTCGTTCGAATAGACCTTGCCGAAGTCCGGCATGTAGGGCCGGTGGGGTGTCGGGCCGCCTGACCCGTGCAGGATCATCAGCGCCACATTGGCGCCGCCGGGATCGTTGACGGCCCGCACGCCGGTGAGCTGCGCCTCCTCACGGGCTGCGCCTGCACCGGTCCAGGCGTGGCAGCTCGCGCAATTGCCTTCGAAAATGCGCTTGCCGACCGGATTGTCGATCCGCGCAAGCTTCGGTGTCGCGGGCGCGGGGCCAGCCAGCGCGGGGAGATCGCCCTTCACGGAAGGAACGCTCCTGAGATAGGTGACGATGGCCCCGATATCGGCTTTTGTCAGATGCGACAGGCTCAATTCCACGGCCTCGCCCATCGGGCCGGAGGCGACGCCCCGGCCGTGCGCATGCCCGCTCGAAAGGTAGGAGGCGAGTTCCTGCGCCGACCAGTCGCCGATGCCGCTGATCTTGTCGCTCGAGATGTTGTAGGCCGTCCATCCCTCCGCGACGCCCCCGCCGAACTTGGCACGCTGGTCGAGGGCCTGCATGAGGTTGCGCGGCGTGTGGCACTCGCCGCAATGGCCGGCCGCCTCGACGAGATAGGCGCCGCGGTTCCATTCCGGGGATTGCTCGGGCACCGGGCGGAAGCGCTCATTCGGGTTGAACAGCGCCGACCAGATCGCCATCAGCCAGCGCTGATTATAGGGGAACCCGAATGTATTCGGCCGATTGGCCTGCTTCACCGGCGGCAGCGCGAACAGATGCGCCTTGATCGCCAGTACGTCCTCGTCGCTCAGTCGCGTGTAGGAGGGATAGGGGAAGGCCGGATAGTAATGCGAGCCGTCCGGCGCGATGCCGCGATGCACGGCGTTCAGGAATTGCGCGTCGGTCCACTTGCCGATGCCGGTTTCGGGATCGGGCGTCAGGTTCGGCGTGTAGATCGTTCCGAAAGGCAGCACGAAGGCCCGTCCGCCGGCGAAGGGCTTGCCGCCGGGCGCGGTGTGGCACGCCTGACAGTCGGCCATGGCGGCGACATAGGCACCGCGCGCGGCCGGGGCAGCGCTGGCGAGTTCGGCGGGAACGCCGGTCGGCGAAGGCCCGTGATAGGCGGAAAGCGGGATCGGTTTCCCCGTCGCGAAAGCATAGGGGCCGGGCTGGAACACCATCCATCCGGTGAGGCCGAGCGCGGCGGCACCAAGAACGGCCGCACCCGCGGCAAGGGAGAGAATGACTTTGCGCTTCATGGATCAGACCGATCGGGCGATGAGCGAGGCATCAAGCGGCATGCGCGTCAGTTGGACGCCGGTCGCCGCGAAGACCGCATTGGCCACCGCGGGCTGGACAATGACGGTACCGGGCTCGCCGATGCCGCCGGATTTCTCCGTGCTCGCCATCAGTTCCACCTCGATGGTGGGCATCTCGTTGATGCGCAGCAGGCGGTAATCGTTGAAGTTCGTTTGCTCCACCCGGCCGCCGGCGAAGGTGATGCGGTTGTGCAAAACCGTCGCGATCCCGAAGACGACGCCGCCCTCAACCTGCGCCACCACCGTGTCGGGGTTGATGATGCGGCCGATATCCGCCGCCACCACGACCTTGGTGACGCGGACGTCTCCACCATCGGTCACTGCCACTTCGGCGACGCACGCCAGCAGGCTGCCGAAGGCGTGCATCAGTGCCACGCCGCGCCCCCTGCGCGCCCCGAAGGCGGACGCAGCGAGCGGCGTGCCCCAACCGGCTTTAGCAGCGGCGGCGTCGAGTACGGCACGGGCGCGCGGGTTCTTCTGCAGCAGGCCGCGGCGGAGCGCCACCGGATCTGCGCCGCTCTTGCGCGCGATCAGGTCGAGGAAGCTCTCGACGGAGAACACCGTGCTGTTCGGCCCGACACCGCGCCAGAAGGAGAACGGCACGCCATTCTCGTGGCGGACATACTCGACCAGCATGTCGCCCAGCGCATAAGGCGGCTCGGCCGCGCCGTCGATGGCGTCGCTGTCGATGCCGTCCTTGAAAGCCGGCGGCAGCCAGCGCGCGAGGATGGACGGCCCCGTCACCCGGTGATGCCAGGCGGTGATCCGGTCATTCTCGATGCGGGCTTTTAGCCGGTTGTGATAGAGCGGCCGGAACATGTCCTGCCGGATGTCCTGCTCGCGAGACCAGATCACCTTGACCGGCCCCGCCACCTTCTGCGCGATGCGGGTTGCTGTAACGATTGGCCCGGCCTCCAGCCGCCCGCCGAAACCGCCCCCGATCAGGTGGTTGTGGACCGTCACCTTCTCGGGCGGGATGCCGAGAACTTGCGCGGCGCCGGCCTGCGCATAGCCGGGCACCTGCGTTCCGACCCAGATCTCGCAGGCGCCGTCATGCACATGGAGAGTACAGTTCTGTGTTTCGAGCGAGGTGTGGGCGAGGAAGGGAAGTTCGTAGGCGGCCTCCACGAGTGCGCCGGCTGCCAGCTTACCGGTGGCATCACCTTCCTTGCGAACCGTCACGCCCGGCCCCGTGGCGGCCGTCTCGGTATCCGCCCAGAGCTGCGCCTGATCGAGGGCCGCATTGGCGCCGGGCGACCAGGCGATGTCGAGTGCGCGCAGGGCCTGTTCGGCGATCCATGTGTTGTCGGCGACGACCGCGACGATGTCGTCCAGCACCACGACCTGCCGCACGCCGGGCATGGCAAGCGCCGGCGCCTCGTCGACATGCTCGACCTTGCCGCCGAGCACGGGGGAGGCCGTCAGTGCGGCAAATGTCATGCCGGGCAATCTCACATCGATGCCATAGACGGCCTTGCCCACCACCTTGTCGGGTGTGTCGATGCGCCGGGCGCGGGTGCCGATCAGCCGGAACTGCTCGGGTGACTTGAGCGGAACGTCTGCGGGCGTCGGCATCCGGGCGGCGCGATCCGCGACATCGCCGTAGCGCTGGGCGCGCCCGCTGCCGGGATGGGTGATGACGCCGCGCGCGGTGACGAGTTCTGACGTCGGCACGCTCCATTCCGCAGCGGCCGCAGCCACCAGCATGGCGCGGGCCGTGGCGCCAGCTCTGCGCAGCGGTTCCGTCCACGCCATGGTGGTGGTGGAACCGCCCGTCGCCTGCACGTAGAAGATCGGGTGGCCGTAATGCTCGCGATCCGGCGGGGCGTGGATCGCCTCTATCTGGTCGAGCCCGACGTCGAGTTCCTCGGCCATGCACATGGCCTGCGAGGTGTAGACGCCCTGGCCCATCTCGACCGCCGGCATGATCAGCGACACCCGGCCCTGCGCGGGAACATGGACGAAGGCGCTCAGAGCCGCCCCGGCGGCCTGCGGTTCGTCGGCCCGCGCTCTCCCGGCGGGCAGCTCGATGCCGATGAACAACCCGCCCAGCACCGCGGCCCCGCCGCGCAGAACCGCGCGGCGCGAGAGCGTGCCGGCCTGCATGGCCTCAGGATCGCGCGGCATGCTTGATCCCCTGGCGAATGCGCACATAGGTTCCGCAGCGGCAGAGATTGCCGGCCATGGCGGCGTCGATCGCCTCATCGTCGGGATCGGGGTTGGCCGCCAGCAACGCGGCGGCGGACATGATCTGCCCTGGCTGGCAATAGCCGCACTGGACCACTTCGAGATCGAGCCATGCCTTCTGAACCCTGGCGCCAGCGCTCGTCTCGCCGACCCCCTCGATGGTGGTGATCGCCCGCTCGCCGACCGTGCCGACGGGCATCTGGCAAGAACGCACCGCCATCCCGTCCACATGGACCGTACAGACGCCACATTGCGCGATGCCGCAGCCGAATTTCGTGCCGGTCAACCCGAGTTCGTCACGCAGAACCCAGAGCAGCGGCGTATCCTCTGTCGCGTTGATCTCGTAAGTCTTGCGATTCACCGAAATGGCGGTCATCAGCATTGTCCCGTGTGGAATTTATTGACCACAGCTTAGGTCGATGCCCCGCACCGGCGCAGGACAAATACAAGGCGATTTGAGACGAGTTTTTAAGCGCTCGACGAGGTTCCTCTGGCGATAGAGCCACGGACTGAAGGCGAAGCTGCGCTTGCGGATCGTGCGAGGCGGCACATTGGCAAATCCACCGCGCGCCGCCGTCTCGGCGCGGATGGCGTCGGTGTCATAGGCCTTGTCGGCGAGCAGGATGCCGCCCGGTGCGAGCCGCGCCAGCAGTTCGCGCCCGGCCGGTGCGTCGCCGGCCTGTCCGGCGGTGAGCAGGAGGTGGATTGGACGCCCCTCAGCGTCGACCAGAGCGTGGATCTTGATGGTCAGCCCGCCCCGGGAGCGTCCCATGCAACGATCGTCAGCGCCCCCTTTTTGATGGCGGCGCCGTGCTGGTGAACACGAACACAAGAGCTATCGATCATCACGATGTCGCCGTCATAGGCGGCGGAAACCGCTTCCAGCAGCCGGTCCCAGACCCCGGCGGCCCGCCAGCGCACGAAACGGTTGTACAGGGTTGTACGCGGGCCGAACCGCTCCGGCACATTCCGCCACGGCGCGCCGGTTCGGGACCGCCACCGGATGCCATTGATCACCCGGCGGTCGTCCACCCGCGCCACGCCCCGCACCTTGTTCGGCAAAAGCGGCGCGATGATCGCCCATCCTCGTCGCTCAGTTTGTGACGGCGCATCTCTCTGGCTCCCGGTTCGGGAGCTTGAATCACGGCACGCTCGGATGCGCAAATTTATGGGGCCACGTCCTAAGGACAGCGCTCCTAAATCCTCCGGCAGGCAGATCAGCGGGAGCGCGCTCAGCAATAGCGACCGTCTGCACGGTCCTAATGGCCAGCAGCTGGCGCTGGGGCATTATCCTGCGCGCATCAGCCTCAGCTGGTGGACTATATCGCTTTCGCGGCCCGGGGCCTTTGGAGCAGGCCGCAGCTGGGTTTCAGCAGAGACAAGACTCTAACAGCGGGCCCATCAGGTCATTCCGGACGATTGCGAATATATTACGGATCTTTCAGCATTGATCGTCCTGGGCCATTCCCATAGCTTCGGCTCGAACATGAGCGGTGACGTCAGCCCTTCCTCTGGACCAGCCCGCAAGAGCGGCCGCCGCTTCAATATCGGAGTCGAGCATGATCGTTGTCACCGCACCTACCGGCGATATTGGGCATCGGGTCGTCCAGAACCTTCTTCATTCGGGCGCGCCGATCCGAATTGTTGCGCGCGATCCATCACGCCTGGCCGAGGAAGTGCGAGCAAGAGCCGAGATCGTCAAAGGCTCCCATGGCGATACTGGCGTCTTGCGCAAAGCGTTCAGCGGCGCCGATGCGATATTCTGGCTCGTGCCGCCCGATCCCAAAGCCGCTTCCGTCGCAGCGGCTTATGTGGATTTCACGCGTCCGGCCACGGCGGCCCTGGAAGAGCAAGGTGTCAGACGGGTGGTATCGGTCACGGCGCTCGGGCGGGGCTCATCGCTCGCCGACAAGGCGGGCTTTGTCACCGGCTCGCTGGCTACGGACGACTTGATCACCTCGACCGGCGTCGCATTCCGCGGCCTCGCCATGCCGTCCTTCATGGACAACATCGGGCGCCAAGCAATCGCGATCAGGGATCAGGGCAAGTTCTTCCTGCCCATCTCGGGCGATCTCAAACTGCCAAGCGTGGCCACGCGCGACATCGCCGCCGTGGCGACACGATGGCTGCTCGATGACAGCTGGACGGATCAGAGCGAAGTGCCAGTTCTCGGTCCCGAGAACATCTCGTTCAACGACATGGCTGGAATCATCTCCGATGTGCTCGGTAAGGCGGTCAGCTACCAGCAAATCAGCTTCGACGCCTACAAGGCGCGCTTCGTGCAGTTCGGTTTCTCCGATGCCATGGCGCAGGGCATGACGGATATGGCCTGGGCGAAAGATCAGGGCCTCGACCTGACTGCGCCCAGAACGCCGGAAAACTCAACGCCGACGAGCTTCCGCCAGTGGTGCGAAGAGACGCTCAAGCCCGCCGTCCTCGGCTGAGCCCGGCATCGCGATACGCCCACAACAGGAGCTTCAGTCATGGATCTAGCAGGTCGCACCGTTCTCATCACCGGCGGCACGAGCGGCATCGGCCGAGGCTTGGCCGAAGCGTTCCATCAGCGCGGCAATCAGGTGGTCATCGCCGGCCGTCGTCAGGCCCTTCTGGACGAGATCACTGCCACGCATCCAGGGATGCATGGCCTGCAGGTCGACATGAGGGATCCGGCGGCGATCGCTCACCTGACCGACGAGGTCGAAGCCCTGTTCCCCGACCTAGACGTGCTGGTGAACAATGCCGGCATCTCGTGATCCTCCCTCGGTTTAGTGGACACCCATGTTAGCTTTTGCGAGCTTCACAGGAGTGTTCGATGGGCCCACGGCGTCGGGTTTTTCCAGAGGCGTTC
>NCEH01000174.1 GCA_002304505.1 Rhizobiales bacterium 32-66-11 | reverse complement strand
CGCCCTTCTCCGACCGCACCGTGCGCTCGGATCGGGCCTTCCGCTCGCTCGGCCTGCGGCTGCACGACTACTTCATCGCCAAGGCGATCAGCCGGCTCAAGCCGGGGGCGCTTGCCGCCTTCGTCACCTCGCACGGCACGATGGACAAGGCGGACAACGCGGCCCGCGCGCATATCGCCACCATGGCCGATCTCGTCGGCGCGGTCCGCCTGCCCGAAGGCAGTTTCCGGGCAGACGCCGGCACCGACGTCGTCGTCGACATCCTGTTCTTCCGCCGGCGCCGGGACGGCCAGCCGGAGGGCGACCTGTCCTGGCTCAACCTTGAGGAGGTCCGGTCCGCGACGGATGACGAGGCGGCGATCCGGATCAACCGTTGGTTCGCGCGCCATCCCGGCATGGTGCTGGGAACGCATGGCCTCACCTCTGGCCCCTTCGGCGAGACCTACACCTGCCGCCCGCGCGACGGTGAGGATCTCGATGCCGCGCTCGCCACTGCGCTCACCTTCCTTCCGGAAGACATCTATGACGGCGATCCGGATCCGATCGACGCCGATCTTGAGGCACCGAGCCCGACCGCCGACCTGCCCGGCGCGTCCCGAGCGCGGGAGGGCAGCTACTTCATCGACAACCGGCATGGCCTCATGCAGCTCGTCGACGGCGCGCCGGTCGCGATCCATGTGCGCAAGGGGCGCAGCGGTGACGGGATTCCGGAAAAACACGCCCGCCTCATCCGCAAGCTGATCCCGATCCGCGACGCTGTCCGTGAGGTGCTGAAAGCGCAGGAGTTCGACCAGCCGTGGAAGCCCGCGCAGGTGAAGCTGCGCATCGCCTGGTCAAACTTCGTGCGCGACTTCGGTCCCATCAACACCACCGTCATCTCGACCAGCGCGGATGAGGAGACCGGCGAAGTGCGCGAGACGCACCGCCGCCCGAACATCCAGCCTTTCCTCGACGATCCTGATTGCTGGCTGGTCGCCTCGATCGAGGACTACGACCTCGAGAGCAACACGGCCAAGCCCGGCCCGATCTTCACCGAGCGGGTCATCGCGCCGCCGAGGGCGCCGATCATCACCTCTCCGGCTGACGCCCTTGCCGTGGTGCTCAACGAGCGCGGCCATGTCGATCCCGACCACATCGCCGAGCTGCTGCACCGGGATGTCGACGACGTCATTGCCGAACTCGGCAACGCCATCTTCCGCGACCCGGCCGACGGCTCCTGGCAGACCGCCGACGCCTATCTCTCGGTTGCCGTCCGCTCGAAGCTCGTCGCCGCGCAGGCCGCGGCGGCGCTCGATCCGGCCTATCAGCGCAATGTCAGCGCGCTGCAGGCCGTGCAGCCGACCGACCTTCCACCCTCCGACATCACCGCGCGCCTCGGTGCGCCGTGGATTCCGGCTTTCGATGTCGTCGCCTTCGTGAAGCAGACCATGGGCGTCGAGATCAAGATCCATCACATGCCGGAGCTGGCATCCTGGACCGTTGACGCGCGCCAGCTCGGATACCTTGCCGCCGGCACGTCGGAGTGGGGCACCGACCGGCGTCACGCCGGCCAGCTCCTGTCGGATGCGCTGAACTCCTCCGTGCCGCAGATCTTCGACATCGTGAAGGACGGCGACAGCGAGCGCCGCGTGCTCAATGTCGTCGACACGGAAGCCGCCAAGGAGAAACTCACCAAGATCAAGAGTGCGTTCCAGACTTGGATCTGGAGCGACCCTGATCGGACCGACCGGCTGGCGCGGGTCTACAACGAACTCTTCAACAATATCGCGCCACGCGCCTTCAACGGCGATCATCTCCAGCTTCCGGGCGCCTCTGGCGCCCTTTCTCTTTATGGGCACCAGAAGCGGGTCATCTGGCGCATCATATCCTCGGGCAGCACCTACGTCGCCCACGCCGTCGGCGCCGGCAAGACGATGACTTTTGCCGCCGCCATCATGGAGCAGCGGCGTCTCGGGCTCGTCGCCAAGGCAATGCTCGCGGTTCCCGGCCATTGCCTCGCGCAGATCGCGCGCGAGTTCCTGGCGCTCTATCCGAACGCCCGCATCCTCGTCGCCGACGAGACCAATTTCACAAAGGACAAGCGCGCCCGATTCCTGTCGCGGGCTGCAACCGCCAACTGGGACGCGATCATCATCACGCATTCCGCGTTCCGCTTCATCGGCGTGCCGTCGGCGTTCGAGCAGCAGATGATCCAGGATGAGCTGGAACTCTACGAGGAGCTGCTGACCAAGGTCGAAAGCGACGATCGCGTCTCGCGCAAGCGCCTCGAGCGCTTGAAGGAAGGCCTGAAGGAAAGGCTGGAGGCGCTCTCGACGCGCAAAGACGACCTCCTCACCATCTCCGAAATCGGCGTCGATCAATTGCTGATCGACGAGGCGCAGGAGTTCCGGAAGGTCTCTTTCGCCACGAATATGGGGACGCTGAAGGGCGTCGATCCGAACGGCTCGCAGCGCGGCTGGGACCTCTACGTAAAGTCCCGCTTCATCGAGACGAAGAACCCTGGCCGGGCCCTTGTGCTCGGGTCGGGCACGCCGATCACCAACACGCTCGGCGAGATGTTCACCGTGCAGAGATTGCTGGGCCACGCCGCGCTGCGCGAGCGCGGGCTGCACGAGTTCGACGCCTGGGCGTCCACCTTCGGCGACGCATCCACCGAGCTCGAGCTGCAGCCGTCGGGCAAATATAAGCCGGTCACCCGCTTCGCCCAGTTCGTCAATGTCGCCGAACTGATCGCCATGTTCCGCTCCTTCGCCGACGTGGTGATGCCGGCGGACCTGCGCGACTATGTGAAAGTGCCGGAGATCTCGGGCGGCAAGCGGCAGATCATCACCGCGCCGCCGAGCGCGGCCTTCAAGGCCTATCAGCGCCAGCTCGATGCCCGCATCAGGGCCATCGAGCAACGCGACCGTCCGCCCGAGCCCGGTGACGACATCCTGCTCGCCGTCATCACCGACGGACGCCATGCCGCGATCGACCTCCGTCTGGTCGACCCCGACAACGACAATGAACCCAGCAACAAGCTCAACCAGCTCGTCGCGAACGCCTTCCGCATCTGGCAGGAGACGGCGGCAAACACCTATGTCCGTGCCGACGGGAAGCCCTACGAGCTGCCCGGCGCCGCGCAGATGATTTTTTCGGACCTGGGCACGCTCAGTGTGGAGAAGAGCCGCGGCTTCTCCGCCTACCGCTGGATCCGCGACCAGCTCGTCCGTCTGGGTGTGCCCGCGTCCGAGATCGCCTTCATCCAGGACTACAAGAAGTCCGACGCGAAGCAGCGATTGTTCGGCGATGTCCGGGCCGGCAAGATCCGCTTCCTTCTCGGCAGCTCCGACACCATGGGAACCGGGGTCAACGCGCAGCTGAGGTTGAAGGCGCTGCATCACCTCGATGTCCCGTGGCTGCCGTCTCAGATTGAGCAACGTGAGGGCAGAATCGTCAGGCAAGGCAATCAGCACGACGTCGTGGACATCTTCGCGTACGCGACGCTTGGGAGTCTGGACGCGACGATGTGGCAGAACAACGAGCGCAAGGCCCGCTTCATCACCGCCGCGCTATCCGGCGATACCTCGATCCGCAGGCTTGAGGATTTGGGCCAGGGTCAGGCCTCGCAGTTCGCCATGGCGAAGGCCATTGCCAGCGGCGATCAACGCCTGATGCAGAAGGCCGGGCTGGAAGCGGAGATCGCCCGGCTCGATCGCCTGCGCGCCGCCCATGTCGACGATCAGCATGCCATTCGCCGCCAGATCCGCGACGCCGAGCGCGACATCGAGATCTCGACGCGGCGCATTGATGAGATCGGGCAGGACATCGCGCGCCTGGTGCACACGACGGGAGACAGCTTTGTCATGACCGTGACGGGTAAGTCCTATGACGAGCGCAAGCTCGCCGGCCGGGCGCTGATGAAGGAGATCCTGACCCTGGTGCAGCTCCAGCAGGAGGGCGAGGCCGTCATCGCCTCGATCGGCGGCTTCGACCTCGAATTCTCCGGAGAGCGCTTCGGCAAGGACGGCTTCCACTACACCACCATGCTGCTGCGGACCGGCGCCGAGCATGAGGTCGAGCTTCCCGTCACCGTCACGCCGATCGGCGCCGTCGCCCGCCTTGAGCGCGCTCTCTCTGGCTTCGAAGGCGAGCAGCAGAATTATCGCTGGCGGTTGGAAAGCGCCCGCAAGCGCCTCGCCTCGTATCAGGCGCGCCTCGGCGAAGCCTTCGCCTTCGAAGCGGAGCTCGACATGAAGCGCGAGCAACTGGCCGAGGTCGAGGCGCAGCTCGCGTCCAACACTGGCGAAGCCGGTGCTGAGGGGGAGAGCGCCGGAAAGCACCGTGTCGCGGCGTAGCTCGCGCCGCGAGCGCCTGGGCGACGCATCGACGCGACGTTCACGTGCCGGCGATCGGCGCCGTCAGGCCGCATACCGGTGAACGTCCGTCAGGATCGCTGTCTATGTGCGATGGTCCGACGGGGATGCGTCGTCGGAAGCTGTGCCGGTAGCGACGCTGGCGCCCATGCCGCCCATTCCCATGCCGGCGCCCATGCCGCCGCCACCGCCACCGCCAGCGCCTTTCCCCGCGCCCTCGCGGCCACTTTCGCCTTTTCCCCGTCCGCCCGAGATCGAAGGCCGTGTCGGGCCTTGCTGCGGGATGGCCAGATCCGGCGGGATCGGCCCGATGTCGAGCGCTTCGCGAATGAATTTGCGCAGCGACACCACAAGCTCATCCGTGTGGACAGGGCCTCCGGCAATCAGCTCGCGCACGGCGCGATCCGCGAGACGAACCTGCTCTTCGGTCCCGAGCAGGATGATGTCCGAGAGCGCCGCCTCGGCTGCGTCCCGAATACGGCGCCGGCGCTCCGAGCCGGTGGGGCCGGCCGCGCTCGGATCGTCCTTGGCTGCTGCTTCGTCGTGTCCCGCGGCCTCGCGATCCTGCCGATGCAAATCGCCTAGATGCGTCGGATCCACAGTCAGGTTGCCAGTGAACGAGCCGCCGAGTGTCTTGTAGGCGGCGATGAGCGTGCGCAGGCGCTCATTGATCTGGCGGTTCATCCGCTCCCGCCGCTGCTGGATCGTGAACATCATCAGCAGACGGATGCCGATGCTGATCAGCGTGAACAGCGCGAGCCCGATCAGTGTCACGATCAGGCTTTGCCAGGAACTGAAATCAATGCCGCGCAAGGCTGCCTCCGCGATCGGTTGCCCTGCACCGGCTGATGCGCGCGCTATCCGGTAGAGGGAACAGGAAAATAGGAAAGAGGGAAACCCTGCTCGCCGATCGGCCGAACCGGCGACGCTGAAGCTCAACCGCGGCCTGCGCGATCCCGGCCACGGCGTCCTGCGCAGGGCGTGACGCCCCGCTTGGCCGGCCGGGCAGGGATGCTCGTCCGCAGTTGCACCGGCCCGTCCGCTCCGCGGGCCGGGGGAGGTCTTCGAGAAGAAGACGAGAAAGGACCCGCGAAGGGCGGCGTCCGAAATCCCCCACAAGGAGCATCCCGATGCATCTCATCAAGGTCGATCCGCGCGCGCTGAAGGAGAATCCCGACAAGACGCGCCAGACCAAGTCGACCGCACAGGCCGATGCGCTGCTGCTGGCGACGATCAAGGTCGTCGGCATCGTGCAGCCGCCTGTCGTCGCCCCCGAGACTGGCGGCGGCAACGGCTACACAATCAATGCGGGCCATCGCCGTGTGAGGCAGGCGATCGCTGCCGGCCTCGAGGAGATTGAGATTCTCGTCGACGAGGCGTCGAACGACAATGGCGCGATGCGCTCGATGGTCGAGAATATCGCCCGCGAGCCGCTGAACCCGGTCGATCAGTGGCGCGCAATCGAACGCCTCGTCGCGCTCGGCTGGACCGAGGAGGCGATCGGCGTCGCGCTTGCCTTGCCGGTCCGCCAGATCAAGAAGCTGCGTCTTCTCGCCAATGTCTTGCCGGCCATGCTGGACCACATGGCGAAGGGCGACATGCCGAACGAGAAGCAGTTGCGCACCATCGCGGCGGCCTCGCTCGAGGAGCAGCGCGAGGTCTGGAAGAAGCACAAGCCCTCCAAGGCCGATCCGCAGGTCGCCTGGTACAATGTGGCGAACGGTCTGGAAAAGACCCGGATGTACGCGAAGGACGCGAGCTTCGATGACGAGCTCGCCAAGGCCTACGGCATCGCCTGGGTCGAGGACCTGTTC
>NCEH01000223.1 GCA_002304505.1 Rhizobiales bacterium 32-66-11 | reverse complement strand
GCCCCTGCTGCGGGCGGATGGCGCCGTGCATCACGCGGCCGGCGCCTCGGATGCGCAGGAGCTGGCCGCCGTTCTGGCGGCGGCAGTGGCCTATCTGCGGGCGCTGGAAGCGGCGGGCATGGGGCTGGAGGCCGCGGCGGGGCGCATCGAACTGGCGCTGACCGCCGATGTGAACCAGATCGCCACCATCGCCAAGTTCCGCGCCATCCGCCTGCTGTGGGGCGCGGTGCTGCGGGAGGCTGGCCTGCCCGTCTCCGCCGTCCGGGTCCATGCCACGACGGCGTGGCGGTCGCTGACCCGGCGCGATCCGTTCGTGAACCTCCTGCGCACCACCGTCGCGGCGTTTGCCGCCGGCGTCGGCGGCGCGGACAGCCTCACGGTGCTGCCGTTCACGCAGGCGCTCGGCCTGCCGGACGCGTTCGCCCGGCGCCTTGCCCGCAACACCCAGTTGATCCTGCTGGAAGAGGCCAACGTCCATCGCGTCGCCGACCCCGCCGCCGGTGCGGGCGCCGTCGAGACGCAGACCGATGGTCTCGCCGCCGCCGCATGGGACCTGTTCCGCGCCATCGAACGCAAGGGCGGGCTTGCAGACGCCCTCTCGACCGGCTGGTGGCAAGGCGAGATCGCCGCCATCGCCGGGCGCCGCGCGAAGGATGTGGCGACCCGCAAGGAGCCGCTGACCGGCACCTCCGAATTCCCCCTGCTGGGACAGGCGATGCCGGACGTTCTGGCGCCCATCCCGGCCATCGAGCCCCCGGCCTCCCCCACCGCCCTCGTGCCGCACCGCCTCGCCGAGCCGTTCGAGGCTCTGCGCGATGCGGCGGAAGCGGCGGGCATGCCATGTGTGTTTCTCGCGACCCTCGGCCCCGTCGCCGCGTTCACGGCGCGGGCCACCTATGCCCGCAACCTGTTCGAGGCGGGCGGGCTCGCAGCCCCGGTTCCGGAGGGCTTTTCCGCGCTGGACGACATGGTGGCCGCCTTCCGCCGCTCCGGGGCGAAGCTCGCCTGCCTGTGCGCCTCGGACGACCTCTATGCCTCGGACGGCGCTGCTGCCGCGGCCGCCTTGAAGGAGGCCGGCGCGACCGTGTGGCTCGCCGGACGGCCGGGCGAGCTTGAGGCGGCGCTGACGGAAGCGGGGGTTTCCGGCTTCGTCTTTGCGGGTGGCGATGTGGTGGACACCCTCACCAAGGCGCACGCGGCCTCGGGGATGTGAGGGGCCGGCGGAGCCGGACGACAGGCGCGCCGGCACAGCCGGGGCGCGGAATGGAATTCAAGGGCGCCCTCGGGTGCATTTTGAGCTAGGATGGGGATCATGAGCCGCTTGCCCGCATTCGCCGAGATCGACTGGCGCGCGCCGGACC
>NCEH01000222.1 GCA_002304505.1 Rhizobiales bacterium 32-66-11 | reverse complement strand
GGTCCGGCGCGCGCCAGTCGATCTCGGCGAATGCGGGCAAGCGGCTCATGATCCCCATCCTAGCTCAAAATGCACCCGAGGGCGCCCTTGAATTCCATTTCGCGCCCCGGCTGTGCCGGCGCGCCTGTCGTCCGGCTCCGCCGGCCCCTCACATCCCCGAGGCCGCGTGCGCCTTGGTGAGGGTGTCCACCACATCCCCGCCGGCGAAGACGAAGCCGGAAACCCCCGCTTCCGTCAGCGCCGCCTCAAGCTCGCCCGGCCGTCCGGCGAGCCACACGGTCGCGCCGGCCTGCTTCAAGGCGGCCGCGGCCGCCGCGCCGTCCGAGGCATAGATGTCGTCCGAGCCGCACAGGCAGGCGAGCCGCGCGCCGGAGCTGAGGAACGCGGCCACCAGGTCGTCCAGCGCGGCAAAGCCTTCCGGCACCGGGGCTGCGAGCCCGCCCGCCTCGAACAGGTTGCGGGCATAGGTGGCCCGCGCCGTGAAGGCCGCGACCGGGCCGAGGGTGGCGAGGAACACACAGGGCATGCCCGCCGCTTCCGCCGTATCGCGCAAGGCTTCAAACGGCTCGGCGAGGCGATGGGGCACAAGGGCAGTGGAGGAAGTCGGGGGCTCGATGGCCGGGACGGGCGCCAGAACGTCCGGCATCGCCTGTCCCAGAAGGGGGAATTCGGAGGTGCCGGTCAGCGGCTCCTTGCGGGTTGCCACATCCTTGGCGCGCCGTGCGGCGACGGCGGCGATCTCGCCTTGCCACCAGCCGGACGAGAGGGCTTCGGCAAGCCCGCCCTTGCGTTCGATGGCGCGGAACAGGTCCCATGCGGCGGCGGCGAGACCATCGGTCTGCGTCTCGACGGCGCCTGCACCTGCGGCGGGGTCGGACACGCGATGGACGTTGGCCTCTTCCAGCAGGATCAACTGGGTGTTCCGGGCAAGGCGCCGGGCGAAGGGGTCCGGCAGGCCAAGCGCCTGCGTGAACGGCAGCACGGCGAGGCTGTCCGCGCCGCCCACGCCCGCTGCGAAGGTCGCGACGGTGGTGCGCAGGAGGTTCACGAACGGATCGCGCCGGGTCAGCGACCGCCACGCCGTCGTGGCATGGACGCGGACGGCAGAGGCGGGCAGGCCGGCCTCCCGCAGCACCGCGCCCCACAGCAGGCGGATGGCGCGGAACTTCGCGATGGTAGCGATCTGGTTCACGTCGGCGGTCAGCGCCAGTTCGATGCGGCCCGCCGCTGCCTCCAGCCCCATGCCCGCCGCTTCCAGCGCGCGCAGATAGGCCACTGCCGCCGCCAGAACGGCGGCCAGCTCCTGCGCATCCGAGGCGCCGGCCGCGTGATGCACGGCGCCATCCGCCCGCAGCAGGGGC
>NCEH01000023.1 GCA_002304505.1 Rhizobiales bacterium 32-66-11 | reverse complement strand
GACATCCGCGCGCGGGGCGATGACGCCCTGATCGAAATCTCCGCCCGGCTCGATCGGGTGGACCTCGCCGCGCGGGGCATCCGTGTCGCCGATGCGGACATCGACGCCGCGCTCGCCTCCATCCCCCCCGCGACGCGGGAGGCGCTGGAATTTGCCAAGGCCCGCATCTATTCCCACCATGCGCGGCAGAAGCCGCAGGACGAGCGCTATACCGATTCGGTCGGCGTGGAACTCGGCCAGCGCTGGACCAGCGTGGATGCGGTGGGGCTTTACGTGCCCGGCGGCACGGCGGCCTATCCCTCCTCGGTGCTGATGAACGCCGTGCCGGCCAAGGTCGCGGGCGTGCCGCGCGTGGTCATGGTGGTGCCGGCACCCGACGGGCAAATCGCGCCGCTGGTCCTTGCCGCCGCCCGTCTTGCCGGCGTCGACGAGGTCTATCGCGTCGGCGGGGCGCAGGCCGTGGCGGCGCTCGCCTATGGTACCGCGACCATCGCACCGGTGGACAAGATCGTCGGTCCCGGCAATGCCTATGTGGCCGCCGCCAAGCGGCAGGTGTTCGGCAAGGTGGGCATCGACATGGTCGCCGGCCCGTCCGAGGTGCTCATCCTGGCCGACGGGGAGGCCAATCCGGATTGGATCGCCGCCGATCTGCTGGCGCAGGCCGAGCATGACACGGCCGCCCAATCGATCCTCGTGACCGACAGCGCGGCGCTGGCGGATCAGGTGGAGCGGGCGGTGGAGAACATGCTCGCCACCTTGCCGCGGGCCGAGATCGCCCGTGCCTCCTGGCGCGACCACGGTGCCATCATTCTGGTGGACGACCTCGCCGCCGCTGTTCCGTTGGTGGACCGCGTGGCGCCGGAGCATCTGGAGATCCACAGTGCCGATGCCGAGGCGCTCGCCGCCCGCATCCGCCACGCGGGTGCGATCTTTATCGGCGCCTATACGCCCGAAGCCATCGGTGATTATGTGGGCGGCACGAACCACGTCCTGCCGACCGCGCGCTCGGCCCGTTTTTCGTCCGGGCTCGGTGTGCTGGACTTCATGAAGCGCACCTCGCTGCTGAAATGCACGCCGGAAGCCCTTCGGGTGATCGGCGGGGCGGCCGTGCGTCTCGCCGAGGTGGAGCGCCTCCAGGCCCATGGGCGCTCGATCCTCATCCGTACCAACGCCGGCAGCCCGGACGCCTGATGCCATGACGCAAAGCTCCCGCACCGAGCGCCTGTGTAACGTCACCCTCGACGACACCTCCATCGGTCGTGGCGGGCCGGATGTGGAGCACGAGCGCGCCACCGCGATCTACGATCTGCTGGAGGACAATCGCTTCGCGCTCGCGAGCGATCCGGGGGAGGGGCCGTACACGCTGCATATCGGCCTCATGGACAATCGCCTGGTGCTGGACATCAAGCGCGAGAGCGGTGATCCGGTGGTCCAGCACCACCTGTCCCTCACCCCGTTCCGGAAGGTGGTGAAGGATTATTTTATGGTGTGCGAGAGCTATTACGACGCCATCCGCACCGCGTCGCCGACCCAGATCGAAGCCATCGACATGGGCCGGCGCGGGCTCCACAACGAGGGGTCGGAACTGTTGCTGGAACGGCTGAAGGACAAGATCGAGGTGGACTTCGACACCGCGCGGCGCATCTTCACCCTGATCTGCGCGCTCCACTGGAGAGGATGAGTTGGACGAGCCTCCCGCGGCAGCTTCGCGCTCAGCGCGGCCGCAATCGGTTCTCTTTATCTGCGGGCAGAATGTGGTGCGCTCCGTCATGGCCTCCGCCTGGGCGAAGCATCTGTTCGGCAAGTCGCTTTATGTCGGCTCGGCTGGCGTGATCGCGGGCGAGGCCGATCCGTTCGTCACCGCGGTGATGGAGGAAGTGGGCCTCGACGTGCACCGCCACCGCCCCAAGAGCGTGGAGGAACTGGAAGAGCTCGAGGGGCTGGGGTTCGACCTCGCCATCTCGCTGTCGCCGGACGCCCACCATCGCGCGCTGGAAATCACCCGCACCAATGCCCTCGGCGTGGAATATTGGCCCACCGCCGACCCCACCCTTGAGATCGGCAATCGCGAGCAGCGGCTGGACGCCTATCGCACCGTGCGGGACGAATTGGAACGGCACGTGCGGGCCCGTTTTCGTCAGGGCTGAGGCGAGGCGGAGCGCGCGCCCGCATCATCTATCGGGGAGGCCAGGGCCCGATTGCCCGGAGAGCCGGCACCAGAGCTGGCGCCAGCTTCACCGCCTGGATGCGCGGGCGGCGCCCGCGCATGATGATATCTGCTGTTCCGCGCAAAACGCGCGGAGGGCGCGCGCCGCCCTCACTTCATCAGGTCCAGCCCCTTCAGCAATGCCGCGTTGAATGCAGCCGGGTCCTGGATCTGAGGCGCGTGGCCGAGATCGGCGAATTCCACCAGCGTGGCGTTTGGAATGGCCTTTGCCGCAGCCTTCCCCAGCTCGGGATAATTGCCGAGAATTTTCTGGATCGCGGCGGGAGCTGCCGCCTTGCCGATGGCGGTATTGTCCTTCATGCCGATGAGCAGCAAGGTGGGCGCCTTGATGTTGTGCAGCTCGTGCACCACCGGCTGGCTCAGGATCATGTCCGAGGTGAGCGCCTGATCATAGGCGACCTTGTCCTTGCCCGTGCCGAGATACATGCCGGCGAGCATGTCCACCCATTTGTCGTATTCGGGCTTCCAAGTGCCGGCGTAATAGGTGCTCTGCTGGTATTTTTTCATGCCCTCGAAATTGTTGCGCTGTTCGCCCACGAGCCATTGGTCCACGGTCAGCGAGGGCACGCCCTTTTCGCGCCAGTCCTCAAGCCCGATGGGATTAACCAGCACCAGACCCGACACATCCTGCGGGAAGGCGAGGGCGTAGCGCATGGCCAGCATGCCGCCCATGGAATGGCCCATGATGATGGGCTTTTCGACATCGAGCTGCGCCAGCAGGGCGTGGGTGTTCGCGGCGAGCTGGTGCAGGGAGAATTGGTAATCCTGCGGCTTTGAGGATTTGCAGAAGCCGACCTGGTCCGGCACCACCACGCGATAGCCGGCCTTGGTGAGCGGCGCGATCACCCCTTCCCAGGTGGCGCCGCAGAAATTCTTGCCATGCAGCAAGACGATGGTGCGCCCGTTCGCCTGCTGCGGCTTCACATCCATATAGGCCATGTGCAGCGGCTGGCGCTGGGAGGTGAAGTCGAATCGCCCCACGGGGTAGGGATAGTCGAAGCCCTCCAGCTCGGGGCCGTAGGCGACGCCGCTCTGGGCGGCGGCCGGCAGTGCGGAAAGGGCAAGCAGGAGACCGGTGGCTGCGAAACTCATGCGCATCGCGCGTGTCCTCGTTCCAAATCCCCCCGGCGCGCCTTCTAGCAGCGCTTTATGAACGGTCGGCGGCACCGGGAGGATGGAAGCGCCGGTCGGCGCCCGCCAAAGGGATGCCGGCCTGATGCGCGCAAACGGGCGTTCACACGCGCAACCCTTTGCGCTAGCGTCCGCGCGCCGCGTGTCCCGTGCCGCGCGGCGTCTTTTTCAGCCGGTTCGAGGTGACGCAGACGTGAACGACAGGGTGAAGCTCGTATTGGCCTCCGGCTCGCCCCGCAGGCTCGCTCTGCTCAACCAGGCCGGCATCGAGCCGGACCTGCTCATGCCCGCCGACGTGGACGAGACGCCCGACAAGGGCGAACTGCCGCGCCACCTTGCCCTGCGGCTCGCGCAGAAGAAGGGCGAGCTCGTCGCCGCGCGCGCCAAGGAGGCCGGCATGTCGGCGATCGTGGTTTCCGCCGATACCGTGGTGGCGGTCGGCCGGCGCATCCTGCCCAAGCCGGAACTTCAGGGCGAGGCGGAAGAATGCCTGCGCCTGCTCTCGGGCCGCGCGCACCGCGTGTTCACCGGGCTGTGCGTGGTCTCGGCGCGCGGGCGCTCGCGCACCCGCCTTGTGGAATCGCGCCTGCGTTTCCGCCGGCTCTCGCATGACGACATCAGTGCCTATCTCGCCTGCGGGGAATGGCGCGGCAAGGCGGGTGGCTATGCCATCCAGGGCATTGCCGGCTCGTTCGTGGTGAAGCTCATGGGCTCCTATAGCTCGGTGGTCGGCCTGCCGCTGGCCGAGACCATCGCGCTGCTGACGGGCGAGGGCTATCCCGTGCGCGCCGGATGGGCGGAGCGCGCCGCGTGAACGACAATCAGCCCAAGGGGGCGCGCGCAGCGCTGCCGTTCGTTTCCAAGCCGTGTCCGATCTGCACCAAGCCGTCGGTGGAGCGCTATCGCCCCTTCTGCTCGAAACGCTGCGCCGATGTGGACCTTAACCGCTGGCTGAAGGGCGCCTATGCGATTCCCGTGGTCGAGGACGAGGACGAGGACGGGGAAGGCAGCGCGCCAGAGCGGGAAAGCTGAACGCGCGGGCGTCTTCGCCCGCGTCTGATGCTTCGAGCCGATCGACGTTTTTTCCGCTCCCGAGCTTCTCCTCCTTAACGCCCCCGGATTTTCCCGTCAGGGCCCTGCCGCCGCTGCCCGATCCCGCGGACGATCGGGCGCCCCGCCTTGACGGCGCCAGGGGACAAAGGCGAGGGTGCCACCCGCCTCACCACGGCCACGTTTGCAGGAGTAAGCCCATGAGCGCCAGCGCCCTTGCCGCCGGATCGGCTGCCCTCTCGTTCCGCACCGACGCCTTCATCGACGGCCGCTTCGTGCCGGCGGCGAGCGGCAAGCGCTTTACCGCCATCAATCCCGCCACCGGGCAGGAACTGGCTCAGATCGCGGCCTGTGACGGCATCGACGTGGATCGCGCGGTTTCCGCCGCCCGCACGGCATTCGAGGATCGCCGTTGGGCCGGTTTGAAGCCGGCCGAACGCAAGCGCATCCTGGTGCGCTTCGCCGAGCTGGTCCGCACCCATCGCGACGAACTGGCGCTGCTTGAGACCCTCAACATGGGCAAGCCGATCTCGGATGCGAAATTCATCGACGTGCGCGCCACCGCCGATTGCATCGCTTATTATGGCGAAGCGGCGGACAAGGTCTATGGCGAGGTGGCGCCCACCCATGACGACGATCTCGCGCTGATCCTGCGCGAACCGCTCGGCGTGGTGGGCTGCGTGACGCCGTGGAATTTCCCCATGATCATGGCCGCGTGGAAATTCGCGCCGGCCCTCGCCATGGGCAATTCGGTGATCCTGAAGCCGGCGGAGGAATCCCCGCTTACCGCCTTGCGCCTCGCCGAGCTGGCGCAGGAGGCCGGCATTCCCGACGGCGTGTTCAACGTGGTGACGGGCCTCGGCGAAGAGGCGGGCGCCGCCCTCGGCCGGCACATGGATGTGGACGCCATCGCGTTTACCGGCTCCACCGAGGTGGGGCGCTATTTCATGCGCTATTCGGCCGACACCAATCTGAAGCGCGTGGGCCTGGAGCTGGGCGGCAAGACCGGTTTTGTGGTCGCCCACGACGCACCGGATCTGGACGCGGTGGCGCAGGCGGCGGCGGCCGGCATTTTCTTCAACCAGGGCGAAATGTGCACCGCCGGTTCGCGCCTGCTGGTGGACAATCGCATCAAGGGCGAATTGGTGGAGCGCATCGCCGCCGCCGCCGCCCAATGGATGCCCGGCGACCCGCTGGACCCTGAGGCCAAGGCCGGCGCGGTGGTGAGCCGCGCGCATCAGGGCCGCATTCTTGCCGCGATCGACCAGGGCCTCGCGGAAGGCGCCCGCCTCGTCGTGGGCGGCACGGCGGTGCGCGAGGAGACCGGCGGCGCTTTTGTCGCGCCCACCATCTTCGACAATGTCGCGCCCGGCTCATCGCTGGAGCAGAAGGAAATCTTCGGCCCGGTGCTGTCGGTGGTCGGCTTCGACGGACTGGACGAGGCGGTGAAGATCGCGAACGGCACGGTCTACGGCCTCGGCGCCGCCATCTGGAGCGGCGATCTCGCCGCCGCCCACAAGGTGGCGCGCCGCTTCAAGGCCGGCGTGGTCTATGTGAACTGCTTCGACGCCGACGATATGACGGTACCCTTCGGCGGGGTGAAGCAATCCGGGTTCGGTCGGGACAAATCCCTCCACGCGCTGGACAAATATTCCGACCTCAAGACCGTCTGGACGCGGCTGTAAGGGTCTCCCGCCTCACGGCCGTTGCAGCAGAAACACCCGTTCGCTCGCCTCGCATTTGCCTTTCAGGCCGCCGGGAACCTCGACGCTTTCCAGCAGGGAGATGCCATAGGCCGCCCCGTAGAGCGCGCGGGTGTGCTCGGGGCTCACGGCGAACGGCGGGCCGGCAATCAGGGATTGATCATAGTCGAAGCAGATCAGGAGCTGTGGCGCGGCAGCGGTAATGTCGGTGAGGTGGGCCGCATAGCGCTCGCGCAAGGGCTGGGGCAGGGCGACGAGCGCCGCACGGTCATAGACGGCATTCACGGGCCCGAGCGTCTCGCGGGTCAATTCGAAAATGTCGCCGATGAAGATGTCGATCCCCGGCGCGCTGCACCGCGTGAGCGGGCCGAGATTGGACATTTCGGGCGAGATGCCGAGGTCGGCGAACAATTGCTCGACCGCGAGCGCGCTCAGCTCGGCGCCGACGATTTCAAAGCCTTGCGAAAGCAACCAGAAGATGTCGCGCGTCTTGCCGCACAAGGGCACGAAGATGCGGGCGCCGGGGCGAAGGTGGAGCTGAGCGAGGTGCTTCACCAAGAGCGCATTGGGCTTGCCTTCGTGAAAGGCGATCTGGTTGTTTTCCCACTTCGATCGCCAAAAATCCAAATCCATAGGGTCGTCTCCGGTGCGTGCACCTTATTGGTCATAGGCCGGGTCCTAGCATATTCGGCCGCGCCAGGGACGGGCCATTCTCCAGGGCGGAACCATCGGCCGGACGCAGGGACGGCAAAGGCGCGCTTGTTAAAACCGGAGCGCGGCCGTAAGGAAAATCGGTCGTTCGGCTCTGAAGGAGCATCGCAATCGTGACGTCGGTTCCCCCCTCCAATTCGACCGCCCATTGGCGCCATCTGGACGCCGAGCATCATCTTCATCCCTTTTCCGACACGAAGGCGCTGAATGCGGAAGGGGTGCGGGTGATCACCCATGCGGAGGGGAATTTCATTTTCGATTCCGAGGGCAACAAGATCCTCGACGGCATGTCGGGCCTGTGGTGCTCCCAGGTCGGGCACGGCCGGCATGAGATCGTGGATGCGATCGCCGATCAGCTGCGCAAGCTCGATTATTACAACACCTTCTTCAAGACCACGCACCCCGCCGCCGCCGAGCTTGCGGCCGCCATCGCGGCGGTCGCGCCGCAGGGCATGAACCGCGTGTTCTTCACCTCCGGCGGGTCCGAGGCGGTGGATACCGTCATCCGCATGGTGCGGCATTATTGGGCCGCCATGGGCAAGCCGGAAAAGCACATCTTCATTGCCCGCCACAATGCCTATCACGGCTCGACCGTCGGCGGGGCGAGTCTCGGGGGCATGAAGCCCATGCACGCCCAGGGCGGATTGCCCATTCCCGGCATCATCCATGTGCAGCAGCCCTATTGGTGGGCCGAGGGCGGCGACATGGACCGCGAGGCCTTCGGCCTGTTCGCCGCCCGCGAGGTCGCCCGCGCCATCGACGAGGCGGGGCCGGAAAATGTGGCCGCCTTTATCGGCGAGCCGATCCAGGGCGCCGGCGGCGTCATTATTCCGCCCGCCAGCTATTGGCCGGAAGTGCAGAAGATCTGCCGCGAGCGCGACGTACTCCTGGTGTGCGACGAGGTGATCTGCGGTTTTGGCCGCACGGGGGAATGGTTCGGCTGCCAATATATGGGCGTCGAGCCGGATCTGATCACCTTCGCCAAGGGCATCACATCCGGCTATTTCCCCTTGGGCGGGGTGATCGTGGGCGACCGGGTGGCTGCGGGCTTCATCGAGCACGGCGGCGATTTCAACCACGGCTTCACTTATAGCGGCCATCCCGGCGGCTGCGCGGCGGCGCTGGCCAACCTCAAGATCATGCATGAGGAAAATCTCGTCGCGCGGGTGAAGAACGATATTGGCCCCTATCTCCAGGCGCGCTGGCTGAAGCTTGCAGAGCACCCCTTGGTGGGGGAAGCGCGCATGATCGGCCTGATCGGCGCCCTGGAACTCACACCCGACAAGGCGAGCCGCGCGAAATTCGCCGGGGAGCAGGGGGCGGTCGGCCTTATCGCGCGCGATTTTTCCTTCGCCGAGGGGCTGGTCATGCGGGCCGTGCGCGATGGGCTGATCCTCGCCCCGCCCTTCACCCTGAGCTATGCCGAGGCCGACCAGATCGTGGCCACCGCGTGGCGGGTGCTCGACTTGACGCTCGCCGAACTCAAGCGGCGCGATCTGCTCAAGGTCGCGTGACGGGAAGAAGAAATCCCGCTCGAATTACGCCCACGGCAAAGCTGTCGCTGCTTTGTAATTGTGGCGCCGGTCGAGCGGGGGTGGGTTTAAATTTAGAAGCTGGGCAGTAAAGCAAACGGGCAAGGCGCCACTTCAGCATTAAGGCGGAATATTTCATTTCTTCACGTTTTTCTCCTCTGGGGAACGAAGCGCGCTCGGCTTCGTTTGAACCATCGACCAACCACCGAGAGGAGATCAGTATGAAGTCCCCGATCTATATTGCTGCCCTGGCTCTTGCTATCGCGTCCCCGAGCGCCGTCTTCGCCCAGGCGTCCACCGCCACCGGTGCTGTGGGCGGTGCTGCGGTCGGCGCCGTTGTGGGTGGCCCCGTCGGCGCCGTTGTGGGTGGGGCGGTGGGCGCCACCATGGGCGCGGCGGCTGAGCCTCCGCAGGAGGTGCGCTCCTATGTCATTCAGGAGAACCGTCCCTCGGTGCGCTACCAGCATGAAGTGGTGGTGGGCGAGCCGCTGCCGCCCAGCGTCCAGGTCTATTCCGTGCCCAATCACGATGAATATGGCTACACCGTCGTCAATGATCGACGCGTGATCGTGGATCGCGGCAGCCGCAAGGTGATCCAGGTCGTCACACCCTGAGCTTGCCGAAACGCCAGGTCCGGCGCTGGTTTGCGCGCCGGACGGATAGGAACATCGCGAAAATCTCGGCCGGGCACTCCGGCCGGGATTTTTTTTGCGCGCCCCGTGAAAATTGCATCCGATATGGATCGGGAGGGCGCGATGAAGAGCCAAACTGGATGGGATTGCTCGCGCCGATCCTTCGTCTTTATGTGAAGATGGTCTATCGCCATCATGAGGAGAACGGGTCGGCCGCGGACGGGGTATGGCCTCGCACAGCTGCCCTGAATGAGATTGATGAAGACATTCTGGGTCCATGTCGTTCTGCTGCTCTGTGCGCTTGTGGGGCTGGACGACGCCGGTGCGGCGCAGACCTTGTCGCTCACCTGGCGCACCAGCGGCGGTGTCCTCGTCGCGGAGCGTCAGGTCGCCCTGACGGAGTTGGATGCCCTTCCGCGTTTCCACATCGAGACGAACACGCCCTGGACGCTCGGCCTCCAGGCCTTCGACGGCCCCAGCCTGCTGGATTTGTCGCGCCTTGTGCCTGGCAATGTCCGCGAGGCCCGGGTGGAGGCGCTCGACGACTATTCCGCCGCCATCCCGGCCGAGGACATGACCTATGCCGGCCCGATCCTGGCGACCCGCCGCAATCAGCTTGCAATGCCGGTGCGCGACAAGGGACCATTCTGGATCATCTATCCCATCGACGCGGAGCCCAAGTACAATTCCGCAACCTTCCGTGAACGCATGGTCTGGCAGGTCAAAGCCATTGAATTTATCGTTCCATAAACTGACATCGCGCGGTATGCATGTCGTAACGGCCGTCATGGTTGTGACGACGATCGTATTTTTTGTCGCGACGGTGATGGTTTATAATTCGACCGACAATCAGCGCTCGATGCTGGCCAAGAAGATCCATAACTCGGGCTGGATTGTCTATCAGGCGCAGCTTGAATTCCTCAAGGCGACGTCACGTCTGCGTCTAACCGCGGTCTCGCCCGGCCCCGGCGAGTTCGACGCGCTGAAGCTGCGCCTGGAATTGCTGCGCTCGCGGCTGCCGGTTCTCTACGAATCCGACGAAGCCGACCTGCTGCCGGGGCTGGCGGACTACAAGCGGGAATTGCAGGTTTTCGAGCAACGGCTCGACGGCATGATTGATGCTCTTGCCCAGCCCAACCTGTTCGATGTCAGCGGCACCGAAGTCTTCCATGAATGGGATATCGAGCTGGAACCGCTGGGGCGGCTGTTGCAGCGTGTCCTGCTGTCCTCGGTCTCCTATAATGAGGCGACGGCGCAGATCGAGGCGCTGCTTGATGCCAATCCGGCCCGCATCCCGCTGCTGCTTCTTTTTGCGTCCGGCGGCATCCTGGTGCTCATCCTGCTGGCGATGGAGCGGCGCGTACAGATGCGCCTCGCGGAGGTGATGGCGGGGCAGGCGACGTTGCAGTCCATGGAAGCGAGCCTGCTGGCGGTGATCCAGGCGACGCCGGCCTGCGTGATCGTGTTTGATCCCAAGAGCGAGCAGGTGCGGTTTGTCAATCCGACCGCGCTGGCGGTCGTGGATGCGCCGCTCAACGATCCGGATTGGAAGCGCCTGACCCGAACGGCGCGCGATGTCGCGGTCGATACCAACGGCAACCCCTGGGGCGGGATCACCATGACGTTTTCACGCCGGCAGGGCGATGTCGTCTCGCTGCGCGGCAGTCTGTGCGAGGTGCTCTGGCACGGCATTCCCCAAGCGCTGCTGGTGGTGGCCGATACCAGCCGCATCCGCCATGCCGAGCTTCAGGTGATGCAGGCGGCCAAGCTCGCGACCCTGGGCGAGATGGCCACGGCCATCGCCCACGAGCTGAACCAGCCGCTTGCCGTGATCAAGATGGCGACCGCCAACGCCGCGCGCCTGGTGCAATCAGGCGCCGGCCAGGCGGTGGTTCAGGCGAAGCTCGAGCGGATCCAGGGACAGGTGGATCGCGCCAAGCGCATCACCGACCAGGTGCGCCGCTACGCCCGCATGCCCACCGACCATTCCACCGGTTTTTCCATCCGCGCCGCACTGGAACTGGCCGCGGGATTCGTGGCCGAGCAATATCGCGCCGCCGGCATTCATCTGCTGCTGCGGTTCAATGTGTCGCCGGATGTCACGGTGATGGGCGAACAGACCATGTTTGAGCAATTGATCGTCAATCTGCTGGTGAACGCGCGCGATGCCTGCGAGAGCCGCCCGTCGGCGCCGCTTGGGCATCCGCCACGGGTCATCGTGCATTGCCGGGCTGAGGATGATCGCGTCATCATCGAGGTTGACGACAATGCCGGCGGCATCGCGCCGGATATTCTGCCGCACCTGTTCGAAGCTTTCACGACCACTAAGCCTGCGGATAAAGGCACCGGCCTCGGTCTCTCGCTCTCGCGGACCGTGGTGCGCGACATGGGCGGCACCATAAGCGCGGCCAATATCGCGGACGGCGCGCGCTTCACGGTCGATCTGCCACGGCTTGTGGTGCCCGCGCCGGAAATGGCGGAATGAGCATTTATCGCACCCTGCTGATCTGCGACGACGAGCCCGAGCTTGCGGAGGAGATCAGCGAATTTTTCAGCGCGGGGGGATGGTCCGTGCGGACCTGCCATTCCGCGCCGGACGCCCTCATGGTGCTTCTCGAAGGGTACCATCCGCTCTGCCTGATCACCGATCTTCGGGTCGGCGAGCACGATGGCGCCGAGCTCGTGACGGCGGCCCGGCTGCTGCCAAAAGATTTGCAGCCGCAGGTTGTTGTGATAATCACTGGACATATCGTCAATGAAGCAGAGGCAGCTGATTTCGACGCCGACCTCCTGTATGTGAAGCCTCTCGATCCCATCCTGATGGTCGACCAGATAG
The DNA here is from genome assembly GCA_002304505.1 of Rhizobiales bacterium 32-66-11. Taxonomy (GTDB): domain Bacteria; phylum Pseudomonadota; class Alphaproteobacteria; order Rhizobiales; family Xanthobacteraceae; genus NCEH01. Next base: position 18,319 of record NCEH01000023.1, on the reverse strand, counting down.
AAGCCGTCCTCGCGCAAGCTGCAGGCTGTACCAGCTTGTAGAAGCGAGGTAGCAATGACAGCGCGGGCGCGATCCGTTTTCATTCTCGATGATGAAGAACCCCTGTGCGAGGACCTGTGCGAGCTGATTTCGGCCGCCGGCCACCGCGCGCGCTGGGGTACGGATCCGCGGACGCTCGACATGTCCGAACTTGCCGCCTTCGACGTGGTGCTGCTCGATCTCGGCCTGCCGGCCATGGACGGCATCGACATCATGAGCCGCCTCGCGGCCTTCGCGAAGACGCCCCGCCTCATCTTCATCAGCGGGGTGGGCGAGGATGTGCTTCGCGTGGTGGCGCAGGTGGCGGGCGAACAGAAGCTCACAGTGCTCGGTGCGCTGACGAAACCGCTTGATCCCCAGCAATTGCTGCGCCTGCTGGATTATCCCGATTGCGGGGCGGAGCAGCCCTCCGCGCCGCAGCAGGTGCAGAGCGCGATCCTCCCCGCGCTTAGGGCCAGCCTGGCCAACGGCACCTTGCCGGTGAGTTTCCAGCCGAAGGTGGATGTGCAGACCCTGGCCTTCGCCGGTGCGGAAGCGCTGTTGACGGGCGAGGTGCCCGAGGTGGGGCCGGTCAGTCCCCTGGACATTGTCGCAGCGGCCGCAGCCGACCCCGCGGTGCTTGTGGACCTGACCCAATATGTGCTCGGCGTCGCCGCGCGCGGCTGCGCGCAATGGATCAAAGCCGGGTCGCAGGGGCCGATCAGCGTCAACCTGCCCCTGGAGGTGGTGCTCCAGCCGGATTGCCTGCGCAATCTGATCGCGACCGTGGAGGCCGCGCATATTGCGCCGGCCGACGTCATTTTCGAACTGACCGAGGATTCGCTGTACGATTCCTGCGCCGAGTCCCTGTCGATGCTGGCGCGGCTGCGCATGGCGGGCTTCGGCCTCGCGCTCGACGACGTGGGGCGGCGCCAGAGCGGCCTGCTTCAGCTCTCCGCGCTTCCAGTCACGGAGATCAAGATCGATCTCCAGATCGTGCGCGATGCGCGGACCTGGACCAAGGCCCGCAACATCTTCGCCTCGATCGCAGAATTGGGTCGGAAGCTGGGCATAAAGGTGGTTGCGGAAGGGGTCGAATTCCCCGAAGATCTTAACCTCGCGCGCACTTTCCCGATTGATTATGTTCAAGGTTACTTGATTTCGCCGAAGCGCCCCCTGCCGGAATTGTTGCGCATGCTAAGCGCAAACGCAGCGCGGGAGGCGGTCGGCGGCGAGTGGAAGACTGGGGCCTAGATTATGGAACAGGACATCGAAGCGGCACCCCGGGTTCTCCTGGTCGACGCGATCCGGATGTGCTTGCGGAGCTGAGCGAGGGTCTGCTGGCGCTCGATATGCCGACGCGGACCGCCGAGACTGCCGTGGAGGCGCTGGATCTGGTGGCCCGCCACAATGAGCTTCAAGTGATCGTCACCGATCTGCACATGCCGCGCATCGACGGTATTGAGCTGCTCCAGAAGCTGGCGGTGCGTCGCCGCGTCAAGCCGCTGGCGGCGATCGTGATCACCGGCCATGCCTCGCTGGATCGTGCCGTGGGCGCTCTGCGCCTGCATGCGGTGGATTTTCTGCAAAAGCCCTTGTCGGCCGAAGAGGTAAAGCATGCGGTGGAGCGCGCGCTCTCCCTGGTCGAGGACGAATCCAGCCTCTCGCCCCAGGCGCCGGTCGTCATGCCCACGGCGCGGCCGAATTATCTCAAGGCGCTGGTGGCCGCGCGCGCGGACCGGGATGCGATCTTCCAGGCCGGTCTGTTCTCCGATCCGGCCTGGGACATGCTGCTCGATCTCGCTGTGGCGGAGGCCACGGGGCGGCCGATTTCCGTGACCAGCCTTTGCATCGCCTCCGGCGTGCCCACCACCACCGCCCTGCGACGCATCGACGATTTGAAGGACGCGGGCCTGCTGGACCGGCTGCCCGATCCCGGCGATCGCCGCCGCGTTCTGGTGGAGCTTACCGGCATGGGCCGCGAGCGGATGGAGGCCTTCGTTCAGCGGCAGGCGGGACGGCTCGGCCTGAAGATCGGCTGAAACCGAAACCGAAAGCACCTCTTGCACAAGCCCGCGCCTTGGCGCGGGCTTCTTTGTGTTCGGCGCCGCAGCATCACATCGCTCTCGCCCCGTCCGAGCCGGCATGTGCGCCCAGCACGAAATCCTGCCGCGCTTCGAAGCCGGCGCCTGATGCAAGCTTCGCGCAAGCTTGCCGGTCTAGTGTCTGTTCCATGGAAGGTTGACTGCTTGAACGAGCAGAGCGCCAATCAAAATGAGATTGGCCCCAAAGGCATGATGCCGCCCTTCCATGCCGGTTGAAGTCCGGCATGTCCCCCCGAAATCACCCGATTCATCATACCCAATCGAGGGACATCTCGCCATGACCAGCATGATCACCAACACCTCCGCAATGGTCGCTCTCCAGACCCTGCGGAGCATCAATACCTCGCTCGACACGACCAACAACCACGTCTCCACCGGCAAGCGCATCAATTCTGCTTCCGACGGCGCGGCCTATTGGTCCATCGCCACCACGCTGACCTCCGACAACGGTGCGCTCGGTGCGGTGAAGAACGCCATGAGCCTCGACAAGAATTCGGTCGATGCGGCGAGCGGCGGCGTCAATGCCATCATCTCCACCCTGGGCAACATCAAGAACGACCTGACTGCGGCCCTGTCGCCGAACGTCGATCGCACCAAGCTGCAGACGGAAATCGCCTCCTTCATCAGCCAGATCAAGACGACCTCCGACAATTCGGTGATGAACGGCAGCAACTGGCTCTCGGTTGATAGCAGCGCCTCCGGCTTCAACGGCACCAAGAACCTGCTGTCGTCCTTCTCGCGCACCGGGAGCAGCGTGACGGTGGGGTCCACCGCCATCGATACCGGCGCGTTCGCGATCTACAACGCCGCGACGGCCTCCACCTCGACCGGCACTTCCACCACCACGGATAAGGCGGTGACTGCGGTTGCGACGGCGGCCAACACGTCGGGCGGCGCAACGGTGACCGTTGACACGGCGGCCGGCAGCCTCAAGGGCTTCATGGACACGAAGTACAAGATCGGCGGCACGGCCACGGCCGGAACCCAGGCGATCAAGGATTTCGACGTCTCCGCGCTTGGCAACACCGATGCCGACCTGGCCAAGATCCAGGCCTATGTGAAGATCGTCGATGCGACGATGCAGCAGCTCCAGAATGGCGCCACCACGCTCGGCACCACCTCGACCCGGCTGACCTCGCAGCAGACCTTCGCCCAGAGCCTGATCGACCTGAACACCTCGTCCATCGGCTCGCTGGTCGATGCCAACATGGAAGAGGAATCCACCAAGCTGAAGGCGCTCCAGACCCAGCAGCAGCTGGCGGTGCAGTCCCTCAGCATCGCGAACAACTCCACGCAGAACGTGATGACGCTGTTCCGTTGATCGCATAAGAGCCGCCGCGCCGCACGCCGGCGCGGCTGTTCTCTGTGTGGTTGGTATTTTGCGCGGTATGCCGCGCATCGTAAAGCTCCTCTGTCGTCCTCGCCCGGACGGCCGACTTGGCCACGTTCCAGTCTCTGGAGCGTGGCCTTTGTGTTTGCAACGTCCAGGCAAGATTAAGTCCCGAGATTGCACCTCAGGCACATGCAGCGCCGAAGCGATTCCGCTGACGCGCGTGCCCGATCGACCTCCGCCGAAGGCCCTGTCCGCTTCCCTCCGGGACGCGGTTGCTGGGCTCCCAAGGATGCAATCGAGATGAGATCCCGCCGATGATCGGCCGCGAGCAATTGACCGCCCTGTGGAACAACCTGATGGCGCTTGGCGCCCGGCGCCTGATCGCGCTCGGCGTGATCGGCCTCACCGTGGTAGCGGTTGTGGGCCTCGGCGCCTTTTTCCTCAGTCAGCCGGAGCGCGAGACGCTCTATGCCAATCTCAACCGCGAGGATGTGAGCCGCATCGGCGGCGCCCTCAAGGATGCCGGCATTTCCTTCGATGTCAGCGCCGACGGCGCGGCGGTGCTGGTCGGTCATTCCGACACCGCCCGCGCGCGCATGCTGCTGGCGGTCAAGGGTCTGCCCCAGAGCAGCAATTCCGGCTACGAATTGTTCAACGATGTGCGCTCGTTCGGGCTCACCTCGTTCATGCAGGAAGTGACCCGCGTGCGCGCCCTGGAAGGCGAGCTGGCGCGCACCATCCAGACCATGAAGGGCATCAAGGCGGCGCGGGTGCATATCGTGCTGCCCGACCGGGGCTCGTTCCGCCGCGACCAGCAGACCGCGTCCGCCTCCGTGGTGATTCGCACCGAGAATTCCGACGACGCCTCCACCGCCCAGGCGATCCGCCGGCTCGTCGCCTCGGCGATTCCCGGCATGAAGATCGACACCGTATCGGTGCTCAACACCGACGGCGCGGTGCTCGGCGCGAGCGATGGGGAAGGCGCGGCCTCCGGCCGCAAGTCGCTGTTGCAGCAGCAGGTCAATCGCGAGACCGAAGAGAAGATCCGCCGCACGCTGACCCCATATCTCGGCCTCGGCAATTTCGAGATTTCCGTCTCCTCGCGGCTCAACACCGACCAGATCACCACCCACGAAACCATCTATGACCCGGCCTCCAAGTCGGAACGCTCGATCCGCACGGTGAAGGAGAGCGGCCAGTCGCAGAACCGCACCAAGCAGCCGAACACCTCGGTGCAGCAGAACGTGCCGGCGGCCCAAACCGCCAATGACGCCAGCGCCGATTCCAACGAGAACAACACCCACAAGGAAGAGATCACGAATTTCGAGATTTCCTCCCGCACGGTCCAGACCGTTCACGAGGGCTATTCGCTTCAGAGCCTCTCCATCGCGGTACTCCTGAACAAGGATCGCCTGACCGCCCCGGCCTCACAGGGCGCAGATGCCGTGCCGGTTGAGCAGCAGCTTTACGAAATCGAGCAATTGGTCGGATCGGCGGCGGGCTTCGACAAGGAGCGCGGCGACAAGATGAAGGTCTCCGCGGTCTCCTTCGCCGATGGCGGCCATGCGCTCGAGCCCATCCCGCCGCTGCCCTGGACCGAACTGCTGCTGCGCCAGGCCGGCACGCTGATCAATGCGCTGACGATTCTGATCGTGGCGGGCCTGCTGATCTGGTTCGGACTGCGTCCGGCCGTCCGCGCCATCCTGGCGCGTCCCGAGATCGAGGCGGATGGCGAGGATGCGGCGGCCATCGAGGCGGCCATGCTGGCGCCCCCGAGCGTTCCCGCCGTCGCCGGCCCGGCTGGCGTGCCCGCCGAGGTGAAGGCGGAGGGCGAGGGGGATGCGATCGGCGCGACCACCGTCAATCTGATCGAGGATCTCACCAGTCGCATGAATCGCTCGCCGCAGAAGCGGCTGGAACAGATCGTCGAATTCGATGAGGTCCAGGCGGCGGCGATCCTGCGGCAATGGCTGCACCACGACGCGAAGGTCTGACCATGCACGCTTTGTCGCGCCACCTTCCCCATTTCGGCCCGGTGCGGGCCAATGCCGGCACGCCCCAGGCGCGCGCCGCGAGCGTGATCGAGACTATGACTCGTCCGCCCGCGCCGGGTGTCGATCCGGTGGCGACGGCCCGTGGCGCGGACGCACCGGCGGCCGTGGCCTCGAAGGCTGCCGCTCCCGCGCCAGAGCGTGAAGCGCCGCGTCCCGATCCCACGCCGCGCATCACGGCGGAAGACCTGGAGCGGGCGGTTGCGTTTGCCCGTCGCGAAGCCGCTGCCGCCCTCGCCGCGGCGAACGAGGCGGCGGCGCAAACCCGGATCCAGGACCAGGCCGAATTCGACGCCCGCCTCGCTGATGCGCGCGCGGCCTGGGCAGTTGAGGAGGGCAATGTCCTGGCCGTTCAAATCCGCGAGGCGATCGGCGACCTGGAACACCGCATCGGCGACACCGTGGCCCATGTGCTGACGCCGTTCCTGGACAGCGAAATCCGCGCCAAGGCGGTCACCGACCTGTGCGCCCTGGTGCGGACCCGCCTCGGCGGCGCGCCCGGCGCGGCGGTGCGCATCAGCGGCCCTCCGGATCTGCTCGAGGCGATGCGCGCCGGCTTGGGCGAGAGGCCGGGCTTGGCCTTCGCGCAGGAGGAGGGCCCCGAAATTCGCGTCGTCGCCGACGACACGCTCATGGAAACACAGCTTGCCGCCTGGTCCGAGCGCCTGCGCGCGATCCCGGCTTGAGGAAGCATCATGTCCGATAAGGCCGAGCACGGCGAAATCATCATCATCAAGCGCCACCACGAGGAGGAGCACGAATCCCATTCGAGCGCGTGGAAGGTGGCGCACGCCGATTTCATGACGGCGATGATGGCCTTCTTCCTCATCATGTGGCTCATCAATGCCACCGACAAAGACACCCGCAAGGCGATCGCCAATTATTTCAACCCGGTGGATCTCGCCTCCTCCATCACCGAGCTCAAGGGCCTGAACGATCCCGAGGACACCCAGGCCAACGGGACCTCGGCCGAGGGCGACAAGCAAAATGCGCTCAAGAACACCACCGGCGCAAAGTCCGGCGCGGGTGACGACCGCCAGCAGGGCGACAAGGAGCGCAGCGCGTTCCAGGACCCCTATGCGGTGCTCAACAAGCTCGCGGGCGACGCCGACCCGAGCCCCGGCAACGTCACGGCCGATACCGCGATCGGCGATATTGGTTCCCCCGGCAGTGGCGCCGGCGATACGTCGCGCGATCCCTTCGACCCGGTCTATTGGCAGACCAATGCCGCCCGCAAGACGAAGACCGATACCCCCGGCGCGGTAAAATCCAATGTCGCCCCCGCCGGCGCGCGCCCCGACGCCACCGCGCCGCGCGCCGACGCGCCACTGCTCCAGGACAAGGACACCGCCCCGACCGCCGATGCGACGCAACCGGCCGCCAAGGGGCAGGGCGCCGGCGCCACGCCCAAGGCCGGCTCCGCCGCCGGTCAGGCGCAGAGCGGGCAATCCCAAAGCGGTCAGGCCCAAAGCGGTCAGGCGCAGACCGGTCAGGCGCAGAGCGGAAACATCCAAAGCGGGCAGCAAATGTCTGGCCAGGGTCAGGCGGCGCAGATCCAGGCGGCGCAGGCGCTTCAGGCCGAGCTGGGCGCGGCGCTGAAATCCACCATGGGTCCGTCCCATGCGCCGAATCTGGACGTGAAGGTCACCCGGGAAGGCCTCGTCATCAACCTCACCGACGACATTGATTATTCCATGTTCGGCGTGGGCTCGGCGATCCCGGATGCCAAGCTGGTGCGGGCCATGGAGAAGGTGGCGAAGATCCTGGCCGCGCGTCCGGGGGATATCGTCCTGCGCGGCCACACCGACGGGCGGCCGTTCCGGTCCGAAACCTATGACAATTGGCGCCTGTCCACCGCGCGCGCCCAGATGGCCTATTACATGCTCGTGCGCGGCGGGCTGGACGAAGCCCGGGTGCGCCGCATCGAGGGCGTGGCCGATCGCGATCTGAAAAACCGCACCGATCCCTATGCGGCCGGGAACCGCCGCATCGAAATCCTGCTGCGTGAGCCGGCGCAATGAGCACGCCCGCCCGCACTCTGCTCGCGGGGGCGAGCCTGCTGTGCCTGCTGTCGGCGCCCGCTGTCGCGCTCGATCCCTGGGCGGGTACGCGCGCGCCCGGCGAGCAACCGGCCCCCAATCTGGCTGAAAAACCGCCCGTGCCGGCCGTCCGCCCCGCGCCGCCGGTGGCGCCTGCAGCAAGCGGATCTACCGCACCCGCCGCCGCCCCGGCCGCTCCGCTTTCTCTGGCCCCGCCTGTGCGCGTGGCTGTGCCGCAAGTCCGCATCCCCCTGCCGCTCGCCGCGCCGGTGGAAATCCGCCGCGCCGAAGTCGCGTCCGCGATCGATCCCGCCGCGGCCGCCCCGGTTGCGCCTCTCCCGCCGTCCGCCGCGCCACCGGCCCCCGCTGCTGCGGCGGCGCGGATGGATCGCGCGACGGGGGAGGCGCTGGTCCGCGCGCTTCCCGGCGCGGCCTTGCCCTTGCTGCCGCCGCCGAGCGTCTCGAGTCCCTATGCTCCGGTGCCTGATTCCCAGCCGGCGCCGACCCCTGCGCCCTTCGCAAGTCTTGCCCCTAGCGCCGATGCCATCGTTGAAGAAGCAAGCCGACCCGACCGGGAGGATCCGAGCCCGCTCTCCACACCGCCGGACCAGCCGGCCGCGCCGCCCGCCGATGCCCCGCTGGCGCAAGCCCCCGCCGCGTCGGAGCCGGCGGCCACGGCCACGGCTCAGCCCCGCGAGCTTCCCGGCGCCCCGGTGCCGGTCCAGATGGCACTGGCACCCCAGGGGCATGCCGAGGCAGACCCCACCGGCGCACAAGCTGATGTCCCCCCTGCGGAAGCGGGCCATGGCGAACCCGCCCCGGCTGACGCGGCGCATGCGGCGACCTCTGAAGCCCAGGGAAAGACCGACGCTCACGCCAAGGAGCCCGCCGACCCGGCCGCCCACGGCCCGGCGGAGAAAGATGCTCGTGTCGCTGCCGACCCGGCCGCCCACGGCCCGGCCGAGAAGGACGCCCCTGTCCAGGCCGATGCGGCCGACGCGGCTGCCCACGGTGGCGACCACAAGGCGGATGGCAAGGCGGATGGCAAGGTTTCACCCCCGCCGCCCTTAAAGACGCTCGTCATCGCCCCGCCGCCGGCCATGGCGAACGGGATTTCGCCCATGGAGGCGGTGCGCGCCCTGCAACGCTTGCAGGACAAGGTGGCCGCAGGTTCCGTGGAAGCCGTGGATGGCCAGCGGCGCATGCTGGCGCAGATCGACCAGGATTTTAAAGCCGCGCCTCCGGCGGTGTGGCAGGATCCGCGCAACGCCCGCGCGCTGGTGATCCATGTGCTCAGCGGCGGCAATCCCGCCGTGCTGCGCGGCATTCTCGCCAAGGAGCCGCTTCCGGCCCTCGACGAACGCCTGCTGCGCGGTGCGCTTGCTTATGTGGAAGGCCGGGAGGAGCAGGCGCTGCGCCTGTTCGGCGAGATCGATGCGCGCAGCCTGCCGAACGCGCTCGGCGCACAGGTGGCGATCGCCCAGGCGGCGACCACGGTGCGCAAGGACCCGGCCAGGGCCGCGCAGCTGCTGGATCTGGCTCGTCTTCTCATGCCCGGCACCCTGGTCGAGGAAGCCGCGCTGCGGCGCCAGATCCTCGTCGCGAGCCAGAGCGGCGACACCGACCAGTTCGGCCGCCTTTCCCGGCAATATCTCGACCGCTTCGCCCATTCGGTCTATGCGGGCAATTTCCGCCAGCGCTTCGCCGCCGCGCTGACCCGCATGCCCTTCATCGACGCTCCGGATGGTTTCCAACGGCTCGATCGTTTGCTGCAGCCACTGGACGAAGCCAGCCGGCGCGAAATATTCCTGCTGGTGGCGCGCAGCGCGGTGATTCAGGGCAAGGCCAAAACCACCATCACCGCTGCCGAACGCGCGCTCGCCGGCGCGCCCCCGCTCGGCAGCGATGCCGAGCGGGCCCGCCTCTACAAGGCCGCCGCGCAGGCTGCCACCCATGATGGGTTTCAACAGGCCCAGATCGACCTCGCGGCGCTGGATCGCGATCGGCTGGCGCCGCCCGACGCGGCTTTGCTGGATGCCGCGCTGGTGGCCGCCGATCTGGTGCGCACCGCCCCGAACGTCGCGGACGCGGGTCTTGCCGCCGCGCCGAAAATCGCCGATGCGCCACCGGCGCCGGTGCAGGCGGCCGCCGCACCAAGCGCCGCACCAAGCGCCGCGCCGGGCGCACCGCCCGCACCGGCCCCCGCGATCGCGCCCCCGGCCGCACCGGCTCCGGCGGCAGCGCCTCAGGCGAGGCCGCCTCAATCTGCGGCGCCTCAATCTCCGGCGCCTCAGACCGTGGCGGCTCCGGCGGCACGCCCCTCCGCGCCCGCCTCGCCACCGTCCTCGCCGCAAGCTGGCTCCGCATCCGCCGGCGCGCCGCAGGCCCCGTCACCGCAAGCCGGTCCGGCGCAAGCCACCGCCCAGGCAGATCCCGCACCCTCCGCCATCGAGGAGCAGGCACGCGGCACATTGGCCAAGATCGACAAGCTTCTGAAGGAGGCTCCGCGATGACAGCGCTGGACTATTCCCTCGGCCCAGGCGCCGGGCGCGGTGATGTCGCCGCCGGCAAGGGTGCCGCACGCGTCGGCGCTGGCCCGGGCACTCCTCCGGATGGCACGGACGGCGCGGCGGGCCACGGCTTCGCGGCGGTATTCAAACAGATCGCCGCGCCCGCCCAGGATGCGAACGATATGGGGGCCGCCGACACCTCTCGCCCCGATGCGGATGCGCATGGCGGGGAGGGCAGGGCGATGCCCGCCCCGGACGAGACCGTAGATGACGGCCCGGCACCGGCGGGCGAGCGACAGGCCCGCGCCGGCCGCGCCGCAGCGGCCCATGGGCCGGGCTCGCTGTCCCAATTGCTTCTGGCCTTGGGCCGCCCGGCCCGCGCGCCCGCAGCCGCCGAGTCGCGGGATGGAGACCTTGTGGACGATCCCGCCGCGGCTTCGGTTCCGGTCTTGCCGGATGCGGCGAGGCCCCAGGAGTCCGCGATGTTTCAGGAGTCCGCGATGTTTCAGGAGTCCGCGATGTTTCAGGAGTCCGCGATGTTTCGGGATCCTGCGGTGTTCCAGGAGCTCATAACGTTGCAGGCGCCTGCGCGCGTCCAGGACCCGGCAAGGCTCCAGCCCTCCGCAACACCGCAGGATCCGTCGCAATCTCCCCCGGCGTCTCAGGCGGAGGATGTCGCGCCGGCGCGGGCGACATCCTCCCCGTCTGGCAATCCCATGGCGCCAGGCGGGCCGCAGACGCCGACGCGGACGGAGCAGGAAGCCGCAGGCGTCGCCTTCGCCATGGCGCTCGGCCGCGCGGATGCGACCGCAAGCGCGATGCCGACGCGCCACTCCGAGGCGGGCGCCGAGTCCACGGCCGCCCAAACCGCCGGCCCCCTCTTTCCGGACGCCCCGGACGTGGAAGCGGGACGGCCGATCCAGGTGTCTGTGATCTCGCGGGAAACCCATTTCGCGCCGATCCGCAGCCTGACCGGCCAAGCCCTGCCGTTCGTGCAGGCGGGAGCCGACGGCCCGCCGCCGGGCGCTGTTCCCGGCGCCACACCGGCGCGCCCCGCAACCACCGGGCAAACGCCGCCACCGGGCCGCGCGGACCCCATGTCGCATCCGATGGGTGGTGCGACCTTGGCGCAACCCGCGATGGCCGGCGCATCCTTCGCGCCGATTGCGCCCGGCGCGGGCATCCCCGCCCGTGAGCGCCCCGCGACGGACACCGGCCGGCAGAGCGTTGCAGCGCGCGCGGCGGATGCGCGACACCTCGGCGATGAGGAAGCGATCGCGCCCGCGGACCGCCGCCAGAATGCCTACGCCGTGCGGATGGAGGAGCAGGAGGCCACGGGGGAAGGCCGCTCGTCCGATCCCGCGCCCGGCCCAGCGCCCGGCCCGCAACCGGCCACGGTGGCGCCTCTGCCGGCGCCGGCCGGCCTGCGCGCTCTCGCCGAAATGCCCACGGTGCGCCAGGTGGCCGAGGCGATTTCCGGCGAGATGTCGAGCCTTGGCGCTCCGGACAGTGCCGACGCGGCCGTGGGCTTGCGCGCCGGGCCGGTGCGGGTGCTGGAGATTCAGCTTCACCCCGACGACCTTGGCACGGTGAATGTGCGCCTGCGCCTGACCCCCCAGGGCCTGGAGGTGCGCTTGCGCGCCAGCAATCCCGACACTGCGCGGATGCTGGAGCAGGATCGCGCCGCCTTGGGTGAGATCCTGCGCTCCGCCGGCTACCAGCCTGGCGACATCCAGATCATCACCGCCGACGGCAGCGGATTTACCGGCTTGACGGGGCATGAGCCCACGCCGTTCGCGCCGGCGCGGCCCTCGGCTTCCGAAGAGCGCGGCAGCGAGCGTCAGCCGGGCGGCGGCTCAGGCCGCCAGCCCTCCGACTCCTCCGAACAGAAAGGTTCACGACGCGATGAGACGGGTGATCGCGACAGCTTTGGCCGGGGCGATTTCTCTCGCTAGTCCCGCCTGTGCGCAAACATTCTCGACCGGCATTCCCGAGCCCATCGGCGCGCGGAAAAATGCCGCGACGCCTCCTGCCGTGCTACCTCCTGCTGCGCCGGCGGCGGCGCCCTTGGGCACGATCGCCCGCGCGCCCGTAAAACCGGCGCAGCCGGCCTCGCTCGCCCATCCGGCACAGCCAGCGTCCGCGGCGCGGCCCGGGAAGGCCAAGCGCAACGCGGCCTCCACCTCGAACGTGTGCGAGCGCGAGCTGGCCCGCCCGTCGGCGGTCTATAACATTCCGCTGCCCGTGCTCTATGCGGTGGGCTTGCAGGAGAGCGGGATCAACGGCCATCTCCAGCAATATATGCTGAACGTTGCGGGCAAGGATTACCTCGCCACCTCGCTTCCCGACGCCATGCGCGCCTTTAACGAGGCGCGGGCGCAAGGCATCAAGCTGATCGACATCGGCTGTCTTCAGGTGAATTATTATTATCACGGGAAAAAATTCCGCTCGGTGGAGCAGATGTTCAATCCACGGCTGAATGTCGACGTGGCGGCGCAGGAATTGCGGGACTGGCGCAAGAGCCAGGGCAATTGGACCATGGCGGTCGCACGCTACAATGCCTCCAAGCACAATGTGGCGGGCCAGAAGCGCTATGTTTGTGCCGTTATCCGCCGCCTCGTGGACACGGGGATGGGCGACTGGACGCCGGAAGCGCGCAGCCTCTGCAACAGCTGACGGGCGCCCGCGGCGCACGCGCTCTTCCGCTTCATAATCCAGCGCCCAGACAGAAAAACCCCGCGCCCCGCCCGTCATGGAGACGGCGGGCGCGGGGTTTTTATTTCAGAGGATCAGTTGAACAGGGAATCGATATCGTCTTGCGATACCACATTGGCGTCGTCGGCGAGCGAGGGGCCGTTCAGCAGGGCGGCATCGCCCTCGCGGACCGGGGCGATGATGGAATTGGCCGTGGCCACCTCGGCCGCGCCGCCCCAGATGTTCGCCATGCTGGAAATGCGTTCCTCCACGAACCGCAGCAGCTTCACCACCTTGCCGATGCGCTGACCGGAAATATCCTGGAAATTGCAGGCCTCGAAGACCTTGATGGTCTGGGCCTGGATCGCTTCGGCCAGCGCCAGGTCGTCGCCCACCAGGGAGCGCGAGAGCTTGGTGGCCAGGACCTCGATGTCCTCGGCCGCGCTCAGAATGGTTTCGGTCGCGGTCTCGGTTGCGGCCACCACCGCATCCAGCTCATCGGTGGCGCGAAACAATTGTTCGCCGCCGCCGCCTTCCGAATGCAGGGCTGCGATCTCGGACTTGGTGTTCTGGATCGCTTCCTGGATGGTCTCCAGCCCCGCCCACAGGGCGTTGCGATCGCGCTCCTTGTCCATGAGCGGATTGCGATGTTTGAAGGTCTCGATTTCGCTGCGCATCTGGGAAAGTTCGGTCAGAATGCGGTCCAGCTGCCCATCGACCGGGCTATGCTGACCGAAGTCGGCATCTGCGGACATGCGCGTCGAAGCTTCAATGCGAAACGGTCGCCGACTCGCGGACATCCCGACCTCCAGTATTCGAAGATTACGTTGTCTCTTTATATTTCAACTCTCCCTCCGAACACCAGCCCACCGCCCGCAGCGCTGCAAGCTTCGCGCAAGGCGATCTCCGGTAAAAGAAACGAACGGAGCCGATGAGACATCTCTCGGTCGGCATTTCTTATGCCCTCAAACGGAGCGTCCCATGGCGGTAGACCTTTCGATGAAAATTCTTGTGGTGGACGACTACAAGACCATGGTCCGGATCATTCGGAACCTCTTGAAGCAGATCGGCTTTGAAGATGTTGACGAAGCGTCCGACGGAACCGAGGCGCTCTCGCTGCTCAAGGTGAACAAATACGGCCTCGTGATCTCGGACTGGAACATGGAGCCCATGACCGGATACGAACTGCTCAAGCGCGTGCGTGACGACGAGGCTCTCAAGGAAACCCCGTTCATCATGGTGACCGCCGAAGCCAAGTCGGAAAATGTCATCGCGGCGAAGAAGGCGGGCGTCAGCAATTATATCGTCAAGCCGTTCAACGCGCAGACGCTGAAGGGCAAGATCGACACCGTGTTCGAGGCCTGATCTTGCGATCTGCGTTCGGCACGGCGCGCCTGTGCTCGCGTCACCAATAACGTCATCCAGAGTAGTACCTCCAGCGCCCGGCCCTCGTGCCGGGCGTTTGGATTCTGACTCGATCCCAGGCGCGGCGCGCTTTCCATCGGCGGCCGGGCGCCCCGCATGCGGCGCCGAAAAAGGATCCGTCCGGCTTACCTTCAAATCATTCTAAATCACCCCAGAATGGAGGGAATAGAGCCCGGAAACGGACGCATGACTCGTCGCATATTACCTGCCGGGCGCACCCTCCCCACCAGAACACCGTTCCGCTTGAAAAACCCGCTCCAAATCGCACCGCTAAGCCGAAACCACCGCTGACGGCCCTCCAAATCCGCACCAACTCTCGTTGTGGGGGAAGCAATTCCTTCATACCAATTCAACAACGGAAGCGGAGCAAATGGCTCTCGCCGGAAATACATTCTGACCAAGAATTAAAATTGAGCCTGAACGGCCAAAATTCTGAGGAGCAGTCCCATGTACGTGGTTGTCGATCCCCGCGCATCTGTCGCCGAGAGCTATGTTTCCGGTTTTTCTCGCGAAGGATTTTCCTCTCTCGGCTTCGGGCACGGTGAATTCAAGGAGTGGCTGCAATCCGCTTCCGACCAAGACTTGGGCGCGGTTCAGGGTTTCTTGCTCGGCGACTTCGAGTCCCGCAATTCCTATCCCGAAATGATCCGCACACACTCCCGTGCCCCGGTGATCGCGCTGGAAGACATCAAGTCGCTGTCCCAGACGCTCGAGCTCTATACCGCTGGCATCGATGATGTGGTGCGCAAGCCGGTTCATGTCCGGGAGATCGTCGCCCGGTCGGACGCGGTGTGGCGTCGCATGAACACCAATAACGGCCCCGCCACCACCGGCCGGCTCAGCGTGTATTTCGATGGGCGTGACCCGGCGGTGGATGGCGTACCGCTGTCCTTGCCCCGCCGCGAACGCCACATCCTCGAATATCTGGTCAAGAACAGCAAACGCCGCGTCACCAAGACTCAGATCTTCAACACCATCTACGGCATCTTCAACGAAGACGTGGATGAGAGCGTGATCGAGGGCCACATGAGCAAGCTGCGCAAGAAGCTGCGCATGCGCCTCGGCCACGACGTGATCGATGCCAAGCGCTACATCGGTTATCAATTCGTCGGTTGATCTCCCACGGTCCGACGGCACTGGCCGCCTCGTCGCCCCCGACGAGGCGGCTTTTTTTCGTCACGTCCTGGTCCGCTTCACCGACTTGCGCCCGCAAGCTTCGGTCCAGCTTCCGCATTTAATACCAGGTCGATCCTGGCCTCCACATGCGACGGCAGGAACCGCCTGGACTTGCCTCCCCGGAGAGACACATGCGCCTCACGCTCAAAACTTCGCTTATCGGAACCGTGCTCATTCTGCTGGTTTGCCTGTTGGGGCAGGCGGTCATCGGCACGCTTATGCTCAACCGGCTGAACGTTGCGACGCATGATATTTCCACCAATTGGCTACCCAGCGTGCGGGTGCTCGGCGAGATAAAATATGAGATGACGCGCGTGCGCGCCGCGCAGATCCGCAGGTCGGTCCTGACGAATGTTGACGAGATCAAATCAACCGACCAGTCCATCGTTAAATTGAAGGACGAACTAAAAGAATCCGTCAAACTCTATAAGACGCTGATCTCTTCGCCGGAGGAAACGGAGCTTTGGCGTACGGTCGAACAGAAGCTCGCCGAATATGATCTGGTGATCAATCGGGCTTTTGCGGCTCAGGCAGCTGGCGACCTCGGCACCACCGTCGCTCTGTTGAACGAGTCCGCGGAGGCTTTCAATCAGATGCTTGTGCCCCTCGACCTCGACGTGAAGTTGAACAACGAAAGCTCCGCCGTTGCGGCCGGTGTCGCGGAAGAAGCATTCACGGATGGCCGCTTGTCGATGTTCGTGGCGAGCGGCGCCGCGACGGCCATCGCCATCGCCGCGATTTGCTTCATCTTCTTCGGCGTCACCCGTCCGCTCGCCAACATCACGGACGCCATGAAGCGGATCTCCGGCGGCGCGCTGGATACCGAGATCGCGGGGCTCACCAAGTCGAACGAGATTGGCGAAATGGCCCGCGCGCTCAGCGTGTTCCGCGACAATCTGGCCGAGAACGAGCGCCTGCGCATCGAGCAGATCCGCAAGGATGAGGAGATGACCGCGAAGATCATTTCCGAGCGCAATTCCATCGCCAATGCGTTCCAGCAGACCATGGGCAGCCTTGCCGAGCGCTTCGCCTCCTCCTCCAACGAAGTCGCCGATGCGGCGCGCGGGCTCTCCGCCAGCGCCGAGGAAACTTCGCGTCAGGCCCATGCGGTGTCCAGCGCCGCGGAAGGGGCCTCCAGCAATGTCCAGACGGTTGCCGCGTCCGCCGAGGAGCTTTCCGCCTCGATCCGCGAAGTGAGCGAGCAGGTGGCGAATTCCGCCAAGATCGCCCATTCCGCCGCCGATGAAGCCGGTCGCACCAGCGACAATATCCGCGCCCTCTCGGCGGCCGCCAATTCCATCGGCGGCGTGCTGAACCTGATCAAGGATATTGCCGAGCAAACCAATCTTCTCGCCCTCAACGCCACCATCGAGGCGGCGCGGGCGGGCGATGCGGGGCGCGGCTTCGCGGTGGTTGCCGCCGAGGTGAAGGAACTGGCGGCGCAGACCGCCAAGGCCACCGACGAGATCGCCGCCAAGATCGGCGAGATCCAGGAGGCGACCGGCGCCACCGTGACGTCGATCAGCTCCATCGTCTCGACCATCAACTCGATCCGCGACGTGACGGGCGCCATTTCCAGCGCCATCGAGGAACAGCGCGTCGCCACCAGCGAAATCGCCGGCAATACCCATCGCGCCGCCGAAGGCGCGAGCCAGGTGACTGTCAACATGACTGAGGTCGGCAAGGCCGCCGGCTCCACCGGCTCCGCCGCGACGCAGCTCATGAGCCTGTCCTCGGCCCTGTCCGAGCAATCGCAGTCCATGGAGAGCGAGGTGACCCGCTTCGTCAGCTCCCTGCGCGCCGCCTGAACGCAGCGCATCCAGGAAACAAGGCGGCGCCCTGTGGCGCCGCCTTCTTTGCGTTTAGTCCCCGCGTAAGCGAAATCCCCTCGCCAGCCGCCGCTCCGCCCGCCCATCGCGCCCGCAGCCGGCAAGGCCCGGCACGAACGCCCCATCGATCCGCAAGCAGCCACAGGCTGCGCCCGACGGTCCGACGAGCCTCCAGCCTTTCGGTCACGGCGCCGCGAACACCCCCGCCATCCTTATCGACCGTTTCGCCCCGCCGGCCGCCTGGGAGATATCCCGTCCTGAGCGGAGCGACCGGTCGCGCGTGCGCTCCGGCAGCGGCTCGCGGCGGGCGGCACGGACGCCGGCTCTTGCTAGGGCCTTCGTTTATCCCGATCCCCCATATCGCCGAGGCCCGGCCTGATGTGCCGCTCCGGCTGTGCCCGGGCGGCGTGTGCCGATCCGCTGGGCTTGAGCCTCGTCCATGCCGGCACGGATCCGACCGGACTCCGGGGCCGGTCGGGTTTCGCCAACCGCAAGGCCGCGGCCGGCGCTGATGTGGTTGGGCATGGTGATGCACGCTCTTGCTTCCGGCATCCGCTGTGCCGCCAGTGCTGGCTTTTCGGGCCTGCGCGCAGGGCTCGGCGTTGATGGAAGGGCGCAGCGGAGCGGCGAGCCCGTAGTTGCGGACCTCCGGCATGTCTTCGCGATGGAGCCGTAAGGCGATCGGCGGCCCGCCTGAGCAATGCTGATCCTCACACGCGCCACGCAAAAACAAACCCCGCCGAAATCGGCGGGGTCGGGTGGGCGCAAGAGGGCGTCCGGCGGGTGTGTCCCGCGACGGGGCGGATCAGATCGGGCCGGCGAGAGCGCGCAAGCGAGATGGCGCAGGTCGGTTCGGTCGGGTCGGTCGGGCCGCGCGCTGTCAGTAGAACGAGCGCACCAGCCCGCTCACCAGGATGTTCCAGCCGTCGATGAGGATGAAGAACAGGATCTTGAACGGCAGAGAGATCACCGAGGGCGGCATCATCATCATGCCCATGGACATCACCAGCGTCGCCACGATCATGTCGATGATCAGGAACGGCAGCACGATCAGGAAGCCGATCTCGAAGCCGCGCCGCAGCTCGGAAATCATGAAGGCCGGGATCAGGATGCGCATGTCGATCTTCTCTTCCGGCGCG
>NCEH01000173.1 GCA_002304505.1 Rhizobiales bacterium 32-66-11 | reverse complement strand
TCGCGACACGATACGACCGCAGGACGGTTCACTTCACCGGCTTCGTCCACCTCGCCGCTGCCATGATCTGGATGCGGTGAATGTCGATCGGTCCTAGGCTAAACGGTCAGAAGACCGGCGAGAGCTTTCAGCTCTCCTCGTCGGCCTCAACCTCCTCCGGCTCCCCATCGTCCGTATCGCCCGCCATGAGCCCGAGCGGGATATCCCCCGCAAGCAGCATGTCCTTGCTGAGCAGGCCGGCATCCTCGAGCGCCTCCATGTCCGGCAGGTCGCGCAGCGTGTCGAAGCCGAAATGCGAGAGGAATTCCCTGGTCGTCACATAGGTGTAGGGCGCGCCGGGCTGCGGTGCGCGCGGTCCGGCGGCGATGAAACCGAGCGACCGCAGGTGACCGATGACGTCGCGGCTGATCTCCTTGCCGAAGAAGGTGCTGAGCTCGCCGCGGGTGATCGGCTGGAAGTAGCCGATGCACAGCAGCACCAGCGCCTCGGATTGCGACAGCGGCTTGGGATTGTCCGCGCCGAGACCGGTGGCCACCTGGATCGCCTCGGCAAAGTTTTTGCGGGTGCGGTGCTGCCAGCCGCCGGCGACCGCCACCAGATCATAGGGCCGGCCGGTGAGCTCGGCGCGGATATCGTCGATGAGATGATCGAGGCTGCAGTCGCGGCCGACCACCCGAGCCAGCACCTCGCGGGTTACCGGCTCGGGCGCGGCGAAGATCACCGCTTCGACCCGGCCCATCCATTCGCGCCAGCGCAGCTCCGGCGGCAGCGCGCTGAGCTCGACATCGAAGCTCACCGGGGTCTTGGTGCGCCGGGCCATCTCTCACAGCCCGTAGAGTCGGAACGCTGAGCGGCCGGTGAGCTCGCGCACCGCCCCCAGCGTCTCGAGCCGCTCGAACAGCCGTCGCGCGCCCCAGCGCGAGAGCTTTGCCGTCGCCAGCGTGCCCGGCACCGCGTCGTCCCCAAACAGACGAGCGATCGCCTCCCCTGCCCCCTTGGCGCGCAGCTTTGGAGCCACCGCGTGGAGCCGGGCGGCGCGCGGCGCGATCTCGGCGGCACAGCGCAGGGCCCGCGCCGCGCCCTGTGCCACGGCGAGACAGACGGCGACCTCGAAGCCCTCCTCTGCGGGGCGCAGCCGCCCTCCCCTGCCGGGACCACGGAACGCGGCACTGTGGGCCTCGACTATGAGCAGCGGCATTGGCAACGGCCAGCGCAGGCGCCGCGCCAGCACCTGGTCGGCCAGCCACCAGCCGAGCAGACCGGCGCTCGGCGCCGCCTTATCGATGGCGCGGAGCACCGCCGCGGCAATAAGCGGCGCCGGACGTCCCTCGCCGACCAGCCGGTCGATCGCTTCCGGAACAGCGGCTAGGTCCGCGCTCCAGCCGATGCCGAGCAGCGCACAGGTCGATTGGAGGGTCGTCGCATCGGCACCTGGGGAGCGCTCAGCCAGGCGCCGCCAGGCGGCCAGCAGCCGTCCCGCCGGGCCCGGATCGCCATCGGGCGAGCGCAGCACCCAGGCATCGCGCAACGCCGCCTCGTCTTCCGTACGTCCGGCGTGGCGCGCCGCGGCGGCGGCGCAGCTGAGCGCCAGTCGCGCGCGCCAGGCGCCAGCCCAAGGTGGGTTCGATCGCACCAGATTGTCGAGGGAAGTCAACGCCGCGCCGGCCAGGAACGCCGCCTCGGCCGGATCGGTCACCGGGCCGCCCGGCAGGGCCCAGCCGGGCACGACCGGTACCGGCGCTGGCGCTGCGGGCGCAGGAATCGTCGCGAGATCCATGCGCGGAGCCTATGCGCTGCGTGCGCTTTTAGCTACCAGTATTCGCTATAACCGCACGCCATGTCGCCGAATAAATATGTCCGATAATCTTGCATTATCGGATGTTTTGTACCTTTATATAAGGAATGGCGGTTTTGGGCATGTTGGCGCCCGCCGTGTCAGCAGACCGGAATTCGTGAGACTCGGCCGCCGTCGAGCCGTTTTTTGAAGCGGTTTTCGTGAGACAGCCTGCCATATCCAGAGCTGGGCGCGTTGCTAACAGACTGAAATCGTTGGTTTCCAGACGCCTTTCCCAGCCAGAGGCGCGCCTTGTTACGCAGTCTCACGATTTCCGGTTTGGATGGACATTGTCTCGGGAATACCGCCCCGATCAGCGCGGAAGCCCGGCCAAGCGCGGTTCGCACATCTTGAAGACAGCCTGCTGTTCGGTGGACGTCGCCGGATGCAGACGCAGACCCCATTCCATCGACCTCGTCAGGAGGCCGCTGAGGCCGATCGAACGGGTTGGACGAGGCAAGGGTCGGAAAACGGCTAGTGGCCGCCTGCGGGCTTCTGAGCGGCCTTGGCGGGCCTCCAGCTTTTTTGGGGATCAGGAGAGCGCTTGAACCCGTTGATGGCTGATACGGGCACCTGTCACCGCTCTTCCGGCCTCCCCTCTGTGCCTGGTGCAGGGAGCGGCACGTCCGACAGCGTAGCGGATTGCCGCCGGCCATCCTTCGATCAGCGCCATTACCTTCTTTTGGCCGAACTCGTCGGAAGCCTCCAGAACACGAACGATCGTGTCGACCGGATTCTTCAGGACCCGGGCAACGCCGATGGCAAGCGCGTACCTCTCCGCCCGTGGCGCACTCGGCAGATCGGCGATGGTTGAAGACAGACGCTGATCGCTAGTCGGCACCGCAGCCCTGAATTCCGGCACCACGACACTCAGAACCGGGCGCCGGCAGGGTCGCGACAGAACGGAAGGATCGCGCTGACGCGGGAGCGGCAAGTACGCGAGTTCCCACGGTGCCGGAGGCGACGATTTCCGAGACGGCAAAAGCAGCAGCGACAGCACCGAGCCGACAGGAATCGCGGCAATCTCCCTCTCCATTGCCCATTGAAGCAGGATTTCCGCGCCCCGACGGCCTGATGCTTCATCGCCGAGCGCGCTGACGCCGCTCATTTCGCCGCCGAATAGTGGCTCACGGTGCCGATCGCACCAGAACGCAAAGGCAAACGACCAGCCTCTCAGACGCTGCGGTCGTTGCGTGCCGCGCGAGCAGGCCGGGCAAATCTCTCTGGAGCTGGGTCGAAGCAGGCTGCGATAGCGCGGCGGTGCGCCACGGAAGGTCATGGCGAACAGACGTTCGGCCGAACTGTTCGTCGCGACTGCGATGCGCTCCATGTCGGCCTGCACAGGCTCGAACTCAAGCTGCAATGCCGGACGAACGCAACCAATATGCGCTTGCAGCTCGTCCAGGGACACCAGATAGACGTCGGCGATCCGCTCCAGCCAGGAACTCAGCCGCTCGTCTCGAAAGGGCGGCGGCACGATAGGCAGCGGCGCCCTCCCCTCCCCCGTCACGGTTTAGGCCGCGGCGAAGGTCGCCGGCGCGGCGACACGATGATCGAGGATCGCAGTCGGCGTGATCCGCTCGGTTCCCGAGAGGATGGCATCCGTGGCGAGCTCGATCACCATCCGGAAGATCGATGCCGTGATGCCGCCATTGGCCTCGACAAGCCGCTTGAGCGCGCTGTCCGTCATCTCGGACGGCAGGCGCAGAGGCAAGGAGTAGAGGAGACCTCCGATCAGGCCATGGAAGTCGGCATCGTACCGCCACGGCGGCAAGCCGTACGGCTCAAAGCGGCTGTTGAGGTGGGCATCGCCCCGGATCGCATCACGCGCCTCGTGCGAGCCAAGGCAGATCAGGGGAATCCGCAGTTCGTTACCGAGGAAGCGCAGCAGATTGAGCATTCGGCGCTGTTCCCGGTAGGTGCCCGCAATCAGATTCTGAACCTCGTCAATGATCAGCATGCGTGGCGCGGTTTCCTGAAGCAGCCGCAGCGCCTGCGTTTCGAGCTGTCCGAGTGTGGCGCGGGTTGGCGGCGGCGCGCCAATCACCGACAGAAGGCGATGATAAAACCGCCCCTCATCCGGGGAGGGGACCATCTGCACGACGATGACAGGCCGGTGATGGATTCCGCTGCGCTCATCAAACCGAGGCGGATGAGCGCGCACGAACTTCTCGATAATCATCGTCTTGCCCATGCCCGAGGCGCCGAAGATCAGCAGGTTGGGCATGCGGGCGCGCTTGGGAAACAACAGCAGCTCTTCGAGCTTATGGAGCGCCTGGCGGGCACGCGGATAGTCGATCCATCGATCCACCCGGATGTGCTCGATGCGCTCCCGCGCGGGCAGATCGGCATAGGCCCGAATGGCGGGATCGAGATGCGGATAAGCCGTCATTCCCATACCTCCACCGGAAAATGCGGCAAGGTGATCACCGGCTCGTCCGCCGGCGCGCTTGCCGGAAGCGCTGGCCTCGCCGGCAGATGAGCGCGCCGCGCGCGCAGCCTGCGGGCTTGCGTGGTGTCCCGGGTTGCCTGTTCGACCAGCGCACGCTGCGCAGCGATCGTCTGGAAGATCGTTTCCTCATCGATCTCCCGGCGGCCGCGCGCCCGCTGCACGCGCAGCGCCGCCTTCTGCTCCCACAGCGTGATGGCCGGGCGTCCAGGGTTGCGCGTGGGCGCCATCAGATAGTTCCCACCCAGCTTGACGAAGACCCGATGCAGATCCCGCGGATCGTACTTGACGAGAACCTTGTCGCTGCTCCGGCCGATCCAGGGGGCAAAGCCGTCCGACCAGTAGCAGATGTTGTTGATGTGGATGCCGGTTCGCCGCAGTACACGCGGCTCAAATGGTAGAAAGTCGATCAGGAAGGCGAGCGGATCGCGCACCTGCCGCGGAGGGCGCCCGGATATAGCCTCGTTCCAGGCCGCACCGGGCGGCCGGCCGATACCGCGGTGCAGATCGGAATGGTAGGCGATGATTTCCAGCGCCAGCCAGGCCTCGAGCTCGCGCATGGTCATCACGGCGCGCGCCTCGGGATCATAGTCGCCGCGGTCGAGCACATTGGAAAAATGCGTGCCGGGCAGCAGATGGACCGCCCCCATCATCGTGCCGATCAGGCGCTCGACGTGCCCCCCGAAACGCGGTGTTCCCGGCGGACGGTAGGAGATGGCAATATTGTGGTCGTCGCAGCCCCTCTTGAAGGCGCGCGCGTGGAATTCGGCGCCGTTATCGACATGAATGCACTCGGGCAGGCCGCTCGTCGGCCAATCCAGCGAAATCCCCCGATCCTGCAGCCAGCAGGTCTTGTCGATGATCGCGTGCGTCAAGCAAAGCGCCACCGACGTCACCGACGGCGCCTCCAGAGACAGGTAAAAGCCCAGCACTATCCGGGTGTAGACATCGATCGCGATGGTGAGGATCGGTCGACCGATCGGCTGCCTCTCGATTGGGTCGACCACCGTCACGTCGACCTTCGTATGATCGATCTGGACGATCTGCAGCGGATGCTGCGCTGAAAGCTCGCCGGGTAGTGCCAGGAACTGCGCGTCGGCCCGAGCCTTTCCCTCGCGACGGCGCGTCATAGCTTCCGTATCGAACGTCGCAAGGTATCCTTTCAGGCGTCTGATTGAGGGCGGCGCCAACTCGCTCACCCGGCAATCGGCCGAGATTCGCTTCCACAGGCGCGTCAACGTGGGCTTCTCGGGTGTGGCGTAGAATGTCGTGATGTTGCGGTCGACTATCGCCTTCAGGGCAGGATCAAAGGCGTCGATTCCGGCCCGCCGCCCTGGCTTTCGACTAATGAGCGCAGTGGCGCGCTCCTCCGCCCGATACCGCTTCAGCCACCGAAATAAGGTCGCGCGACTGACGGCAAGCTCCGCCATAGCGTCCGCGACATCGGCTCCACTCGGGCGTTGTGGCATCCGTCGTAGAACATCTGCATACCTGAGCGCGCTCTGCCATTCCTGTTCGTCGAGCTGGTCGCGTTCCATGCCTGTTCACGCGGATGGTCGATCAATCTAGTCTCACCATAACTGAATCGCGTGACGGTTCCGTCTCAGCAGATCCGACTCGGTCTCACAAATTCTGAATCGGCTAACCCCACCGGCCGGGAGATGAGCAAGGACGAGATAGACGGGATGTGGAGCCGCTGATGTTCGTGGACAGCTCAGTCCTCGTGGCGATCCTCGCCGATGAGCCGGACGCCGCCGGCTTCGCCACCAAGCTCGCCGCGGCACCGCACCGCTACACCTCGGGCCCGGCGGTCCTCGAAGCCGCGATCCGCTTGTCGCGCCGGCTCGCCGTCGACCCTGTGGCGGCGGAGACGCGCCTCAGCCAGGTCCTGGAAGAGGCGCGGATCTCCCTCATTCCAATCAATGGCAGCATCACGAAGCGCGCCGTCGCGGCCGTCGCGGCCTTCGGCATGGATGGGAACCATCCGGCCCAGCTCAGCCTCGCCGATTGCCTGTCCTACGCCAGCGCGCGGGCCTATCGGGTGCCCCTGCTGTTCAAGGGCGCGCATTTCTCGCAGACCGACATCGAGGTGGCGTGATGATGGCCAGCAGCGCTCCCATCGATGACCAGCCCCACGAGGATGACGACTCGGCCGCCGGCGCAGGTTCAACGCAACCGATCGCCCAGGCCCCCTCCCCTGCCCTGCCGGCGCATCTCACGCGCCTGACCGAACGGGCGCGCGATTACATCGATGCGGCGAGCTCGGCGAACACCCGCCGCGCCTACGCCTCCGACTGGAAGCACTTTTCCAGCTGGTGCCGCCGGCAGGGACTGGAGCTCCTTCCCCCCTCCCCGCAAGTCGTCGGGCTCTACATCACCGCGTGTGCCTCGGGCGCCGCGGTTCCCTGCGGCAAGCCGAACACCGTCTCGACCATCGAGCGGCGGCTGTCGGCGATCGGCTGGAACTACACCCAGCGCGGCACGCCGCTCGACCGCAGCGATCGCCACATCGCCACCGTGCTCGCTGGCATCCGCAACACCCATGGCGCTCCGCCCCGGCAGAAAGAAGCCGGCTGGATCGAGATCCTCGACAAGGGTCTTCTGGTGACGCTGCGGGGCAAGAACGGCTGGCGCGAGATCGAGGTGGGCCGTGGCTCGTCCGACGCCACCTGCCCGGTCGTCGCGCTGGAGACCTGGCTCAGACTGGCCAAGATCGGCCACGGTCCGCTGTTCCGCCGCGTGACCGGCCGGGGCAGGGATGTCGGTCCCGATCGGCTCAACGACCGCGAGGTCGCGCGGCTGGTCAAGCGCACGGCCCTCGCCGCCGGCGTCCGTGGCGATCTCACCGAAGGCGAACGGGAAGAGAAATTCGCCGGCCATTCCCTGCGCGCCGGGCTGGCTTCTTCGGCCGAAGTCGATGAACGCCATGTCCAGAAGCAGCTCGGCCACGCCTCGGCCGAAATGACCCGCCGCTATCAGCGCCGGCGCGACCGGTTTCGGGTGAACCTCACCAAAGCCGCCGGGCTGTAGGACCGGGTTCACGGTTCCGCAGCCATCCATCCGCGCCGAGGATAGCATCACGGCGTCTCGCCGGGGATCCGGCGAGCAGACCCCGCCGATCCCCGAGCTCCGCCGCCGCCCCCTGCCCCGTCGGCTTGCGCATCCAGCTTCGCCCGCAAGAGCGCCATCACCATCGGCCAGGTCGAGAACTTCCCATCCTGGGCGCGCTTCGTCAGGCTGCGCAGATAGCCCCCATGGCTCGAGATGTATTCGGCCCGCTGCAGGATCGCGGCGATGACCGTGGCCGCATTGGTTTCGCCCATTGCTGCGCATGCATCCTGATAGGCACTCGGGCTAATCCCGAGGAAAGCCCGCGCCAGTTGTGCCGTGGCTAGAAGGTCGCGCCAGGTCCTGATTTCGCTGCCCGGAGCCAGGATCACGATCTCCGGGCAGGCCTCAAGCACAATCCCAAGCGGCAGATCCCGTTCCGTGAGCGCACGGAGGTTATCGGGAGCTGCGGCTTCCGCCTTCTCACTCTTCCGAAGGCCCTGTTCAGATTCATGTTGGGAGTCTGGGTTTGAATTCTGTTTGTGACGCTCAGCTTGAGACTCATTGACGCTTGAATTCTGGGAATTGAGGAAGTCTTCCAGCGCCTTATGCACAGCGCCTCGGAGATCGGAGAGCTCCGCCAAGATCACGGCGATGGTCGCCTTCGACGCTGATCTCGGCAGCCGCCCCATCAGGTCCTCGTAGCGCGCCCGATGGGCTCGCCAGTCTCCTGGAACGCCCTCCTCGATGCCGGCGGCGATCAACTTCTCCACATCCCGGCGCGCGATCGTCAGCCGCTCGCGCACAATCCGCAGCGCCTTCTTCTCAGCCTGCACCGCCTCGGCGAGCGTCCTGAACTCCTCCGCACGCGCCACGATCGGCGCCAGGTCGAATCCGTAGGCCTGTTCTATCTCGCCCGTTGGC
>NCEH01000172.1 GCA_002304505.1 Rhizobiales bacterium 32-66-11 | reverse complement strand
GAGCAGCAGATAGGGCGCATTGTTGATGCGGTGGCCGAGCCGGCCAAGGGGCGAACGGGACGTGGGCGCGTGGGGAATGGGCGAAGGGGACATGGGGCTTCCTGGCGTGCCGCCTTTTCAGGCATTTCACACGCCAGGAAAAGAGAATTTTGATCCACCACTCATCACAAGCGTTGATGAGTCCTTCGCCACGGCCAAGCCGCCGCTTATTTTCCGCGCAGTTGGTCGAGCAATTGGTAGGAGGTAGGATTGTCGGCGCACATGCCGCCACCGCATTCCAGCACGGTCGAAAGCCCGTTCGCGAGCGCCATCGCCGTTGCGAGCGCGACCGCGATGAGGGCGAAGCGGGTGGCGCGGCCGGGCACCGCCTCCGGGGCGAACTGGCGGTCGAACAGCAGCAGAATCGCCCCGCCGAGGGCGATCACCCCGAACACCGCCGCCGCCCAGGCATAGAAATGGATGCCGAAAAAGGCATCGCCATAAGTGCCCTCGCCGGGAATGATGTGCAGCAGCGTCTGCCGTACCGAGACCGTGCCGCCGGCGAAGGCCGAGAGAATCATGATGGCATAATGGCTCGGCCGCGGGCCGAACTTCACGTTCAAGGCGAGGCCCACGCCGGCGCCCACGAAGCCGGCGCGTTGCAGCAGGCACAGCGGGCAGGGCAGATCGTTGAACACGATCTGGTCGAAAAACGCCGCCGCCAATACGGCGGTGACCGCGAGCAGCCCGAGGGCATTGAGGGTGCGGGAGAGGGAAGCTGTCATGTCAGCCCCCTCACAGCACGAGGTTGAGCGGATCGGTGGCGTGCATCTTGAACAGTGTCAGCAGCGCCAGCAGCGACAGGGCCCACATCAGCATGGAGGGCACGCGCTGGCCCGCGAGGATCAGCGCGAACGCAACGAAGAAACCGAAAAACGGCAGGGTCATCATGGACGCAGCCCCCCTGGGCCAATGAAGCCGCAGGTTTTGCGTGCCGGCGGCGATTCAACGTCCGAGTCTAGCCCAGATCCGTGACATATGCCCAAAGGCATCTGCCTATCGGGTGTGCAAACACGGAAAGCTCAGCCCGCGCCGCCGGCCGTGACCCGCGCGCGATTGCCGGAAGGGTCCTGAAGCCACACGGCGCCCTCGCTTTCGGCCAGCGGCTGGCCGGCGGCCGCGAAGCGCGCCTTCAGGGCCGCGATCTCGGCCGGGGGAAGGGCGATCTCGAACCCGGCGAGCCCGCTGGCCTCCACCGACGGCGGCGCGGCACCCTGCGAGTGCCACACGTTCAGGCCGAGATGGTGATGGTATTTGCCGGCGCTGACGAACACGGCGCCGGGATAGCGCGCCATCACCTCGAACCCGGCCAGCTCCACCCAGAAGCGATGGGCGGCGGCAAGGTCGTTCACTTTCAAATGAACATGCCCGACGTCCGTGCCGGCGGGCGCGGGGCCGCGCTCCGTGCTTTCAGCGGCGAGGCTGGTCAGGTCGAGGCGCAGCGTCGCCATCTGGAGCGTGCCGTCGGGCCCGAACCATTCGGACCTGGGCCGGTCGCGATAGATTTCGATGCCGTTGCCGTCGGGATCGTCGAGATAGAGCGCCTCGCTCACCAGATGGTCCGAGGCGCCGAACGGCACGCCGTGCGCCCGCAGCACGTTCATCCGCACCGCGAGGCTCGCCCGGTCGGGCACGCGGATGGCGGTGTGGAACAGGCCCGGCGCGCGGGCGGGTGGCGCCACCGCATCGGGCGCGTCTTCCAGTACGATGATGGCCTTATCGCCGGCGCCGAGCACGATGCGGCCCGCTTGCGGGGCAAGGCGGGAAAGGCCGACCACCTGCTCATAGAAGGCGGCGAGCCGATCCGGCGCGCGCGTGCGCAGGTGAACCGCGCCCAGCCGCAAGGCGCCAGACAGGCCGGCGTGCGCCGCCGGGGTCGGGGAAAGCGTGGAAACAGACATGGCAATCTCCTGCGCCGGCTCTGCGCTCGCCGGCTTCTGTGCGCCGATGCGGCGCGGACCCGCGCCGCGGATCTATTTTCTCAAATTTATGCCCGCTTTCTCCGTCGCGCCATTGCAGCGATGCAAACATCCGCGTGCAAACCGCGCCGCCACATCCGAGTGATCGTCCTCATCCTGTTGAAAGCCCGTGCCCTGCAGGCATTGTGACGCTTAGACGATAGTTGAGGCTTGAATGCATTTAGGGCTCCCTTATGGTGCCCGGCCAATGGCGACGTGAAAATCAGATCGCCTCAAGTGAAATGCGGGGACACTCCCAAATGAACATTCTGCTCGCGCTCAGCCGAGCGATCGATGCCGTGAACATCCGCATCGGCAAGGCGGTGGCATGGCTGATCCTGGTGGCCGTGCTGGTGTCGGCGTTGAATGCCGTGATCCGCAAGGTCTTCGACCTCAGCTCCAATTCCTGGCTGGAATTGCAATGGGTGCTGTTCGCGGCGGTGTTCCTGCTCTGCGCGTCCTGGACCTTGATCGACAACGAGCATATCCGCATCGACATCCTCAGCTCGCGCCTGTCCAAGCGCACCCGCGACGGCGTCGATATTTTCGGGCACATCTTCTTCCTGATGCCGTTCGCAATCGTGCTGCTCGTGACCTCGATTCCGTTCGCGCTGAATTCCTACGGCATCAACGAGCAGTCCCTGAACGCCGGCGGTCTGCCGCAATGGCCGGCCAAGGCGCTGGTGCCTATCGGCTTCTTCTTCCTGCTGCTCCAGGCGGTTTCCGAGCTGATCAAGCGCGTCGCCATCATCACCGGGCGCATGGAGGACCCCAACGAGAATGTGGGCGGTCATCTCGCCCTCGCCGCCGAGGCGGAGCGTTTGCTGGCGGATGCCGACCGGGTCGATATCCCCCTCGAACCGACCCCCAAGGCCTGAGCGGGAGAACAGAAGAATGTCCGCGTCCCGCACCTTCAAGGTCGGCCTTGTGCTCGCCTGTGCCCTGGTCCTGCTTGGACTTTCCAGCGATTTCGCGCTCGCCGCCGAACCCGGCCTGCGCGGCTGGTTCACCCACAACATGGCGCCGATCATGTTCGGCGCCCTCGTGCTGTTCCTGCTGCTCGGCTATCCGGTGGCGTTCGCGCTGGCCGCGAACGGCCTGATCTTCGGCCTCATCGGCATCGAGCTCGGCCTGTTCCGCCCGGATTTCCTCCAGGCCCTGCCGGAGCGCGTCTATGGCACCATGAACAACGAGGTGCTGCTTGCGGTGCCGTTCTTCACCTTCATGGGGCTGGTGCTGGAACGCTCCGGCATGGCCGAGGACCTGCTCGACACCATCGGCCAGGTGTTCGGCTCGATCCGCGGCGGCCTTGCCTATGCGGTGATCTTCGTCGGCGCGCTGCTGGCGGCCACCACCGGCGTGGTGGCGGCCTCCGTGATATCCATGGGCCTGATCTCGCTGCCGATCATGCTGCGCTATGGCTACGACCGGCGCGTCGCGACTGGCGTCATCGCGGCGTCCGGCACGCTGGCCCAGATCATCCCGCCGTCGCTGGTGCTGATCGTCATGGCGGACCAGCTCAACCGCTCGGTGGGCGACATGTATACCGGCGCGTTCCTGCCGGGTCTGATCCTGTCCTGCCTTTATGCGGGCTATATCTTCCTCGTCTCGACGCTGTTCCCCACGGCGACCCCCGGCCTGCCGCTGGAGGCGCAGAACCTGCGCGATCCGCAGCAGAAGATGATGCCGTCGCGCATCCTCGGCGCCATCGCTGCGGCGGGCTTCGCGGTGCTGATCGCCACCGGCTCGCTGCCCGGCCTCACCGCCGGCTTCATTCCCGGGGTCGCGAATCTGGCGGTGTGGGGCATCGTCTGCTTTGTACTGCTTTATTTCGTGATGACCGGCACCGCCCGCCTGCTGACGCCCTCGCTGTTCATCGCGCTCGCGATCGCGATCGCGGCCTCCATCTATGTGATGCAGCAGGGCAGCGTGAAGTTCGGCGCCGATTACGTCGTGCTCACCATGTCCATGACGGTGGGTCTCGCCTTCGTGGTCGCGGTCATCAACCGGGTGTTCAAGCTCGGCCTGCTGTCGAAGCTCGCCGAGCAGGTGGTGTTCGTGATGGTGCCGCCGCTGGCGCTGATCTTCCTGGTGCTCGGCACCATCTTCATCGGCGTCGCGACCCCGACCGAAGGCGGCGCCATGGGCTCGGTGGGCGCAATCCTGCTGGCCCTGGCGCGCGGGCGGCTGAGGTTCGACCTGCTGCGGCAGGCGACCTATTCCACCGCCAAGCTCTCCGCCTTCGTGCTGTTCATCCTGCTCGGCGCGCGGGTGTTCTCGCTCACCTTCTACGGGGTGGACGGGCATCGCTGGGTGGAAGAATTGCTCACCTCGCTGCCCGGTGGCCAGACCGGCTTCCTGATCGTCGTGAACCTGCTGGTGTTCGTGCTGGCCTTCTTCCTCGATTATTTCGAGCTGGCCTTCATCATCATCCCGCTGCTCGGCCCCGCGGCGGACAAGCTCGGCATCGATCTGATCTGGTTCGGCGTCATCCTGGCGGTGAACATGCAGACCTCGTTCATGCATCCGCCGTTCGGTTTCGCCCTGTTCTTCCTGCGCTCCGTGGCACCCAAGGTGCCCTATCTCGACCGGGTGACCGGCCTGCGTATGGAGCCGGTGACAACGGGGCAGATCTATTGGGGCGCGGTGCCGTTCGTGATCATCCAGCTGATCATGGTGTCGCTGGTCATCCTGTTCCCGCAGATGGTGACGCACTACAAGGCGGGCGGCGTGTCGCTGGACCAGAACCAGATCCAGCAGCAGTTCGACAGCATCTCGCCCAATATCGGCGATCCGCCGCCACCTGTGCTCGATTTCGGCAAATAGCCGGCGGCGAACACGCAAAAAAAGAGCGCCAACTTCGGTTGGCGCTCTTTTTGTTTCTAAGGTCTGGAGGCTCTGCGGCGGGACGTCGTGCGGCGAGGGGCGCGTAGCTCAGGCCGCTTTCTGCGCCTCGCGATCCACGATGGCGACGATGTCGGCCATGATGCGGTTCAGCTCGAAATTCTTGGGCGTATAGACCGCCGCCACGCCGAATGCCTTCAGCTGGATTTCGTCTTCCATCGGAATGATGCCGCCGACCACCACGGGAACGTCGGTCAGCCCCTCGGCGCGCAGCCGGTCCATCACGTCGCGCACCAGCGGCACGTGGGAGCCGGAGAGGATGGAGAGGCCGATGACGTGGACGCTCTCCTCCAGGGCGGCGTTGACGATCTCGGCCGGGGTCAGGCGGATGCCCTCATAGACCACTTCCATGCCGGCATCGCGGGCGCGCACGGCGATCTGCTCGGCGCCGTTGGAATGCCCGTCGAGTCCAGGCTTGCCAACCAGGAACTTGATGCGCCGGCCGAGCTTGGCGGAGACCGCCTCCACGCTGGCGCGCACTTCGTCCAAGCCCTGGGTGTCGATGCGCGCGGTGCGCCCGACGCCGGTGGGCGCGCGATATTCGCCGAACACCTCGCGCAGGCACGCGCCCCATTCCCCGGTCGTGATGCCGGCTTTCGCGCAAATGATGGAGGGCTCCATGATGTTGCGCCCCTCCTGCGCGGCGCTGCGCAGGCCGGCGAGCGCCGCATCCACCGCCGCCGGGTCGCGCGCGGCGCGCCAGGCCTGAAGGCGGGCGATCTGCTCCGGCTCCACATGCTCGGGCACGGTGAGGATGGAGCCTTCGCCGGTGGTGAGGGGGGAGGGCTCGGTGTCGGTCCAGCGGTTGACGCCCACCACCACCTGCTCGCCGCGCTCGATATTCTCCAACCGGCGGGTGTTGGATTCCACCAGCGCCTGCTTCATGTAGCTGTTTTCCACCGCCGCCACCGCGCCGCCCATGGCCTCGATCCGGGCCAGCTCGGCGCGCGCCTCGTCCTTCAGCGCCTCGACCTTTTTGGCGATCTCGGTGGAGCCGTCGAAGATGTCGCCATATTCCAGCAGGTCGGTTTCATAGGCCACCACCTGCTGCATGCGCAGCGACCATTGCTGATCGAACGAGCGCGGCAAGCCCAGCGCCTCGTTCCAGGCCGGCAATTGCACGGCGCGTGCGCGGGCCTTCTTGGAGAGCGTCACCGCCAGCATCTCCAGAAGAATACGATAGACGTTGTTCTCCGGCTGCTGCTCGGTGAGGCCGAGGGAATTCACCTGCACACCATAGCGGAACAGCTTCTGCTTGGGGTCGGTGATGCCGTAGCGGTTGATGCAGATCTCGTCCCACAGATCCACGAA
>NCEH01000221.1 GCA_002304505.1 Rhizobiales bacterium 32-66-11 | reverse complement strand
CGCCAGCGCGATGGCTTCCTCAAGATCGTGGGTCACGAACATCACCGCCTTGCGCTCGGAGGTCCAGAGCGAGAGCAGCATGTTGCCCATGATCTGGCGCGTCTGGGCGTCCAGCGGCCCGAACGGCTCGTCCATGAGGAGGATCTTGGGATCGCGGATCAGCACCTGCGCGAGGCCGACACGCTTGCGCTGCCCGCCGGAGAGCTGGTGCGGATAGCGCGCAGCGAAGGCCCCGAGCCCGACGCGGGTCAGCCACTGGCTGGCGCGCTCCCGGGCCTCCCCGTGGCGCACGCCGGCCACATCGAGCCCGATGGCGACATTCTCCAGTGCGGTCTTCCAGGGAAACAGCGCTTCCGCCTGAAACAGGTAACCCGCCCTGCGATTGAGGCCCGCCAGCGGCTCGCCGAACACCGTCACGGTGCCTGCGGCCGGGGCGAGAAGCCCTGCGGTGGCGTTCAGCAGGGTGGACTTGCCGCAGCCGGTGGGACCGACAATGGCGACGAACTCACCGTCCGCGACCCGAAGATCGGCCCCTTCCACCGCCACGAAGCGCTCGCCCCCCGCGCTCTCGAAGGCGATGCGCACTCCTTTCAGGTCCACCGCCGGAGGCAGCACGCCCTCCGCAGCGCTCTGCACGACACCCGAAACCATCCGCCCTCCCCGTTATTCTGTGCCTTCCTTATGCCGGACGTTAGCCGCCCGGCGCGTGCAGGCAAAGAGCAATGGGGCCGCTTATCCCGTGGTTGCAGGCGACGGAAAGTGCAGACCTGCGGTCAGGGGCGATTTTTGCCAGCCATGACGCCGGCAATGCGGGTTAGGTTGGAACAGCTCCAGATCAAAACACGGGCCCATCGAAGCAAGGAGACGCCACGGCAAGTCGATTCGACGCCTGCGCACCCCGCGTGCCCCGGAACAGTTCACGCGGCCGTACCGAGAGATGGCCGCACCAGCGAGTGCAACATGATGCAAACTTCACTGTCGCCCGGCCCGAAGGTCCGGATCACCCTTACCGCCGCCGGGCAGAATCACGTGCTGCGCAACGGCCTCGGGCCGCGTCTTGCGGTGCTCATGGAGCACGCGCCGCGCATCCATACGGCGCTCGCGAGCGGTGACCGGGTCGCTCTGTCCGAATCCGCCACGCAGGATCTTTACGTGCTGCGCCGGCGCGTGGTGGTGGAGGCCCGCGACGTGGTGCTGGAAATCATCCTCGATTTCATGCCCATCGGCTGACCCACCGGGCGCGACAGCGGCCTGTCCAGGCCGGCGTGCCCGTCGCAACGCAAGAAAGGCCGGCCCGCGGGTGCGGGTCGGCCTTTGATGGCACAGGGCAGCGTCAGGAGCCCGAAGGCTCAGCGGCGACGGAAATTCTGCTGGCG
>NCEH01000220.1 GCA_002304505.1 Rhizobiales bacterium 32-66-11 | reverse complement strand
CGCCAGCAGAATTTCCGTCGCCGCTGAGCCTTCGGGCTCCTGACGCTGCCCTGTGCCATCAAAGGCCGACCCGCACCCGCGGGCCGGCCTTTCTTGCGTCGCGACGGGCACGCCGGCCTGGGCAGGCCGCTGGCGCGTCCGTTTGGGTCAGCCGATGGGCATGAAATCGAGGATGATTTCCAGCACCACATCGCGGGTCTCCACCACCACGCGCCGGCGCAGCACATAAAGATCCTGCGTGGCGGATTCGGACAGAGCGACCCGGTCACCGCTCGCGAGCGCCGTATGGATGCGCGGGGCGTGCTCCATGAGCACCGCAAGACGCGGCCCGAGGCCGTTGCGCAGCACATGGTTCTGCCCGGCGGCGGTGAGGGTGATCCGGACCTTCGGGCCGGGCGATAGGGAAGCTGGCATCATGTTGGCACTCATTGGGCGACAGGCCCCTCAGATGGGGCCGCGTGGACTGTTCCGGGGCACGCGGGTGCGCCGGCGTTGAATGGCCTTGCCGTGACGTCTCCTTGCTTCGAGGTCTCCGTGGTCGGTCTGGAACGTTTCCAACCTTAACCCGCATTGCCGGCGGCATGGCTGGCAAAAATCGCCCCTGACCGCAGGTCTGCACGGCCCGCCGCCTGCAACCATGGGATAAGCGGCCTCCTGCTCTTTGCCTGCACGCGCGGGGCGGCTAACGTCCGGGCTAACGAAGGCACAGAATAATGGGGAGGGCGGATGGCCTCAGGTGTCGAGCAGCCCGGTGAACAGGGCGTCCTGCCGCCGGCGGTGGACCTGAAAGGGGTGCGCATCGCCTTCGAGAGCGTGGGAGGCGAGCGCTTTGTGGCGGTGGAGGGGGCCGATCTGCGAGTCGCGGACGGTGAATTCGTCGCCATTGTCGGCCCCACCGGCTGCGGAAAGTCCACGCTGCTGAACGCCACGGCAGGGCTTCTGGCGCCGGCCGCTGGCACCGTGACCGTGTTCGGCGAGCCGCTGGCGGGCCTTAACCGCAGGGCGGGCTACCTGTTTCAGGCAGAAGCGCTGTTTCCCTGGAAGACGGCGCTGGAGAACGTCGCCATCGGGCTCGATGTGGCCGGCGTGCGCCACGGGGAGGCCCGGGAGCGCGCCAGCCAGTGGCTGACCCGCGTCGGGCTCGGGGCCTTTGCTGCGCGCTATCCGCACCAGCTCTCCGGCGGGCAGCGCAAGCGTGTCGGCCTCGCGCAGGTGCTGATCCGCGATCCCAAGATCCTCCTCATGGATGAGCCGTTCGGGCCGCTGGACGCCCAGACCCGCCAGATCATGGGCAACATGCTGCTCTCGCTCTGGACCTCCGAGCGCAAGGCGGTGATGTTCGTGACCCACGATCTTGAGGAAGCCATCGCGCTGGCG
>NCEH01000171.1 GCA_002304505.1 Rhizobiales bacterium 32-66-11 | reverse complement strand
AGGATCGCCGCCTGGGCCACGAGATCGTCGTTCGGCGTGATGATGCCGGGCTTCATGAAGGTCGCGGCGAAGCGATAGCCGAACGGATCGGCGTTCGGCACCGAATCCGGCTCCTTGCCGAACCAGGAGACCTGCCCGTCGAGTCGCAGCGTCTCGCCGCCGCCGAACAGATTGCGGTGGCCCCAGAAGACATTGCCCGCCGAACCGTCGGTGTTGGAATATTTGGCGCTGAAGCCGACATAGCGCGGGTCGCGCTCGCTGATCTCCACCTCGATGGGCAATTGGCCCTGCGCGTTCAGCCGGTCCGCCTCCTTGAAGCGCACGCCGCCGATGATCTCGAAGGTCAGCAGGCGCTTGCGCAGCGCCGCGAGGCGGGCGGGCGAGAACGGCTCGCCGGGGCGGATCTCGATGCGCTCCGACACGAATTGCGGCTTCAGCGTCTTGGTGCCGGCCACGGTGAATGGCCCGAAGGTCGCCACGGGCCCGGGCGCGACCAGGAAGGTCACGTTCAGCGTGTGCGCGGCATGGTCGGCGACCACATCCTTGCCCACCACCTTGGCGAACGGATGGGCGCTGTCGCGCAGGGCGGCGACGATCATGCCCTCCGCGCCGAGCACGGCGGTGGAGCGCG
This sequence comes from Rhizobiales bacterium 32-66-11, assembly GCA_002304505.1. GTDB lineage: Bacteria > Pseudomonadota > Alphaproteobacteria > Rhizobiales > Xanthobacteraceae > NCEH01. Next base: position 5,634 of record NCEH01000171.1, on the reverse strand, counting down.
CGGGCTCGCCCGCGATCAGGCGCAGGCGACGCGGCGGCGGCGCCTCGGCGAGCGGACGCTTGGTCGCTACATCCAGAACCAGGATGGTGCCGAAGGTGAAGCGCGGACCCGTCGCCACGCGCACCACCACCGGCACCGGACCCGCCGCGCGCGCCGCATCCACGGCGGGGAACACGTCCAGTGCGTCGGGCGGGCGGCCGGCCACGAGAATGGTCACCGTGCCGGCATAATAGCCCTCGGCATAGAGCGCCGCGATGATGCGGTCGCGGTCCGCCAGCGCCCGCCGCACCAGGCCGGCGGCGCCTGAGGGCGCGTTGCGCTTCAGGGATTCGAGATTGGAGGCGCCCGACACGTTGGAGCGCAGGGCGGCATCGCCGGTGACGTCGAAGGTGACGCTATAAGGCACCGCATCCGCCGGCGGCGCCTCATCCTTGGCGCGGTCGGGATCGAACCAGGCCATGGCGCGGTCGAAGAAGGTGGCGGCGTTATCGGCCGGCGCGGGCTGGGCGGCCGGAGTGGGTTGGGCGGAGGTCGCCTGGGCCAGGGCGGCGGACGTGAAAAAGCATCCCAGCAGCAGGAGGCCGGAAAGGCAAGAGCCGCGGAGCGCCGCCGCGCAAGGGGCAATGTTTCGCGACATTGGCCGCCATGGAGCATTCCGCAAAATGTACCGCCCGTCAGCCTCCCTTTTCCCTGGCCATTGTACCGGGGCGGGCGGGGCGCGTCCATCCGCCGGGGCGATCGCGCTTAACGTTTGATGAAGCTAAAGCTCTGGAATTGCTCGCGTGCCATTTTGGCCACCCTGGCGCGGTCCGTGTCGCGCACGGGCCTGTTCGCCGCGCAAACGGCTCGACACGATTCAAGGGGAATGCGACTTTCGCCAAGCCTGTGGGGGGCAGCCGGCGCATGGACGCCGGCCGGGGATTGGGGGACGGCGTGAAGCACAAACTCACGGTCTATATCGGCATCGCAATGGTGCTGGGCATTGTCGTCGGCTACACCAATCACCGGCTCTGGCCGGATCCCGACACGGCGCGCCAGATCGCCGATCACATCTCCCTGCTGACCGAAATTTTCCTGCGGCTGATCAAGATGATCATAGGCCCGCTGGTGTTCACCTCGCTGGTGGCCGGCGTCGCGCACATGGGCGACATGAAGACCATCGGCCGGGTGGGCGGCAAGGCCATGGTCTGGTTCATCACCGCCTCGCTGGTGTCGCTGTTCATCGGCCTCATCATGGTCAATCTGCTCCAGCCCGGCCACGCGCTGAACATCCCGCTGCCGGCGGCGAACGCAGCCACCGGGGTGCAGGAGGCGAACTTCTCGCTGCACGATTTCATCAAGCACGCGGTGCCGGACAGCGCGGTCGGCGCGCTCGCCAATAACGAGGTGTTGCAGATCGTCGTGTTCGCGATCCTGTTCGGCCTCGCCGCGGCATCCGCCGGGCACAAGGCGAAGGTGCTCGTGGGTCTGATCGAGGAAGCCTCCCACGTGGTGCTGAAGATCACCGGCTATGTGATGGCGCTCGCCCCCATCGCGGTGTTCGCAGCCATGGCGGCCACCGTCACCGAGCATGGGCCAGGCATTCTGCTGAGCTATGGCCGATACATGGCCTCGTTCTATTTCAGCCTGTTCATCCTGTGGCTGGTGATGGTGGCGGTGGGCTATGCGATCCTCGGCAAGACCGCGCTGCGGGTGGTGAGCCTGGTGCGCGCGCCGTTCGTGGTCGCCTTCACCACCGCATCGAGCGAGGCCGCCTATCCCAGCATGATGCGCCAGCTGGAAAAGGTGCCGGTGAGCGAGAAGATCGTCAGCTTCGTGCTGCCGCTCGGCTATTCGTTCAATCTCGACGGCTCGATGATGTATTCGACCTTCGCGGTGATGTTCATCGCCCAGGCCTATGGCATTGAAATTTCCACCACCCAGCAGATCGTCATGCTGCTGACCCTGATGATCACCTCCAAGGGCATGGCGGCCGTGCCGCGCGGCTCGCTGGTGGTGGTGGCGGCGACGCTGGAAATGTTCCACCTGCCGGCGGCGGGGCTGCTGCTGGTGCTCGGCGTCGATCAGTTTCTCGACATGGGGCGCTCGGCCACCAACGTGCTCGGCAACGGCATCGCCACCACCGTGGTCGCCAAATGGGAAGGCGAGAATGTGGACGCCGGCACCACCGACGAGGATGAGGAACTGGCGGCGGCGGCCTGAGCGGGCGGCGTTTCAGGCTGGCCGGCGCGGCTTTCAGGCGGAGATCTGCGGCTCTGCTAGGGCAAGCAGTTGCGCGTGCACGTCTTCCAATATCTCTTCGGAGAGTGCCGCATCGCTTTGCGCGACCGCGCGGGAGAGTGCCATGCCGCCCACCAGGGCGGAGACCATGAGCATGGCCCGCGCCCTTCGGTTCGTACCGTTTCCCTCGCCGTCCTCCGGCAAAAGGCTTTCGAACGCGGCAATATAGGCCTCGATGCCCGAGGCGAAGCCCTGCTGCACCGTGGCGTCCTGGCGGTCCACCTGGGTCGCCACGGCGGCCATGGGGCAGCCCTCCTGCGGGGCGTCGCGATGCGCCACCGAGAGGTAAGTCTCCAGATAGCGCGGCAAGCCGCCGCCCCCCGGAGCGGCGCGCGCGGCGAGGCGCTCCACGCTGCGCGCGAAGGCGGCATCGAACGCCTCGACGGCCAGCGCGTCCTTGGATGCGAAATGGCCATAGAAGCCGCCATGGGTGAGGCCGGCGGCGCGGGTGATCTCGGCCACGCCCACACCGTCGAACCCGCGTTCGCGGAACAGCCGCGAGGCCGCGCCGATGATTGCGGCGCGATGCTCGGCCGCCTTCTCCTTGGAAACCTTCACAGGGACATCCTCCCCTCCCCGGCATGCCTCAGCCGGCAGGGATGCACGGCGCGAGGAGCGCTCGGCTTGACTTTATTCATGACAGCCATACTCTATTCATCAAACATGATGCCAATCATCATTAATTCTTTGCGGCCCCGATGCCGGCGTCGCGGAGCTGTTCTGATGCTGTCAAACCGCCTCGCCGCCGATCTCGCGGCCCGCGACATTCGCTACGGCTGGGTGGTCGCCGGCGTTACCTTCCTCACCATGCTGAACGCGGCCGGCGGGATCGCGGCGGCGCTGCTGGTCACGCTCAAACGCCGCGGCGCGGACATTCATCCCCGCCCCGGTTCCCGCCGAATAGTAGCTCGGCTCGCAACGGAGGCAGTATCATGCCCGCCCTTTCAGATCCGATCGTCATTGTTTCCGCCGTGCGCACGCCGCTCGGCCGCTTTCTCGGCGCGCTCGCGCTCGCTCAGGCGCCGCAGCTCGGGGCGCACGTCATCAGCGCCGCTCTCGAGCGCTCGGGCCTTCCGGCCGGGCGCGTCGACGAGGTGCTTATGGGTTGCGTCCTCCCCGCCGGCCAGGGGCAGGCGCCGGCCCGGCAGGCGGCGCGAGGCGGCGGCCTGCCCGACGCCACCGGCGCCACCACCATCAACAAGGTGTGCGGTTCCGGCATGAAGGCCACCATGCTGGCGCATGACCTCATCGCGGCCGGCTCTGCGGAGATCGTGCTTTCGGGCGGGATGGAATCCATGTCGAACGCGCCCTATCTGCTGCCCAAGGCGCGCGCCGGCTATCGCGCGGGACACGCCCAGGTGCTCGACCATATGCTGCTCGACGGGCTGGAGGATGCCTATGAAGGCGGGCGGCCCATGGGCGATTTTGGCGAGGCGACGGCCCAGGCCTATCAATTCACCCGCGCCGACCAGGACGCCTATGCGGTGGAGACTCTGACCCGCGCGCGACGCGCCATCGCCGACGGCGACTTCAAGGCCGAGATCGCCCCCTATGTGCTGAAGGTCAAGGGCGGCGAGCTGCTGGTTTCGGACGACGAGAACCCGCTGAAGGTCTCACCCGAGAAGATCCCCGGTTTGAAGCCGGCGTTTCGCCCGGACGGCACCATCACGGCCGCGAGCTCATCCGCCAATGCCGACGGCGCGGCGGCCCTGATCCTGACGCGGCGCTCGATTGCCGAGCGGAAGGGCCTGCCGATCCTGGCTGAGATCAAGGCCCACACCACCCATTCCCAGGACCCTGCCTGGTTCACGACGGCGCCTATTCCGGCGATCCGGAAGCTGCTCGCCAAGACCGGCTGGGGCGTGGAGGATGTGGACCTGTTCGAGATCAACGAAGCCTTCGCCGCCGTCGCCATGGCGGCGCAGCGCGATCTTTCGATCCCGCGCGACAAGCTCAATGTGAACGGCGGCGCCTGCGCCCTCGGCCATCCCATCGGCGCCACCGGTGCCCGGCTGATCGTGACCTTGGTGCATGCGCTGGAACGGCGCGGCCTGAGGAAGGGGGTCGCCGCTTTGTGCATCGGCGGCGGCGAGGCGACGGCAATCGCAGTCGAGCGGATGCAATGATCCCCGATGCGGCAGATGCGGCGGCGGGGAAGCCCTCAGCCGCTGCCGATGAGGATGCCGGCGGCGAGCACCAGGGCGCCGCCGAGCACCACCTGGAACACTGCCCGCACGAAGGGCGTCTCCATATATCTGTTCTGAATCCAGGCGATGGCCCACAATTCGACGAACACGACGAAGACCGCAAGGGCGGTGGCGGTCCAGAAATCCGGGATCAAATAGGGCAAGGCATGGCCGAGCCCGCCCACCGCGGTCATCACGCCGGAGGCGATGCCGCGCTTGATGGGAGAGCCGCGTCCCGAGATGACACCGTCGTCGTGCGCGGCCTCGGTGAAGCCCATGGAAATGCCGGCGCCAACTGCCGCCGCAAGGCCAACGAGAAGCGTCGTCTGCGAACTCTGTGTGGCGAAGGCTGTGGCGAAGATCGGGGCAAGGGTGGAAACGGAGCCGTCCATCAGGCCGGCAAGGCCCGGCTGCACCCAGGTCAGCACGAACTGGCGGCGCGCCTTGCCCTCTTCCTCCGCCTTGACGTCGTCGGGGCGGTTCGCAGCCTCAAGCTCCTCGGCCTTTGCTTCGTGATTCTGTTCCTGGAGCGCAAGGTCGCCGAGCAGGCGCCGGGTGCCCGTGTCGCTCGCCCGCTTGGCCGCCTCAAGATAGAAGCGCGCGGAATCTTCTTCCATCTTGCCGATCTCGTCGCGAATGCGCTCGATCCCGAGATTCTTGATCAGCCAAACCGGCCGGCGGGCATAAAATCCGGCGATATGCTCGCGTCGGATGAGCGGGATGTGGGTGCCGAAGCGTCGTTCGAACTCTGCAATCAGCCGGCGGCGATGCTCGCTTTCCTCTTGCGCCATGCCCTCGAATACGAGGGCCGACGCCGGATATTCCTTGCGGATGAGCTCGGCATAATCAGCGTAGATGCGTGCATCGTCCTCCTCGGCGGAGATGGCCAGGGCGAGCACTTCCTTCTCGGAAAGGTCGGAAAAATTGCGGCGGCTGGAAAGGCCGGGGATCATGGTCGCGCACCCACTTTAGAATTTCTCTAAAATCTAGCGCATCCCGGGGACTTCCACCAGCAACATGGCTGCGACACGTTGGTGGGCGCGCGGTTCGGCGCCTTGGTGGCTTTGGACTGAAGGTTTTCGGGGCTTTTGAACGCAAAAAGCCGCCCTTTTGGGCGGCTTTTTGTTTAGTTTCGTAGATATGGCATTGTGCTGGTTGTGTCTGAATG
>NCEH01000170.1:7951-9622 GCA_002304505.1 Rhizobiales bacterium 32-66-11 | reverse complement strand
CTTCTGCTGCTGTGGAAGGCGTTCTCGCTGCTGTTCGCCTCGCCGCGCCTGTTCGTCGCCTTTTCCCGGCGGCGGCGGCGCGAGAAGGGCTGGACCGCCATTTCGCGCGGGCTGACCGCCATCGGCGCCGGCGATGCCGCCACCGCCCGCAGGGCGCGGGACGATGCCGCGCGCTATCTGCCCCATGAGCCGCTGACCCATCTGCTCGCCGCCCAGTCGGCCCAGTTCGATGGCAAGCCGGAGGAAGCGGCCCAGTCCTTCCGCATCATGCTGGAATCGCCGGACACCCGCCTGCTGGCCTTGCGCGGCCTCTATATGGAAGCGCGCAAGAGCGGCGATCTTGCTGCCGCGCGCACCTGTGCCGAGGAAGCGGCGGAGGCGGCCCCGGCGCTCGCCTGGGCGGCCGATGCGGTGATCGAGGCGCGCTGCGCCGACGGCTCCTGGGCAATGCCGGCGACCTGAAGAAGGCCGCCAAGATCATCGCCGCCGCCTATGAGGTGACGCCCCATCCCGACCTCGCCGAGGTCTATACCTATTTGCGCCCCGGCGATGCCGCGCAGGACCGCCTGAAGCGCGTGCGCCAGCTCATCCTCAAGGCGCCGACCCATCCGGAAAGCGCCATCGCGCTGGCCCATGCCGCCATCGATGCCGGGGAATTCGCCGAGGCGCGCGCCATGCTCCAGCCGTTCGCCCTGGAGCCCACCCAGCGCATCTGCCTGCTGATGGCGGAACTGGAAGCCAGCGAACATGCCGATATCGGCAAGGCGCGGGAATGGGCGGCGCGCGCCGTCCGGGCGCCGCGCGATCCGGCCTGGATCGCCGATGGCGTGGTGTCCGAGCACTGGTCGGCCGTGTCGCCGGTCACCGGCAAGCTGGATGCCTATGTCTGGGCGGTGCCGCCCGGCGTCACGGCCACCCCGATCCTGGAGCACGAGGCCGAACGGGTGCGCGCCGCCATCGCCGCCATCCCCCCGCCCCCGCCGCCCCCGGTGGCCGCAGACCCGGCGCCCGCAGCGCCGCACGACGCGGCCGGCGATGCTCCCCCCGCCCCGGCAGCGCAGGAGGCGAGCGCGTCCACCCCGGCCCCGGCTCCGGCCCCGGCTGCGATGCCCGCATCCAAGACCGGCCCCGACCCGATCCTCGCCCTGCCGCCGCTGCCGGATGACCCCGGCCCGCAGCAGGAGGAGCAGGAGGAGCCGCAACTGATCCGCAATCCCCGCCCGCCGGTGCTGTGAGCTTCACGCGCCACCGGCCCCGGCGCATCGTCTGCCTGACCGAGGAGACAGTGGAAACACTGTATCTCCTCGGCGCGCAGGATCGGATCGTCGGGGTCTCCGGCTATGCGGTCCGCCCGCCGCAGGTGCGGCGCGAGAAGCCGCGGGTGTCCGCCTTCATTTCCGCCGACCTGCCGAAGATCCTCGCTTTGAAGCCGGATCTGGTGCTCGCCTTCAGCGACATGCAGGCGCAGATCATCGCCGATCTGGCGCGCGCCGGCTGCGCCGTGCATCTGTTCAACCAGCGCAGCATCGCCGGCATCCTGGACATGATCGGCACGCTCTCAGATCTGGTGGGCGTACCGGAAGCCGGCGACGCCCTGGTGAAGGACCTCTCGATCCGCCTGGAGGCGGCGCGCGAACGCGGCGCGGCGCGGCGTCACCGGCCCAAGGTCTA
>NCEH01000170.1:6276-7876 GCA_002304505.1 Rhizobiales bacterium 32-66-11 | reverse complement strand
GACTGGACGCGATCCTGGCGGTGATGGATCGCTGGGAGGCCGGCAAAGCCGTTCCCGCCTTGTAGCGCCTGCGGTGCGATGCTATGCGGCGCGCATGACCGCGCGCCCCCAGACCCATATCCGCAATTTCTCCATCGTCGCCCACATCGACCATGGCAAGTCCACGCTCGCCGACCGGCTGATCCAGCTCACCGGCGGTTTGAGCGAACGGGAAATGTCCGAGCAGGTGCTCGACAATATGGATATCGAGCGCGAGCGCGGCATCACCATCAAGGCGCAGACCGTGCGCCTGTCCTACAAGGCGCTGGACGGCGAGACCTATACGCTCAATCTCATCGACACCCCCGGCCATGTGGACTTCGCCTATGAGGTGAGCCGCTCGCTCGCCGCCGTGGAAGGATCGCTGCTGGTGGTGGACGCGTCCCAGGGCGTGGAAGCGCAGACCCTGGCGAACGTCTATCAGGCCATCGACAACAATCACGAGATCGTCCCGGTCCTCAACAAGATCGACCTGCCCGCCGCCGAGCCCGAGAAGGTGAAGGCGCAGATCGAGGATGTGATCGGCCTCGACGCCTCCAATGCCATCGGCATTTCCGCCAAGACCGGGCTGAACATCGACCAGGTTCTGGAAGCCATCGTCACCCGCCTGCCCGCCCCCATGGGCGATCGCGACGCCCCGCTGAAGGCGCTGCTGGTGGATAGCTGGTACGACACCTATCTCGGCGTCGTGGTGCTGATCCGGGTGGTGGACGGCGCGGTGAAGAAGGGCCAGCGCATCAAGATGATGCGCACTGGCGCGGCCTATGACGTGGACCGGGTCGGCGTGTTCACCCCCAAGATGGTGGTGATGACCGAGCTTGGACCGGGCGAGATCGGCTTTCTCACCGGCTCCATCAAGGAAGTGGCGGAAACCCGCGTCGGCGATACCATCACCGACGAGAAGAAGCCCTGCGCCGAGGCCCTGCCCGGCTTCAAGCCGGCCCAGCCGGTGGTGTTCTGCGGCCTGTTCCCGGTGGATGCGGCGGATTTCGAGGATCTGCGCGCCGCCATGGGCAAGCTGCGGCTCAATGATGCCAGCTTCTCGTTCGAGATGGAGACCTCGGCGGCGCTCGGCTTCGGCTTCCGCTGCGGCTTTCTGGGCCTGCTGCATCTGGAGATCATCCAGGAGCGGCTGGAACGCGAGTTCAATCTCGACCTGATCGCCACCGCCCCCTCGGTCATCTACCATCTGGAGATGAACGACGGCACGGTGCTGGACATGCACAATCCCGCCGACATGCCGGATGTGGTGAAGATCAAGGAAATCCGCGAGCCCTGGATTCGCGCCACCATCCTCACCCCGGACGATTATCTCGGCAGCGTGCTCAAGCTCTGCCAGGACCGGCGCGGCAACCAGATCGAGCTGACCTATGTGGGCGCGCGCGCCATGGTCACCTATGATTTGCCGCTGAACGAAGTGGTGTTCGATTTCTACGACCGGCTGAAGTCGATCTCGAAGGGCTATGCCTCGTTCGACTACACCATCACGGATTATCGCGAGGGCGACCTTGTGAAAATGTCGATCCTGGTGAATGCCGAGCCGGTGGACGCGCTCTCCATG
>NCEH01000170.1:0-6268 GCA_002304505.1 Rhizobiales bacterium 32-66-11 | reverse complement strand
ATGCTGGTGCACCGCACCCGCGCCGACCATCGCGGCCGTGCCATGTGCGAGAAGCTGAAGGATCTGATTCCCCAGCATCTGTTCAACATTCCGATCCAGGCCGCGATCGGCGCCAAGGTGATCGCCCGCGAGACCATCAAGGCCCTGCGCAAGGACGTGACCGCCAAATGCTATGGCGGCGACATCTCCAGAAAGCGCAAGCTGTTGGACAAGCAGAAGGAAGGCAAGAAGAAGATGCGCCAGTTCGGGCGCGTCGAGATTCCCCAGGAAGCCTTCATCGCCGCGCTCAAGATGGACGATTGAGGCAGCAGCCTGAGCGCGGCTTTGCCTCATGAAAGGAAATGAGGCACCGTTCTCGCGCCGGGAGCGACCCGGTGACGGGAGGGTGTCATGGCGACGTTCGAAGTCTACAAGGATAAAGCCGGCGAATTCCGCTTTCGCTACAAGGCCTCAAATGGCGAGGTGATGTTCGCGTCCGAGGGCTATAAGGCGAAGGCCTCCGCGCTTTCCGCCATCGAATCCCTCAAGAAGAATGTTCCGGGCGCCAAGGTGGACGACACGACCACCGCCTCCTGAGCACACGGCACGGCTTAGCTCTCCAACCCCCCGCAACCCCGACGGGAAAAACGCCTGCGCAAACACCATGTTGGTCCGGACGCACGATTGTCACGCCGGAATGGTAGGTGCGGCAGGTCACCGGGCGGCCCGGCTGTCGGAGAGGTCTGGGAGGGTTTGCCGAAGCCTGCGGGCGCGGGACCGCTTTCCATGCGCCCTGGCGTCCGGCTCTCGGGAAAGACACGCGCCCCAGCCTGGAGCGTTCGCCGCCCGCCCGGCGTCGGCGCTCCTTTATGTTCGAGGTTTTCCATGGCCGGTCCGCACACCGAAGGTCATCTCATCGAGCGGATCGGGTGGCTGCGCGCCGCCGTGCTCGGCGCCAATGACGGCATCGTCTCCACCGCCAGCCTGATCGTCGGCGTCGCCTCCGCGTCCGCCACCCATTCCGACATCCTGGTGGCCGGCGTCGCGGGCCTGGTCGCGGGCGCCATGTCCATGGCGGCGGGCGAATATGTCTCGGTCAGCTCCCAGTCGGACACGGAAAAGGCCGACCTCGCGCGCGAAACCGCGGAGCTCAAGGCCGATCCCATCGCCGAGCGGCGCGAACTCGCGGCGATCTATATCAATCGCGGGCTGGAGCCGGCGCTGGCCCATCAGGTGGCCGAGCAATTGATGGCGCGCGACCCGCTGGAAGCCCATGCGCGCGACGAGCTCGGCATTTCCGAATTCACCACCGCCCGGCCGATCCAGGCCGCGCTCACCTCCGCCGCCTCGTTCGCGGTCGGCGCCATCCTGCCGCTGCTGATGGCGGTGGTCACGCCCGCGACGCTTCAGGTGCCGGTGGTGGCGGGCGCCTCGCTGGTGTTCCTCGCCGTGCTCGGCGCCATCGCGGCCAAGGCCGGCGGGGCGGAAGTGGTGCGCGCGACCGCGCGCGTCACCTTCTGGGGCGCCATCGCCATGGCCGCCACCGCGGGCATCGGCGCCCTCTTCGGCACCGTGGTCTGAGGCAGACGGGTCTGAGGGGGACCGGTCTGAGGCGAAAGCGGCGGGCGCATCGGCCCGCCGGCCATCACGGGATCACGCGGCGCGCCAGCACGAACAAGACGCCCGCCGTTACCAGCGCGGGCAAGGTCGCGCCGAGGCCAGGGAGATAAGCCGTTACCGCATGGAAGGTGGCGATGCCGATGCCCCAGGCCAGGATGCCGGCGATGTTCCACCCGCCGGAAAACCAATAGGCGCCGCGCACGCGGGTGATCTCATCGGCCGCGATGCGGCGCTTGCGCACGATGAAATGGTCCGCCAGCACCACGCCGAACAGCGGCGCGAACACCGAGCCGATCAGCAGCAGGAAGCCTTCATACTGGGTCAGCGGCACCAGCAAAGCGATCAGCGTACACAAGGCGCCGAAGCCGAGCGCCAGATGCGGCACCGCAACCGGCACCAAGGTGCCGGTGGAGACGGCCGCCGAATGAATGTCCGCGAAGGCGTTGTCGGTTTCGTCCAGCAGGATCAGCAGCAGCGCGAAGCCGCCGCCGGCGCTCGCCAGCGCCGCCACGACGGTGCCCTCCCCGCCCGAGGCCAGGGCATAGGCGGCACCAAGCCCGTAGAACCAGATGTTGGCCACCAGATAGCCGAGCGCGCTGCCCCGGAACATGCTGCCGGAGGACTTGCCGAAGCGGGTATAATCGGAAATCAGCGGCAGCCAGGACAGCGGCATGGCCACCACCAGGTCGATCGCGCCGCCGAAGCTCATCTCGCCGGTGCCGGGCTTGGCGAACAGCGCAGCCAGATCATAATTGGCCATGAGCCGCCAGGTGAGCCACACCGCCGCGCCCAGCAGCAGATAGAGGCCCCAGGCGCGCAGGAAGCGCCGCACGAACGACACCGGCCCCATCACCGCGATCGCGGTCGCGAGCACGCCGAACAGCAGGGTCCACACGCCCGGCAGCGAGAAGCCGAACGCCTGTTTGGACAAGGTTTCCGCCGCCTCGCCCATGATGATGATCTCGAACGCGCCCCAGCCCACCAATTGCACCATGTTGATGAGCGTCGGCAGGATCGCGCCGCGCAGGCCGAGCGTGGGCCGCAGGCTCGCCATGGCCGAGAGTCCCGAATCGGCGCCGATCACCCCCACCGCCGCGAGCAGGGCCACGCCGAGCACGGTGCCGGCGATGATCGCGACGAAAGCGGTGCCGAGACTGAGCGCGGGCACCAGCAGCGCGCCCGCCTGGAGCACCAGCAGGCCGATGCCGAGGCTGAACCAGAGGGCGAAGGCATCGGAGCCGGAAAACACCCGTCGACGGGCCGGCACGGATGTCAGGGGATCATAGGTGGTCGCGGCGGTTTCCATCGTGTCACTCAACAGCGCTGGCGCGGCCGGGCGGTTCGGAACCCGGCGCGCAGGATTGGGCCGCGGCGCCTGAGGCTGCGCGGAGTCCGGACCCATCTAAAGCGCGTTGCCCAGCGAGGGAAGCGGGCATCCGACCTATTGCAAGATTTCGTCTTGCAAGATTTCGTCGCACGTTTCGCGGCCCAGCGGCAGCGAGATCAGAAGAGCTCTAATCCAGGTCAAGGTGAACCGGCAGCATCTCCAATTGCTCCCGCACTTCACGCGCGGTCTCCAGCATCAGCCGCATGCGCTTCTTCTGCATGCGGGCAACGTCGGTTTCGCGCTCCCGGCTCTGTTCGAGAATGACGAAAAACTCATGCCCCACGGTGGGAAAGGTGTGCTTGATGCGGAAATCCACCGCGCCCAGGGCGTGCAGTTCCTCGATGATCAGCACGAAGCTGCTGGGCGTGAAGCACCAGGCGTGGCAATCCACATAGGCTTCGTTCTCCGGGTCGCTCTGCGGCCGGAACACGCTGTAGGACTGCCAGATCGGGCACCCCGAGAAGCTCGGCGTGCCCAGCGGCCCGGGGCCCCAGGCCACGCGCCCGTCGCTGTTGACGACCGAGGTCTCATATTCGAACCGGGTGGCGCGGCTATGCTTGGTGAGGCCCAGGTGATTGGCTTCCAGCCAGCCGGCGGTAGTGCTGAGCGGACGGAAGAAATCAAAGCACCAGCGCTTGTCGGGCACCGCGAGCGCGATCACCGCGCCCGGCTTCAGCAGCACCGCGAGCGAGCGCAGGAACGCGATCGGATCGGGAATATGTTCGAGCACATGGCTGGCGATGCAGGCATCGAACGCGCCGTGATAGACCTTGGGGATGGCGTCCACCATCGGCCCGGTGCGCCAGACGAAATCCACGCGCTCGATGCGGGAGACGTCGACATCCACGTGGTCGCGGTATTTCTCCCGCAAATCCTGTTCGCTGGCGTGGTCGATGGAATAGACGTTCCATCCGTCCTCCCGGCTGCACACCGGGCGGAACAACGGCCCGATCTCGAGCACGCGCATGCTCTTGTCGATGCCGTGAAGCAGCTTTTGCGAACGATCCATCCGGCCCTCAAGGCATTGCGCGCACATCCGGCGCGCGCAATGCGGCAATTCAAACGTCGCACGACCGGCAGCGGACGAGCCCCGCCACCTGGACGTGCCGGATCAGCTGCACCGCACGTAGACCATGGTGCCGTAGCGCTTGGAAATTTCCGGGTCCACCCATTTGAGCACCAGCACCTGGCCGTCCCAGCGCAGCACCTGGCGGTCGCGCTGGCCGCCGGCGGGATCCTCGGGCGGTCCGATGAAGGTGGGGCCCCCGGCGGCCTTGGACACCAGCTCGGTGAGCTTGTTGTCGTCGGCCAGATACATCATCACGCCGCCATTGGGGCCGGCGGTGATGACATAGGGATTGCTGCATTGCGCGCGCGCCTGGGTCTCGGTGCGGGCGGCGTCCTCGGGGCGGTGATACGCAGCGAGGCCATAGCGGCCGACGAGGCTGGCAGCGGGAATTGGGCTGGTATATTGCGGCGCCGCCGGCGGAGGCGGCTCGCTCGGGGTGGTGGCGCAGGCGCCGAGGCCAAGGCCGCCGATGACGGCCGCGACCATGCCGAGGCGATAAAAGGAAATGGCGGAACGGCGAACAGGGCCGGTGTCGCAGGAATCCCCGGCGACGGACCGAACTGCGGACTGAGACATTCACACACTCCGAGGCGAGAGCTTACTCGAATACGGCAACCCGCATGCGGCACCGCGCCCGTCGGGGAAACAGGCGAGGGGCAACCATAAAGCCTGTTCGGCGCGGCGTCGATGCTTGACTCGGCACACAAATTCGCGTTGTCGCCGCCCCGACACGCTGCGGATCTCACATTATGCGGCGATCTCTTACACATTGGTAAGTCCGCCTGCCTTGACGCGCGGGCGGCGGCTCCTTATTTCCGGCCGGGATTGGCACTCCCATCGCGTGAGTGCCAAAGACCGCGGGCCTCCGGCCCGCTCCAATACCAAGAGGATCATGCCCATGTCCTTCCGCCCTTTGCATGACCGCGTGGTCGTGAAGCGCATCGAAGCCGAGCAGAAGACCGCCGGCGGAATCATCATCCCCGACACCGCCAAGGAAAAGCCCCAGGAGGGCGAAGTCGTGGCCGTGGGTCCCGGCGCCCGTGACGACAGCGGCAAGGTGGTCGCGCTCGACGTGAAGGCCGGCGACCGCGTCCTGTTCGGCAAATGGTCCGGCACCGAAGTGAAGGTGGACGGCCAGGACCTCCTCATCATGAAGGAAAGCGACATCCTCGGCGTCATCGCCTGAGGCACCGCTCTTTCGCTTTCCCAAGGCATAACAATTCAGGAGACGGCACATGGCTGCCAAAGAAGTAAAATTTTCCGGCGATGCCCGCGAGAAGATGCTGCGCGGCGTTGATATCCTCGCCAATGCGGTGAAGGTCACGCTCGGCCCCAAGGGCCGCAACGTCGTGATCGAGAAGAGCTTCGGCGCGCCCCGCATCACCAAGGACGGCGTGACCGTCGCCAAGGAAATCGAGCTGGAAGACAAGTTCGAGAACCTCGGCGCCCAGCTGGTGCGCGAAGTTGCCTCCAAGACCAATGACCTGGCTGGCGACGGCACCACCACCGCCACCGTGCTCGCCCAGGCGATCGTGAAGGAAGGCGCCAAGTCGGTCGCCGCCGGCATGAACCCGATGGATCTCAAGCGCGGCATCGATCTCGCCGTCGCCGCCGCCATCGCCGACATCAAGGGCCGCGCCAAGAAGGTGTCGTCCTCCGCCGAAGTCGCGCAGGTCGGCACGATTTCCGCCAATGGCGACTCGTCCATCGGCGAGATGATCGCCGGCGCCATGCAGCGCGTGGGCAATGAAGGCGTCATCACGGTCGAGGAAGCCAAGACCGCCGAGACCGAGCTTGAAGTGGTCGAAGGCATGCAGTTCGACCGCGGCTATCTCTCTCCCTATTTCGTCACCAATGCGGAGAAGATGATCGCCGACCTGGAAGATCCCTACATCCTGATCTTCGAGAAGAAGCTCTCCGGCCTGCAGCCGATCCTGCCCGTGCTCGAAGCCGTCGTTCAGTCCGGCAAGCCGCTGGTGATCGTGGCCGAGGACGTGGAAGGCGAGGCGCTCGCGACCCTCGTGGTCAACAAGCTGCGCGGCGGCCTGAAGGTCGCGGCCGTGAAGGCCCCCGGCTTCGGCGATCGCCGCAAGGCCATGCTGGAGGATATCGCCATCCTCACCGGCGGCCAGGTGATCTCGGAAGACCTCGGCATCAAGCTTGAGAACGTGACGCTGGCCCAGCTCGGCCGCGCCAAGAAGGTCATCCTCGAG
>NCEH01000169.1 GCA_002304505.1 Rhizobiales bacterium 32-66-11 | reverse complement strand
GCGGCCATCGCAAGTAAAGCGGAAATAACCCGCATCCGGTTCAGGAGTCGGTCTGCCGGTATATTTGTACGTCACGACTTATACTTTGCCCACCCAAAATGAACACCGGGCGCCTGGATCAGGCCGGGGGCTCGGGAGGCAAATAGCGCGCGACGCATCACTTCGGCGGCCAAGCGAGCTTGTGCCGCGCGCCCGTGTCCGGGACGCGAGAACGATGCGCACGCGGAGATTTTCGGATATAGATTATGTTCAGACAGACAATCGGTTTGTATTCGCAGGTTCTGGACAGGCGCCCGCGGTGACGCCAATATTTGAATCATCGGGCCGTGGTTTCGGCGTTGGTCCGGTGCCACGGCGTGAGACAAGAGAAAAGTACGGCGGATGAGTGAAGCAAGGGAATTTGACAAGGAATTCTTGGTCGCGCGGCCAGCGGCGCTGCTGCGCCACAGCGTGACCGAAAGCATCCGCCAGGCCATCGCCGCGGGCCGGTTTCGTCCCGGCGAACGCATGCCAGAGCGCGATCTGTGCGAGATGACCGGCGTAAGCCGCACCTTGGTGCGCGAGGCGCTGCGCCAGCTGGAATCCGAGGGCCTGATCGAGGTGGTCGCCCACAAGGGACCGGTGGTGGCCCGCATCACCGCCGCCCAGGCGATCGGGGTCTATCAGGTGCGCGAGGTGCTGGAAGGGCTCGCCGCGCAATTGTTCGCCGCCCACGCCACGGAAGAGCAACACCGCGACCTGCATGCCGCCTTCGAGGAGGTGAAGAATGCGGAACTGGCGGTCAAGCGCGTGACCTTGAAGAACAGATTCTATGAGTGCCTGATCGCCGGATCGGGCAATGATGCCCTGGGCAAGGCCCTGTTCATGCTGAATTCGCGCACCATGCTGCTGCGCGCGCAGTCGCTCCAGGCGCCCAACCGCTGGAGCCAGAGCCTGAGCGAGCTTCAGGCGCTGCTGGATGCCTTGGACGAGCGTGACCCCGTGAAGGCGCGCGCCATCGCCATGGACCATGTCCGCCGGGCGGCTTCCGCCGCCATGCATACCTTCTCCATCGATGGGCGTGAGGACAAGCGCCGCCGCCGCACACCCGCCGCTTATGCGTGAGGCCGCCGCCGGTCGCATCGTCTCCGCCGTGCGGTCCTGTGCGGTCGGCGGATCGAGCTTCGGCACGCGACGGGGCAGGGTGTGCGGGCGAGATTAGAATAATATTGTATGATTGTAATATCAATCGTCAACCACGCGTGGGATGACCCTGGCGCGCGCGACCGGCCAGCGGGGATGGCCGGGGCTAGCCCGGCCATGACGACGCGAAAGACGACGCGCCTTTCGTAGAGATAGCCCTCGTGGTTCGAGCGCGGCAGATGGACCCCATCCGTCGCCTGTGGATCGAACCAACTCTTTGATCCGGGACATCAAATTTCGAACCGGACGGGTCCCGTCCGGTTCGGTTGATCCATCAGGAGGCGCTGCGCACCTTCACGCCGGCCTCGTCTTCCACCAGGGTGACGATCTTGGTGAAGTCGGACTCAAAGCCGAGCTTCTGCACCGCCTCTCCCCAGAGCTTGGCCACAACGTCGCAGCCTTCCAGGGATAGGCCCATGGCCTTGGCCTCCTGCATGAACAATTGCACGTCCTTGTTCATGAGCCCGGTGGAGAAGCCGAAGTCGAAAGTGCCCGGCAGGATGGACTGGGGGAATTTCTGCATCGTGGCGGTGTTGCGGCCGCTGCCCACATTGATCACGTTGACCATCACCGTGGGGTCGATGCCGGCCTTCGCACCCATCACCAGGGCTTCCGAGCTCAGGGCCATGGCGGCGGCCGAAAGCAGGTTGTTCACCAGCTTCATGGTCTGGGCGAGCCCCTGCTTCTCGCTGATATAGAAGGGTTTTCCGATCACGGTCAGCTCGGGCATCAGGTCGTCGTAATCCGCCTTGGGGCCGGAGAACATGACCGCGAGCGTGCCCGCCTTGGCGCCCCCGACGCCGCCGCTGACCGGCGAATCCATCCACACGATGTTCTTGGCCTTCA
The DNA here is from genome assembly GCA_002304505.1 of Rhizobiales bacterium 32-66-11. GTDB lineage: Bacteria > Pseudomonadota > Alphaproteobacteria > Rhizobiales > Xanthobacteraceae > NCEH01. The sequence continues at coordinate 4,908 of NCEH01000169.1, read as the reverse complement.
TCCGCTCGGCAAGGCTCGCGGCCATGTCGGGGCCGGTGGTGGAGAGGTCCACGATCCGCTTGACCCGGGTGCCGGCGGCAAGGCCGTTCTCCCCCATGGCGACCGCCTCGACGATGGGTGGCGTCGGCAGGGAGAGGAATATGGTCTCGGCCTTGGAAGCGACGTCCGCCGGCGATGTGGCGCGCACGGCGCCGCGGTCGACGAAGGCTTGCACCGCGCTCTCGCGCGTATCGAAGACGACGAGCGCGCAGCCGGCGTCCAGAAGGCGTCCCGCCATCTGCATGCCCATGTTGCCGAGACCGATGAAGCCGAATGTTTTGCTCAAGATTTCCTCCAAACCCGATTGTGGCCACACGCCGCCTTCTGGCGATCGTTGTCGCACGGGGAAGAACGCGCCGTCCGGAAGGCGGCCGATGGCCCACCTTGCGGAGCCGCGCGTGTGACGGATGCACAATATCGACCTTATTTCAGTAATACAATCATATTGACATCCCGGGGGAGACGTGATGAGTTTTCGGCAGTTCCGCGAGGGGACGTACCATTTCGCGCGGCCTTCTCTGTGCTGTGGGACGCCGCACCACGACTTCGGCCGAAGTGTCTCTGGTCGGATCTGGTGCGCTCGCTCGCGGTTCCATTCTGATATCCGAGCCGGTTCCGGCACGTCGGGACCCATGCGCGGCAATGAACAGGCGGGCGCCAGAACGGTTGCTACGTCCAAAAAAACAAATCGCGTGAAGACATTCACGAGGAGGAAACATGAAGCCGATCATCTTGGCCGCAGTCGCGGCAACGCTGCTGTGCGGCAGTGCCATGGCCCAGGAACAGTGCCAGCCCGGCGAGACCGTGATCAAATACAGCCACGTCAGCGCGCCCACCGGAAATCCAAAGGGCGAGATGGCGGTCGCCCTGGCCAAGCGCATCAATGCCGAGATGAACGGCAAGCTGTGCATGCAAGTCTATCCGAGCTCGCAGCTCTATAATGACGACGAGGTGATGGAGGCGCTGGCGATTGGCGATGTCCAGCTGGCCTCGCCCGATATCGGCAAGCTTGGCGCCTACACCAAGAAATTCGACGTCTTCAACCTGCCGTTCCTGTTCCAGGATACCGAGGCGGTCTCGCGCTTTACCCACGGCCCGGTGGGCAAGAAGCTGCTCGATTCCATGCAGAGCAACGGTTTCGTCGGCGTGACCTATCTCTATAACGGCCTGCGCGCCTGGTCCGCCAACCGGCCGCTGCTGGAGCCGAAGGACCTCAAGGGCCTCAAGATCCGCGCCACCACCTCCGATGTGTCGATCGCCATGATCAGCGCCCTCGGGGCCACCGCGCAGCCCCTGGCCTGGAGCGAGGTGTTCGGCGCCTTGCAGACCGGGGTGGTCGATGGTCAGGAAAACACCTGGTCCAACATCTATACCGGCAAGCTTTATGAAGTTCAGGACGGCATCACCGAGACCAACCACCAGTTCCTGACGTACATCCTTGTGACGTCGCAAAAATTCCTGGACAAGCTTTCCCCGGACGTACGCGCTCAGTTCCTGAAAATCTCCAATGAAGTCGCGGAAGAATACAATAAGAAAGCAACGGCGATCAATGATCAGAGCAAGCAGCGCATCATTGATGCTGGGGTGAAGGTGCGTCACCTCTCGCCCGAGCAGCGCCAGCGGTGGGTCGAGGTCGTCAAGCCGGTCTGGAAGCAGTTCGAGAGCGGCATCGGGGCCGATGTGATCCAGGCGGCCGTCGCCTCCAACACTCCCTGAACCGGGACGGTGCGCGCCGCCCCCGTGGCGGCGCGCGGCGCCGCTGCTTGAAGGCTGCCGGGGCAGCTTGGAGGCGGTCTGGCAGGGCCTGCCCACGCGTTGCGCACCTGCCGCCTTGAAAGCCGAGATCGCTTGAAGTGTCCCACCCGCCGGTCCCAAGGATGCGGCGGTTCGGGCGACGCTACCTGTATTCCTAAGGATACGACAAATGGGCAGGTTCGGTCAGAGTGTCGATCGCGCGGAACGAATAATCATCGCGTTCCTGATGGGCGCCATGGTGCTCACCTCATTCGCGCAAGTTGTCGCCCGCTACGTGTTCAACACCGGTTGGCTCGGGGCTCTTGAATTCACGCGCGTCCTGTTCGCCTGGCTGATCCTGTTCGGGATGTCTTATGGCGTGAAGATCGGGTCGCATCTGGGCGTGGATACGTTCGTGCGGGCTTTTCCCAAGCCGATCTTCCGGGCTTTCGCCATTTTCGGCGCGCTGTGCGGCGTGCTCTATGCCGCCATCTTCTTCGCCGCCGACTGGCTCCAGCTGTTCGGCCTTCCCACCAGCGGCGGAGCCTACAGCTATTGGCTGCGGACCTTCAATACCGGGATCGGCCTGCATGAATTGCGCTATCCCGAATGGGCGCAGCAGGCCTTCGGCATCCAGGCCCGCGTCCACCGCTGGGTGGTCTATTTCATCCTGCCGCTTGGCCTTGCGCTGCTGGCGTACCGCTGCGCGCAGGCCGCGATCCAGATCTGGCGCGGCGAGCGCGAGATGATCACCATCTCCCACGAGAGCGGCGAACTGATGGATGAGGAGACCTTCGCGGGCACCCACGAACCTTCCGCGGCATCCGAGCGCGATGCCGCTGCGGCCAAGCGGGGGAAGTGAGAGATGGTCTCGTTCTTCCTCTGCGCCTCCCTGCTGGGCCTGCTGTTCGCCGGCGTGCCGGTGGCCATCAGCCTCGGCCTCGCCAGCGTCCTGTCGATCGTGCTGTTCTCGTCCGACAGCATGTCCTCGGTGGCGCTGAAGCTGTTCACCGCCTCGCAGAGCTATACCCTGCTGGCCATTCCCTTCTTCATCCTGGCCTCCTCCTTCATGTCCACCGGCGGCGTCGCGCGCCGGATCGTGCATTTCGCGGTGGCCGCGGTGGGGCACATCCGCGGCGGCCTCGCCATCGCCTCGGTCATGTCGTGCATGCTGTTCGCCGCCCTGTCCGGCTCCTCGCCGGCGACCGTGGTCGCGATCGGCAGCATCGCCATCACCAGCATGCGCGAGGCAGGCTATACCAAGGAGTTTGCGGCCGGCATCATCGCCAATGCCGGCACGCTGGGCATCCTCATCCCGCCGTCGATCGTCATGGTGGTCTATTGCGCCGCTACCGACGTGTCGGTGAGCCGCATGTTCCTCGCGGGCATTCTGCCGGGGATCATGGCCGGCTGCATGCTGATGGCGACCATCTACGTGTTCGCGCGCCTGCGGAACATGCCAAAGGCGCCGTTCAGGGGCCTTGTCGTCATCCGCGATGCGTTCCTCGACGCCTCCTGGGGCCTGTTCCTCGTGGTGGTGATCCTGGGCGGCATCTATGGCGGCGTGTTCACGCCCACGGAAGCTGCAGCCGTGGCCGCGGTCTATTCCTTCCTCGTGGCGAATTTCATCTATCGCGACATGGGGCCGTTGAAGGGGGAGCCATGGCGCCGCTCCGGCGAGACGCTGGCGCACACGCTGCGGCGCAATCTGTTGGTCATGATGGCGCGCGCCGTGCCCGCGCTGTTCCACCGCGACACCGAGCGTGTCCTGGTGGAGGCGGGCAAGGCGACGATCATGCTCATGTTCATCATCGTCAACGCCATGCTCTTCGCCCATGTGCTGACGGCGGAGCGGGTGCCGCAGACCATTACCGAATGGATGATCGGCGCCGGGTTCAACTGGTTCACCTTCCTCCTGGCGGTCAATCTGATCCTGTTGCTGGGCGGCCAGTTCATGGAGCCGTCGGGGCTGCTGCTGATCGTCGTGCCGGTGGTCTTTCCCATCGCCATGGCGCTCGGCGTCGACCCGATCCACTTCGGCATCATGATCGTGGTGAACATGGAGATCGGGCTGATTTCCCCACCCATCGGCATCAATCTGTTCGTCACGGCCGCCGTCGCCCGCATGAGCGTGGTGGACGTGGTGAAGGCGGCGATGCCGTTCATCATCGTGCTGTTCGTGGTCCTGATCATCGTCACGTATGTGCCGGTGCTCTCCACCATCGTGCCCTACACCCTGATGGGGCTGGAGCCGCTCGGCTTCAACCACACCCTCTCGCAAGGCGCCGGCGAAATCCTTCACCGGCACGGTGTGGCAGGACCCGATCATCGAGGCGCCGGAACCGGCCCTGCTGAAGTCCAACGTGGTGATGTTCGAGCCCGGCGCCCGCACCGCCTGGCACACCCATCCCATGGGCCAGACGCTCTATGTCACGGCCGGCATCGGCCTCTGCCAGTCCTGGGGCGGTCCCATCCAGGAGTTCCGCGCCGGCGACGTGATCTGGATCGCGCCGGGCGAGAAGCATTGGCACGGCGCAACGCCGACCAACATGATGACCCACATCTCCATGCAGGAAGGCCACAATGGCGTCGTGGTCGAATGGCTCGAGCATGTGAGCGACGAACAATATAACGGCGCGGCCTGATCCGGCGGCCGGGGTGCGGCGGTGTCCCCGCCGCAAGCCCGGCCGCGTCCGGCATCTGTGCCTGCCATGAGTGAGGAGGAAAGCGGTGGCTCGATTTCCCGACGCCGACTGGATGGCCGCCTTCGGCAGAAGCGTGGCTGAGGATCGCGAACTGTCCGTCATCGGCGGCAAGTTCGACGTGGACATGGGGATGACCTTCGGCGCCTTGCGCTATGTGCTGAAAATCCGGCGCGGACGGGTGGAGGAGATCATCGCTTCGCCGCGCTTCGACGTGCGCACCCAGTTCGAGATGCGCGCGCCCATGGAACTGTGGGAGCGCTTCCTGAGCGAGACCCCGCCACCGCTCTATCACGACATTTTCGCCATGATCATGCGGGTGCCCGAGTTCCGCCTGGAGGGCGACACGCTCGTCGCCATGCAGAACGCGCGGGCGCTGCACCGGATGATGAACGTCATGCGCAGCGTGGGCTACGGCAATGCCTGATTTCGA
>NCEH01000168.1 GCA_002304505.1 Rhizobiales bacterium 32-66-11 | reverse complement strand
CCTGTCCGCCAAGGGCAAGGGGCGGGAAAGCGACCCGCGCTATCGCAATCTCTGCCGTCGCCTCGGCTTCGGCTTGCTGGGCGTTTCGGCATCAGGGCAGGTCGACGTCCTCGTTTCCCCGGCCGCACCAATGCCACGGAACAATTCCCGCCGACGATCGAGACTGGTGGAGGAGCATAAGCGACGCCAGGGTGACCCCGTTGCAGGCGGCGGCACACGCAAGCCCATCATGACAGCCTATCGCCAGCAGGCCCTTGCCTGCGCCGCCGCGATGGCCTCCGCGCCGCAGCGTCCGCGCGACCTGAAACACGCCTGCCCCGATGCCCAGAAAATTCTTCGCCGCAACGTGTATGGGTGGTTTGAGCGTTCGGAGCGCGGCGTCTACGCGCTGACCGACCTGGGCCGGAACGCATTGGCGTCATGGCACGCTGCCGCCGTCCCATGAATGCCACATGGGCACTGGTGTGCGTGGCTATCCGGCGACCATTCAAGGTCTGCTGCTGGCGCTCCGCACGCCAACACCAGCCTCTTCGCGACCGGCTCTTGATCAGGATGTTGCCGGTCCGCCGATGGTGCCGAGCACCTCCATGGCGGCGTCGGGGATATCGAGGCGGGACGCCGCGAGGTTCTCGGCGAGGTGGGCGGTCGAGGAGGTGCCTGGGATGAGAAGGATGTTCGGCGAACGGCGCAGCAGCCAGGCCAGGGCGACCTGCATGGGCGTGGCGCCGAGCTCGCGCGCGACCTGGGTCAAGGCCTGGGACTGAAGCGGAGAAAAGCCCCCCAAGGGGAAGAAGGGCACGTAGGCGATGCCCTCGGCCGCCAGTTGGTCGATGAAGCCGTCGTCGCTTCTGTGGGCCAGATTGTACTGGTTCTGCACGCCGACGATCGGAACGATGGCGGCGCCCTGCGCATATTGCGTGGGCGTGACGTTGCTGAGGCCGATGTGTCTGATCAGGCCTTTTTGCTGGAGCTCGGCGAGCGCCGTCAGGGGCGCTTCGATCGATCCTTCGGCCGGGCCGTGGATGTCGAACATGACACGCAGGTTGACCACGTCCAGGACATCCACGCCGAGGTTCTTCAGATTGTCGGAGACGGCGGTCGCCAGGGCTTGGGGTGAGAAGGCCGGCTTCCACTCGGCGTTCGGTCCGCGAACGGCGCCGACCTTGGTCACGATGAGCAGATCCGACGGGTAGGGATGAAGCGCCTCCCGGATCAGCTGGTTGGTGATGTGGGGGCCGTAGAAGTCGCTGGTGTCGATGTGATTGACACCGGCGTCGCGCGCCGCGCGCAGGACGGCAAGGGCTTCGTCGCGATCTTTGGGAGGGCCGAACACCCCGGGGCCGGCCAGTTGCATGGCGCCATAGCCCAGACGGTTCACTGAGCGGCCGGCGAAGGAATAGGTCGGGGTGGTCATGGTCGTTCTCCTTGAGGACGCTGACATCTAGACCTTGTCACAGTGCGCGATAATCGCCCACAATCAGAACGCCCTGTGCGAGATAGCGAACAATGGCTCACGACTTGGCGGACCTGCACGCCTTCATCGCGGTTGCGCGTGCGCGGGGGTTCCGCAACGCAGCCCGGATCGAGGGCGCGAGCGCGTCGGCTCTCAGTGATGCGGTAAGACGCCTCGAAGAGCAACTTGGCGCGCGCCTCCTGCATCGGACGACGCGCAGCATCAGCTTGACCGAAGTGGGCGCTCGGCTGATGGCCCGGCTGGAGCCGGCCCTCAACGAAGTGGACGCGGCCTTGTCGGGGGTCGGGCGGTTCGGCGACGCGCCTGCCGGGACCTTGCGGCTGAACGTGCCGGTGAGCGCCGCGCGCCTCGTCTTGCCGGATCTCGTGCCGGCCTTCCTGGCGGCCTATCCGCAAATCCGCCTGGAGATCACGGCGGAGGACGGTTTCGTGGACGTGCTGGCCGCCGGGGCCGACGCAGGCATCCGGTATGACGAGCGGCTTGAGCAGGACATGATCGCCGTGCCAATCGGCCCGCGTATCCAGCGGTTCGCATGCGCTGCCGCGCCCGCCTATTTGGACGCCAGAGGGCGGCCCGGCCATCCGAGTGACCTGCTGGACCACGCCTGCCTTCGTGGTCGCTTCTCCAGCGGCGCGAGCCCCGCTTGGGAGTTTGAGCGGGAGGGCGAGACGGTGATGATCGAGGGCGATGGCCCGCTGCTCGTCAACATCGGACCGGCGACAGATCTCGCGGTCGCGGCGGCGATCTCGGGCGTGGGGATCATCTATCTCTTCGAAGCCTGGCTCGCGCCGTTCCTGAAAAGCGGTGCGCTCGAGCCGGTTCTTGCGGACTGGTGGCCGAGTTTCCCCGGGCCTTTCCTCTACTATCCGGGGCGAAGGCTTGTGCCTCCGCCGCTTCGCGCGTTCATCGACTTCATTCGGACGCGATAGTCATTGTGAGGTGAAAACGAGCAACGACGCATGTCTGCTTCCGGGCCAGCAGTAAACTCGCTTGTGCGCTCCGCTGCCGCTGCGTGCTGCCGAGCGACAGTCGTCGCAGGAAGCGCTGGTTCTTGCGGGATCGCAGCGATGGCGGGCGCTCTTCTTTGCAGAGAAGCGCAGCCGCAGTTTAAAGATGCCATCTCCCGCTTGGTCAGGTCGCGAGCTTTTTTGCGTTCATCGTCAGGGTGACAATGACGCCGTCGCTGGACCAGTCGGTATCGATGGACCCTCCAAGCTGTCCGGTCACGCTCCGATTGAGGAGCCTGCTTCCGTAGCCCTCGCCGCCCTTGGTGGCGACGGGTGGCCCGCCGCGCTCGGTCCACACCATGGAGACCTCGTCATCCGTGGTTGATCCGGAGATATCCAGTATCCCCGATGTGACCGAAAGGGCGCCGTATTTGAGAGAGTTGGTCGCCAACTCGTGGATGACCAGCGCGAGGGTGGTCGCGGATTGCTCGCCGATGCCCATCCGGGGGACGGCCACGCGAACGCGCCCGCTGAACGCTCCAGTGTCGTCATAAGGTGCCAGCAGGACTGCGATCAAATCCCCAAGCAGGGCGGCCCTGCCCTGCTCCTTCGCCAGAGGACGGACCAGGTCGTGGGCTCTCCCGAGCGCGGTCAGCCGCTGGATGAGCCCCCTCGACATCTCCTCGACCGAGGTGGCCGAACGAGATGTCAGGCTCGTGAGCCCGGCTGCGATCGCCAGCAAGTTCTTCACCCGGTGGCTCATCTCGCCCGCGAGCAGCTCGTGGCCTTCTTCGGCTTGCTTGCGGCCGGTAACGTCCAGAAACACACCCCACATCTGGCCCCGGTGCAGCCCCTCGTCATTGCCCAGGCCACGTGCCGAAATCCAACGGATCTCCAGGCCCAGGAGAATGCGGAAATCGATCTCGTAGGCTCCGATCAATGCCCGTGTCGCCGTGAACGCCGCCCGTACCCTGTCTCGATCGGCGGGGTGAATGCGGGACGAAAGATCCTCGAACGTCACCCTATTCGTCTGCTGCAGGCCCCACAGTTCAAATGCCTGCTCATCCATGGCAAAAGCGTCTGTCTCGATGCTCCATGACCACAGGGCGACTCCCGCGGCATGGAGGGCGCGCTTGAGGTTGTGCACCTGCCAAAGGGGGTGGCTTTCATCAACGAGCGGCATGATGACCTTTCAAGGCGTGGGAACAAGTCGCCTCAAGTCAGCGCTGTCGCACGGGATGCCTGCGACCAAGCATTGTAGCCTACAATCGTCCCGGTGCGTTCGCCATTCTGCTCGCCGCGGCTCCTTGGATTGCGGCAACCGCCCATGACCTTCGTCATCTGCCGCGGCGTCCCGGTCTGCCTGATGCAAAACGCATCGTCCCTTCCAGGAAAGTTGCCACGCGCGGAGCCGAAAGCGATTTCGCGCGTTATGTCTCGAACGAAGATGGAAGCCTGTCATGGCCAGACGCGAACTCATCGATATCGGTACCGACAAGCGCTATGTTCGGCATGACGAGGACGGCCGATTCAAAGAATCCGATGATGTCGGCCGGTCGCTGGCGCAGGACGTGCGCACGTCGGCCAGCACGCCGGCGAAGGCCAGCCAGGGCGACAAGGGCGATCGCAAGCGGTGAAAATCGCCAGCTTCAACGTCAATGGGGTGAACGGAAGGCTCCCGGTGCTGCTGCGCTGGCTTTCCGAGACCGCGCCCGACATCGTCTGCCTGCAGGAATTGAAGGCACCGGGCGAGCGGTTTCCGTGCCGCGATATCGAAAGGGCGGGCTATGGCGCCATCTGGTACGGGCAGAAGAGCTGGAATGGCGTGGCGATTTTGGCTCGCGGCACGGACCCGATCGAAACCCGACGTGGCCTGCCCGGCGACCCCGACGATCACCAGAGCCGCTATATCGAGGCCGCGGTGGGCGGCATCCTGGTCGGATGTCTCTATCTGCCCAACGGCAATCCGGCGCCGGGCCCGAAGCTGGACTACAAGCTTCGCTGGCTTGAACGCCTGACGCACTATTGTGCCGAGCTGATGGACCTCGGACTTCCGGTGGCAATGGTCGGTGACTACAACGTCATCCCGACCGACCTCGACGTCTACAACCCGGAACGGTGGCGCGACGACGCGCTGTTCCTCCCCGAGGTTCGCAGCGCGTTTCAGGCATTGGTCGCCCAAGGCTGGACCGATTGCCTGCGGCACATCCACCCGGATGCGCGGATTTATACGTTCTGGGACTATTTTCGCAATGCGTGGGGGCGCGATGCCGGCCTGCGGCTCGACCATCTCCTGCTCAGCCCGGTGCTTGCCGGCCGCCTCATGTCGGCCGATGCCGACAAGGCGGTGCGAAGCTGGGAAAAAGCCAGCGATCATGCCCCGGTCTGGATCGAGCTGGCCGATGCTGAGGAGGGCGACAGACGTGAGCTGCAGGGTGCTCCACCGCGCTGAACGGATCAAAGGGATGACCCACCATGGGCCGCATTCTCATCGTCGGTGCTACCGGGCTCATCGGCTCTCATGTGGCGGCCGCGCTGGCGGACGGCGGCCATGAGGTGACCGGCGTCGCGCGCGACGTGCGCGCAGCGGGACGGGCGATCGCGTCCATGTGCTGGATATCGCTTGATATGGGCCACGCGCGCCCGGCGGACTGGAGTGCCGCGCTCGCGGATGTGGATGCGGTGGTCAATTGCGCCGGCGCGTTGCAGAGCGGACCCGCCGACGACCTCTTCGGCACCCATGCGCGCGGGCTCGCCGCCCTTGTCGCCGCCTGCGAGACGGCGGGGGTCCGTCGTTTCATCCACTTTTCCGCCATGGGGGTGGACCGGGCGACGCCGACCGAGTTCTCCCGCAGCAAGCACGCCGGGGACGAGAAGCTGATGGCGAGCACGCTGGACTGGGTGATCCTGCGGCCCTCCGTCGTGCTCGGCCCTGCCGCCTATGGCGCCAGCGCACTGGTCCGCGGGCTCGCTGCGCTGCCGGTCCTGCCCGTCATGCCGGCAACTGCGCCGCTGCAGCCGGTGGCGCTGGAGGATGTGGTGGCGACCGTGCTGTTCTTCGCGGCGCCGAAGGCTCCCGCCCGGCTCGCCCTCGAATTGGCGGGGCCGGATCGGCTGGCTTTCACTGAACTGGTGCGCCTCTTCAGACGCTGGCTTGGCCATGCCCCGGCCCGAGAGATTGTCCTGCCGGCGTGGCTCGCCGGGCTGCTCTACCGGCTCGGCGATGCCGCCGGCCGGCTGGGCTGGCGTCCGCCGGTACGCAGCACCGCGCGGCGCGAGATCGCGCGCGGCGCGGTGGGCGACACCGCCCCCTGGCACCGGATCACCGGCATAACGCCGCGCTCCATGGCCGCCATGCTGGCGGCGGGGCCGGCCTCGGTACAGGAGAAATGGTTCGCCAGCCTTTATCTGCTGAAGCCGGTCGTCCTCGTCAGCCTCGCTTTGTTCTGGATCGGCTCCGGCCTTGCCTCGCTCGGCCCCGGCTATGCGCCGGGCATCGCGCTGATGCAGCAGGGCGGCGCCGGGGCTCTCGCACCCCTGGCTGTGGTTGGCGGCGGGCTGGCGGACCTCGCCATCGGCATCGGCATCTGTGTCCGCCGCAGCGCGCGCCTTGCCCTCACCGGGGGCATCGCCGTTGCGCTCTTCTACGCCCTGGCCGGCAGCGTGCTCACGCCCTGGCTCTGGCTCGATCCGCTGGCGCCGCTGCTCAAGATCGCTCCCGTCATCGCCCTGCACCTGTGCGCCCTGGCCATGTTGCGAGATCGCTGATGCTCTATTTCGTGTTGAAATTCCTGCACCTTATCGGGGCCGTCGTGCTGATCGGCACCGGCGCGGGCATCGCCTTCTTCATGGTGATGGCCCATCGCACCGGGCATGTCGCGAAGATCGCCGGCGTGGCGCGCATCGTGGTGGCGGCCGACTTCCTGTTCACGGCCACCGCCGTGGTTGCGCAGCCGGTGACCGGGGTGCTGCTGGCGCGCCATGTCGGCTACCCGCTCACCGAGGGGTGG
>NCEH01000022.1:31211-31872 GCA_002304505.1 Rhizobiales bacterium 32-66-11 | reverse complement strand
CGTCACCACCGCCACAGACAGCAAGGGCTTCAACATTTTCCATTTTCTAATTATGAGCAAAAACATTGATTTGCTCAAGGACGCGTTGTACTCTGGCAAGTTCAATTTTAAGTCCAATGCACGTGGGTCAGCATCAGAGCACGGGATTGTGAAACTGGTCGACTTTTATGGCGAGCGCTTTGGCCCCTCCGCACCTCATCGCGATGCACAGAGCAGTGCTGTCTCCCCGCTCGACTGGGCGAAGCGCACCAAGCAGCTGGAGATGGCAGACATGTTGCAAAAGTACCTGTATGAGCTCCACGTGGACCATCTCATGTGGAATCTCGACAAGGCAAACAAGAGTTTCACCGACGCACAGTTCCTGCAAAAACTGATGCAGATAAAAGAAAAAATTATGATCTACGGCCTGACATTGGATCGTCTCACTCTTGTTGGGGAATTTTTAGTCACCATGTTCTCCGTGAAACAAATTGTGATAAAGCACGGAATGATAAAATCTTTGATCTACATGGAAAAGAACTTCACTCCGAACGTCATGAAATTTGCGTTTGATCCTTACAGAGTTGCTGTGAACGAAATCATGAGCGCGATTGAAGGTCCTGAATCCCAGTCCTTCTGGCCACCGGAGCTTGGTATCCAGGTTAAAGACATTGACCCGGCC
>NCEH01000022.1:0-31163 GCA_002304505.1 Rhizobiales bacterium 32-66-11 | reverse complement strand
GTTCTCTGCTGCAGCTGCATTCAACTTTGTGTCCCCGGTTATGACTATGCCGGCGCCGTAGTTTTCGCAGCGTATTTGGAGGACAAACAGTGTGTGTGGGATTATGAAGGGGAGCGCCATCGCTGTTATGCCGGCTTGAACACTGGGCATATGGGGAACCAGGACCACGTCGAAGATTGGCTGAGCGGTGTGGGCGAGTGGATGACTAACGCCTGTGAGTACATAGATATGTTCATTCTTCGCGCGCGGGGTGTGCTGGTCGAGGAGCGCATCGCCATCATTGAGTACTTGCGCAGCCAGGTTGCTGCGAGCTCTCCACGCGTACAATTTTCGCCTCATTTGTTCGTGCATCACGGTCAGTTGCAGCTGCTGCAATGGGCCGTGGCCAAGAAATATGTGGATTTGACGGCCTCCGCTGCGCAGTGCGAAGAGCTTGTGGCCTACGTGGAGAAACTGCCATGGTTATCGCTGGTCAACAAGAAGAAGAAAAAGAAGAAAGGCGGCGCGGCCGCGGATCCTAATGCCATCCCGCCGCACCTGACTGTGGGGGAAGTTCTGTGCGCGCTGGCAGCGGGTTGGGGAGAGTATCTCATCTTCCGGTGGTTGCTAGAGGAGTGCATCCCCCGCGACAAGTATGGCATGTGTGTCGGCGGGCAAAGCTTGCTTCTCATCGCCGCCACGCAAAACCGAGCCATTATTATCGACTACATCGTGGCTATCGGCATCGGGAATGCAGCTCTCTGTAACTCGCTCTTCTTCCAGTTTGTCGAAGCCGCGCGTGAAAGCTGCCAGCGCGGTTATTTCGTCACGGGGCTGATGCTAATTTGCAACTGCTCCATCCACGATCCGCTGTGGGAATCTGTCTACGGAATCGCCGTAAAGGCACCGAACGTGTCTCTGAGACATTGGGCACACACGACACGTGCGAGCTTTGACGCGCACCAGCTGGTGACGTCGGGCGTTTATGCGCAGGTGCGCCACCCCATGTATTCCGCGTTTTTCCTGTGGGCGGTGGCGCAGGCGCTGCTGCTGCCGAACCTGCTGGCGGGATTTTCCGGCCTGGTCGGCTTCGGCATCCTGTTCTTCTTCCGCGTCGGGCAGGAAGAGGCGATGATGCGCGAGACCTTCGGCGCGCAATATGAGGCTTATTGCGCCCGCACCAAGCGCATCATTCCCGGCCTCTACTGAGAAGGCGGCCACGGAAAAGAACAAAGCCCGCACGGGGCGCGGCGTCTGATTCGGACCCGCTGTGTTCCCCGCGCGTTCGCCTCGGCGGGTGCGCCCTGTCCCGCGCTGGCACAGATCAGCCCGGATCGAGGGGCGCCGTGCCGCTCGGGCGGCCGTCGGACTCGCGGGTGATGGTCTCGACCCGCGCCTCGGCCTCCTTCAGCAGCGCATCGCAGCGCGCTTTCAGCGCCTCGCCGCGCTCATAGATGGCGATGCTTTCCTCGAGGGGCACGTCGCCGCGCTCCAGGCGCTGCACGATGCCTTCCAGCTCGGCCAGGGCCGCTTCGAAGGAGAGGCTCGCCACCGCGGGGCCGGCGCTGGCGCCTTTGGGCTGGGGGGCGGTTTTGGGAGCGTCGGGCTTGGGAGCGTCGGCCATGGGCTTTCCTTTCGCGTGCGGCGGGCGGGCCTGCGGGCGGGCCCGCCGATTCCCTCGTCATTGCGCGCACCATAGCCGAGCCGGGCGCGAGGCTTAAGCACCCTTCGGGCAGGCCGGGGTGGCCTGAGGGCTTCGCCTTTGCTAGAAGCCGCGCGAACACTTGAGCCCTTATCCGGACCCCGGCGGACGAATTCCATGCCCTCCAAGGCGCAAAGCCGATTTCCCGAGCGCAAAGGCCGCGCCCTGGACGATGCCCTTCTCGCACGCTACGAGGCCGCCGGCTTCGTGCGCATCGACACGCCCATTCTCCAGCCGGCGGACGTGTTCCTGGATCTTTCGGGCGAATCCATCCGCCGCCAGCTCTATCTCACCACCGACATGGAGGGGCAGGAACTGTGCCTGCGGCCGGACCTGACGATCCCCGTCGCGCGGCAGGTGCTCCAGTCCGGCGCGCCGCTGCCGACCTTCGTCAGCTATCTCGGCCCGGTGTTCCGCTTTCGCGGCGAAAGCAGCGGCGAGTTCCGCCACGCCGGTGTCGAATCCTTCGGCCGCACCGATCTTGAGGCGGCGGACGCGGAGATTCTCGCCCTCGGGCTGGAGACCTGCGCCATCTACAATATGCCGGCCCCGGCGATCCATCTCGGCGACGTCGCCTTGTTCGCGGCGCTGCTGGAGGCCCTGCCCCTGCCCCCGGCGTGGCGGCGGCGGCTGCTGAAGGATTTTGGCCAGAGCCGCCTGGACGCCGACCTCACCCGCCTCAATGCCGAGCGCGCGAGCAATGGCGCGAGCCATGCCGGCGTGCTGAACGCGCTCACCGGCTCGGACCCGGAAGGCGCGCGCGCCCTGATCACCGACCTCTTGTCCATCGCCGGCATCACCACGGTGGGCGGACGCAGCGTATCGGAGATCGCCGAGCGGTTCCTGGAACAGGCCTCGCTCGACGCCGGCAACGGCCTGTCGTCGGAAACGGCGGTGATTCTCGGACGCTATCTCAACATCACGGGCAATCCGGACGATGCCTCGGCCCGCCTGCGGGCGCTGGCGAAGGACGCCGGCATCGCGCTCGACGCCGCGCTCGACGCGTTCGACCGCCGCGCCGGCTTCATCAGCGCCCACGGCATCGCCCTTTCGGATATCCAATTCTCGGCCGCCTTCGGCCGGCCGCTCGATTATTACAGCGGCATGGTGTTCGAGCTGCACGATCCGCACGGGCGCGTGGACGGGCCGCTGGTGGCGGGCGGGCGCTATGATCGCCTGCTGGAGCGGCTCGGCGGCGGCGCGGTGGTGCCCGCCGTGGGCCTCGCCGCTTGGGTCGAGCGCCTCGCAAAGCTGGATGAAGCCGCGATGGACAAGGCCGCGGCGCGCCCGGCCGATGGGGAGGCAGGACGATGAGCGACACCTTGATTCTCGCCGTTCCCTCCAAGGGCCGGCTGCAGGAAAACGTGCAGGCCTTCTTCGCCCGCGCCGGCATGCCGCTGCTCCAGGCACGCGGCGCCCGCGACTATCGCGGCGCCATCGGCGGGGTGGAGAATGTGGAAGTGGCCTATCTCTCGGCCTCCGAGATCGCGGCCGCGCTCGCCTCCGGCACCGCCCATGTGGGCGTCACGGGTGAAGACCTGGTGCGCGAGAACATCTCCCACGCCGACACCCGCGTCGCGCTGCTGGAGAAGCTCGGCTTCGGCCATGCCAATGTGGTGGTCGCGGTGCCGCAGGCCTGGATCGACGTGCGCACCATGGACGATTTGGACGATGTGGCGAGCCATTTCCACAGCCGCACCGGCCGGCGCATCCGCGTCGCGACCAAATATGTGAACCTCACCCGGGGCTTCTTCGCCCGTCACGGCATCGTCGATTATCGCATCGTCGAGAGCGCGGGCGCGACCGAGGGCACGCCTGCGGCCGGCAGCGCCGAGCTGATCGTCGACATCACCACCACCGGCGCCACCTTGTCCGCCAATGCGCTCAAGGTGGTGGACGACGGGGTGATGCTGCGTTCGGAAGCCAATCTGGTGGCCTCCCTCACGGCGCCCTGGACCGCGGGAACCCGCGCGGTGGCGCGCGCCATCTTCGACCGCATGGCGGCGGAAAAGCGCGCCCGCACCATGCGCGAGGTGCGCACGCGCTTCAGTTCGTGCGATGCCGACCTGGTGGCGCAGGCGGTGGAGCGTTTTCGCTGCGTGGCCCCGTTCGGCGGGCCGACCTCGTCCGGCATGCTGACCCTCCACTGCCCGCCGGACACCTTGCATGGCCTCGCCACCTTCCTGCGGGCGGAAGGCGCCAGCATGGTGACGGTGGGGGCGATGGAATATGTGTTCGCCTCCGACAATCCGCTCTTTGAGGCGCTGGAGGCGCGGCTCGCCGCCAGCTGAAGGCCGCGCGCTTTAGATCAGGCGCGCTTTAGAACAAATGCCTGCTGAAACGTCATGAAAGCCGTCTTATAAGCCGGAGCCGGACACATTCGCGTCCGATCCCGTTTTGGAGCTCAGCCTCATGACACGTCCCGCCAAGCGTATTGCAGTGACCGGAGCCGCCGGCCAGATTTGCTATTCCCTGCTGTTCCGTCTTGCGCACGGCGACGTGTTCGGCGCCGACCAGCCGGTGGTGCTGCAGTTGCTCGACCTTCCGCAGGCCCAGGCGGCCGTGGGCGGCGTGGTGATGGAACTGGAAGACTGCGCCTTCCCGCTGCTCGCCGGCGTCACCATCACCGATGATCCCAAGGTCGCCTTCCGCGACGTGGATGCCGCCATCCTGGTGGGCTCGCGCCCGCGCTCGAAGGGCATGGAGCGGCGCGACCTGCTGCTGGCCAATGGCGAAATCTTCAAGGTGCAGGGCCGCGCCCTGAACGAAGCGGCGAACCGGGAAGCCCGCGTGCTGGTGGTCGGCAATCCCGCCAACACCAATGCGGCGATCCTCGCCCAGAACGCGCCCGACTTCCCGCGCGAGAACATCAACGCGATGCTGCGCCTCGATCACAACCGCGCCCTCTCGCAGCTCGCCGCCAAGGCCGGCGTTGAAGTCGCCAGCATCCAGAAGATGGTCGTGTGGGGCAATCATTCCCCCACCATGTTCGCCGATTGGCGCTTCGCCACCGCCGGCGGCAAGAGCCTGCCCGAGCTGATCAACGACGAAGCCTGGTATCGCGACACGTTCATCCCGACGGTCGCCAAGCGCGGCACGGCGATCATCGAAGCGCGCGGCGCCTCCTCGGCCGCGTCGGCCGCGAATGCCGCCATCGACCATATGCACGACTGGTTCCAGGGCTCGAATGGCGATTGGGTCTCCATGGGCCTGCCGTCGGACGGCAGCTACGGCATTCCCGAGGGCGTCTATGCGGGCGTTCCCGCGATCTGCGCCAACGGCAGCTATGAGCGCGTCACCGGCCTGCCGATCGACGATTTCGCCCGCACCATGATCGACCGCACGGTCGCCGAGCTGACCGAGGAACTGGACGCCCTGAAGTCCTGATCCAACGGAAAGCCTGAACGCAAAAAAATGGCGCGGCCGGCGGGGAGCACCCGCCGGCCGCGCCAGCTTCAATCAGCCCCTGTGGGCTTATGTGATGGTGGAAACCCGCCGCGCCGGCACCTGCCGCTCCCGTACCTGGGCGAACGCGCGGCGCACGGCTTCCCCGCGCTCCATGCGCTTGGCCATGGCACTGAAGGCGAGGCGCGCCGGCTCCTCGATGCGGGAATAGGTGAGCGCCGAGAGCGCCAGCACCACCAAAAGCACGCCCGCCAGCGCCGCATGGCTCTGCCACACGCCGCCGAGGTCATAGAGCGTCTTGGCCTGCCCCTCCACCACCACCTCGCGCTCCAGCGCGACACCGGCCGCGCCCGCAAGGCTCCAGGCCAGGAACGCCGCGGCCATGAGCACCAGTTGGTGGCTCATGTAGATGGAATAGGACCAACGCCCGAGCGCCTCGAATGGCGGCGCCTGCAACAGGCGCGAGATCGCCCCCTGCTCGCGGGCAAACACCAGCACGGCGGCGGCGAACGCCAGCGGCGCCGCGAGGCTGAGCGCGCGCACCGCATCCGGCCCGTGGCTGGCGCGAATCACGAACAGCGCCACCAGCGCGACGATACCCGCTTCGCACAGCGTCGCCAGCGGCAGGCGCCGGTGGCCCCATATCTCGTGCAGGCGATAGGCGATCACGCCGGTGAAGAAGCCGGCCACGCAGCGGAACAGGCCGAAATCGGCGGTCGAATTCATGTAGCTCGGAGCGACCATGGCCAGGAGCGCGATGCTCGCGAGCACCAAGGCGGCCGCGGCGAGACTGAGGCGCCGCAGCGCCAGCACGCACACCGCGCCGAACAGCAGATAGGTGTAGAATTCCGCGCCGATGCTCCAGCTCGGGGCGTTCCAGGCCATGCCGTGCAGATCCACCGCATTCAGCAGCAGCACATGGATGGGAATGGCGATGGCGGAATATTCGCTCGGCCCGAGCGTGAAGGCGAAGCGCGCGGGGTGCGGCAGCAGGTTCACCAAAGCGATGAAGGCGATGAACAGCGCGAGCATGGCCGCATGCAGCGGCCACAGCCGGCCGAACCGCCGCACCACGAAGGCGCGCCAGGATGGCGCATCCCCCAACCGGTCGCGATAGGCATGGCACACCACGAAACCGCTGAGGACAAAGAAAAAGTCCACGAACAAAAATGCATTTGTGACGATCGGCGCTCCCATGAGCGGCGAGCGGAACACAAAACAGAAATGGAATAGAACCACCAGCAGCGCGCAGATCCCGCGCCAAGCATCCAGGGCTTTGAAGCGAACCATGAAACAGACCTCCGCTGCTGAAAAGCCGGAGGCAGGCCTAAGGTTCCCATGGGGAGAAGCCTTGTCTGAAATGCGGATACTTCATGATCATGTGTTCTTGAATATTTCTACCTCGGCCGTTGCAAAGGACGGAACCCCGCGCCGTGGCGCCCATGCGCGCCCGACCCTTCCCCTTCCCCTTCCCTGCCCCTTCCCCCGCCCATTGCGACGGCCTAGTCTTACCGCGCGCCGCAGGCGCCAAGAGCGTTTCTTGTCCCGGAGTGATCGATGCGTGAAGCCGAGCCCCAACCCGTGCGCCTGGCCGATTACCGCCCGCCTGAATGGCTGGTGGATACCGTCGATCTCGATATTTCTCTGCATCCGACCGCGACCCGCGTGGTCTCCCGCCTCGCTTTGCGCCGCAATCCCGCCGGTCCCGCCGGCGCGCCCATTGTGCTGGACGGCGACGGGCTGACGCTGGTGCGCGTGGCGATCAACGGCGCGCCGCTCGCCGGTGGCGCCTATGAGGCGACGCCCCAGGCGCTGGTGATTCCCGCCCCGCCGGCGGATCGCCTGATGCTGGAAATCGAAACCCTGGTGGACCCCACCGCGAACACCCAGCTGATGGGCCTGTTCCGCACCAGCGCCAATTATTGCACCCAGTGCGAGCCCGAGGGCTTTCGCCGCATCACCTATTTCCCCGATCGCTCGGACGTGCTCGCCGTCTACACCACCCGCATCGAGGCCGACAAGGACGAGGTACCGATCCTGCTCGGCAACGGCAATCTGGAGAAGAACGGGCCGATCGCCGGCACCAACCGCCATTATGCGGTCTGGCACGATCCCTGGCCCAAGCCGAGCTATCTGTTCGCTTTGGTGGGCGGCAAGCTCGACAAGGTGCCGAGCCATTTCGTCACCGCCTCCGGCCGCCCGGTGGAACTCGGCATCTATGTGGAGCCGGGAAAAGCCGACCGCGCCGCCTATGCCATGGACGCGCTGAAGCGCTCCATGCGCTGGGACGAACAGGCGTTCGGCCGCGAATATGATCTCGACGTGTTCAATATCGTCGCGGTATCCGACTTCAACATGGGCGCCATGGAGAACAAGGGGCTCAACGTCTTCAACGACAAATACGTTCTGGCGACGCCGGAAACCGCGACCGATGCCGATTATGCCAATATCGAGGCGATCATCGCCCACGAATATTTCCACAATTGGAGCGGCAACCGCATCACCTGCCGCGACTGGTTCCAGCTGTGTCTGAAGGAGGGCCTGACCGTCTTCCGCGACCAGGAATTCTCCTCCGACCAGCGCTCGCGCCCGGTGAAGCGCATCGCCGACGTGCGCCTGCTGAAGGCCCAGCAATTCACCGAGGACGCCGGCCCGCTGTCCCACCCGGTGCGGCCGCAAGTCTATCGCGAGATCAATAATTTCTACACGGCGACCGTCTATGAAAAGGGCGCCGAAGTGGTGCGGATGCTGAAGACCCTGCTGGGCGAAGAGGGGTTCCGCGCCGGCATGGATCTTTACTTCACCCGCCACGATGGACACGCCGCCACCATCGAGGATTTCCTGAAATGCTTCGCGGATGCCACCGGCCGCGATCTCGATGCATTCGCGCTCTGGTATTCCCAGGCCGGCACGCCCCGGCTCGACGTCACCGGCGCCTATGATGCGGCCGCCGGCACGTTCCGCCTCGACGTCGCCCAATCGACCCCGCCGACCCCGGGCCAGAGCGAGAAGCAGCCGCTGGTGATCCCGCTGGCGCTCGGCCTCGTCGGTCCCAATGGCAGCGACATGCCGCTGGTGCTGGAGGATGGCACGAGCGTGGAAAACGGCGTGCTGGAAGTCACGGCGCCGCGGCAGAGCTTCGTTTTCACCGGCATCGGCACGCGGCCCGTGGCCTCGCTCAACCGCGGCTTCTCGGCGCCGGTGAACCTGTCGTCCAACCTCACCAGCGAGGATCTGGTGTTCCTCGCGGCCCATGACAGCGATCCGTTCAACCGGTTCGACGCGCTCCAGGGCCTCGCCTTCGCCTTGCTGAAGGACGGGGCGCGCACCGGCACCCTGCCGGATCCGAAAGCCCTGGTGGAGGCGGCGCGCCTGCTGCTGAGCGATGCGACGCTCGATCCCGCCTTCAAGGCGCAGGCGCTGGCCTTGCCGGGGGAAGCGGAAGTGGCGCGGGAACTGGCACGCAACGTCAATCCCGATGCCGTCTTCGCCGCCCGCAAGACCCTGCGCAAGGCGTTCGCCGAGGGCCTGGGCGACCTGTTCGCGGAGGCTTATGCGGCCCTTGCAACATCCGGCCCCTATGCCCCCGACGCGGCGTCCGCCGGCCGTCGCGCGCTGCGCAATCTCAGCCTGGATTACCTGACTTTGCCCGGTACGCCGCAGGCGCTCGCCCGCGCCATGGCGCAATTCGAGGCGGCGGACAATATGACCGACCGCTTCGCGGCCCTCGCCGTATTGTCCCAGCACGATACGCCCGAGCGCACGCAGGCGCTCGACGCCTTCTTCCGCCGGTTCGAGAGCGATCCGTTGGTGGTCGACAAATGGCTGAGCCTGCAGGCGATGATCCCCGAGCCCGGGACGCTGGAGCGGGTGAAGCGCCTGTCGCTGATGCCCTTCTTCTCCATGACCAATCCGAACCGCGTGCGGGCGCTCATCGGCGCGTTTGTCACCGGCAATGCCACCCAGTTCAATCGCGCCGACGGGGCGGGCTATGATTTCCTCGTGGAGGTGGTCCTGGGGCTCGACGG
Organism: Rhizobiales bacterium 32-66-11; assembly: GCA_002304505.1. Taxonomy (GTDB): domain Bacteria; phylum Pseudomonadota; class Alphaproteobacteria; order Rhizobiales; family Xanthobacteraceae; genus NCEH01. Next base: position 22,049 of record NCEH01000022.1, on the reverse strand, counting down.
CACCAATCCGCAGGTGGCCTCGCGCATGCTCTCCGCCTTCAAGACCTGGCGGCAATTGGAGGAGGGCCGCGCCGCCCATGCGGAACGCGCGCTGCGGCGCGTTGCGGAAACGCCCGGCCTGTCCGAGGATGTCGCCGATATTGCGATGAGATCGCTTGGGTAACGCATAAATTATCGACAAAAACGGGATAATGAGCTGCGCAATTGGCGCATTATCCCGTCGTCGGCTAATGATTAGGTTCCCTGCATCAACACGCCGGCCCCGCCGGCTTCCAAATGCAGGAGACTTTCCATGCGCAATCTTACCCTTGCAGCCCTCGCCATCGGTGCGGCCCTGACCGTTTCCGGCGCCGCCAGCGCCGATGAATATGTCTCCGCCATGAACAAGGAGGCCTATGCGGTCGCGGCCGAGTCGGCCCGAGAAGCCCCGGCGACCGATCCGTTCGCCATCGCTCCGCTCGGCTATGCGGGAGCCCCGACCGCCAGCCGTTCGCTGAACGCCATCTTCCCCATCCACCAGACCCAGCCCACCGGCAAGAGCCAGGTCGAGTACAGCTTTGGCGGAACGGGCGAGTGACACCCATATAAGTCAAACGATCCGGATCAGGACGCGGTGCGCAGCGATGCGCGCCGCGTCTCTTTCCGTCTGCAGAGGAAGCAATGCCATGGCGCGCTTCGATGATATTGAGGTGTTCCTGCGGGTGGTGGAGCGCGGCAGCTTTAGCGCCGCCGCCGCCCAGATGGGCCTTCCCGCAACCTCCGTCAGCCGCAAGCTGAAGACGCTGGAGGATCGGCTTGGCGTGCAATTGCTCCACCGCACCACGCGCCGGGTCTGGCCGAGCGAGGCGGGGCAGGCCTATTACAACCAATGCGTCGATGCGATCGCGGCGCTCGACCGCGCCGAAGCCAGCGCCCGCGCCCTCACCAAGGAGCCGGAAGGCCCGCTGAAGGTGCTCATCACCTATGCGCCGGCCATCCTGATCCTGGAGCCGGAACTCGCCACTTTCCGCGCGCGCTATCCCAAGGTGCAGCTCAACCTGACCCTGGACAATCACCCGCTCGACCTCTCCGAGCACGGCTATGACGTCGCGGTGCGCCCGGGGCCGGTGCGCGATTCCAGCTATCATGTGCGCTCCTTGGGATTGCAGACGCTGAGCCTGCTCGCCAGCCCCGCCTATCTCGACCGCAAGGGCCGCCCCTCCCACCCGAGCGAACTCGGACTGCACGATCTGGTGGCGATCCGCAGCCGTCCGGGACTGCTGCACTGGGACCTGGACGGCCCCGGCGGGCCGGTGGATTTGCAAATTCAGCCAGCCCTCGTCACCAATGATCCGATCATGGCCCTGCGGCAGACGCTGAGCGGAGCCGGCATCCTGATGATGTCGCGCTGCCTCGCCCGCCGGCGGATCGACGCCGGGGAGTTGGAAGTGGTCCTTCCGGACTGGCGGCGCCGCGAACCGCTGGAGACGGTCGCCCTGTTCCCGGCCCGCGCGACGCAAGACCTGAAGGTGCGGGTGTTCGTGGACTTCATGGTTGAAGTCTATGCGCGATGGATACGTCCGGCTGAATCGCCGCCGCCGGCAATGGCCGCGCGGCAAAGCAAGGGCCGCACCCTCGACGCAGCTTGAGCGACGCCGCTACGCATCCCGCAACGGCAAAAATAACCCGCGAAGTGCGTAGATTTTTACGGTCTTGACTCTCCCGGACTCTAGACAACACCCCCCCGATTCGAGTCCAATCGACCCCGATTCGGAGAGATGCGGCACGTCCCTCCAAGTCTTGTGAGGACGATAGGTCGAAGGGCGTGGCCGCCCTAAGACCGGACACCGGAGGAGGGGCCGGCGATGGCACGCGCCAACGCTGAGAGCGTCGGTGTGCGCGGTCATGCCATAGGTGGATTGGCAAAATCCGTAGCACGACCCGCCTACCAGCGGCTTCTCGAAGCCGAGCCTTTTCTGCGCCGGATCGTCCCGGCGCTGATCATCACCTTCCTGGTCGTCATCGGCGTCGGCGCCGCTGTGCAGGTGCACAGCCACCGCCAGGCCGTGATCGACAACGCAAAGGATGACCTCAGTCTCCTCGCGCTCGCAACCGCCGAAGGGCTAAGCCAGCGCTTGGGCGGCAATCTTGCGCGCGTCAGCCAGGCCTTGCAGGATTCCCTTCCGCCCCGCGCAACGCTGGGCGGTCGCCGCATTTATGTGACCGACCCGCAGGGCCGCATCCTCGCCTCGGCGCCGCAGGGCCTGCCGCCAGCGGCGACGTTGGCCGATGTGCTCGATCCCTCCCAGCCGCTCACGGTCTTCGCCGAGCGCGCCGGCGTGCTGGAAATCCCGTTCGGCGAGGACACCGCGCTCGCCACCGTGCGCAACCTCAACCCGCCGCTCGGGCAAATCATCTACATGCAGCCCATGGCGCGGGCGCTCGCCACCTGGTCGGAGAGCACCACGCTGACGGTGACGCTGTTCACCACCACCGGGGCGGTGCTGCTCATCCTCGGCTTCTCCTTCCACTGGCAGGCAAGCCGGGCCCGCGAGGCGGACCACATCTACGACACCGTGCGCGTGCGCATCGACACCGCGCTGAACCGCGGCCGCTGCGGCATGTGGGATTGGGACATGGCGCGCGGCCGCATGTACTGGTCCGACACCATGTTCGAGATCCTCGGGCTCGACCGGCGCGACGACCTGCTCTCGTTCGGCGACATCGCCAAGCTGGTGCATCCGGACGACGTGAACCTCTACGAACTCGCCCAGGACCTCGCCGATCGTCCCGGGGCCTCGGTGGACCGGGTGTTTCGCATGCGCACCGCGCGCGGCGATTTCGTGTGGCTGCGCATGCGCGCGGAAGTGGTGCAGCAGGGCGGCGAAGACGGCCCGCACCTCATCGGCATCGCCATGGATGTCACCGAGGCCCAGCGCATGGCGGAACGCACGGTCACCGCCGACACCCGCCTGCGCGACGCCATCGAGAGCATTTCGGAAGCCTTCGTGCTGTGGGACAGCCAGAACCGCCTCGTGCTCTGCAATTCCAAATTCCAGAGCCTCCACGAGCTGCCGGACGACGCGATCCAGGTCGGCACCTCGTTCGACACCATCGCCACCGTCGGCCGCCACCCGGTCACACGCACACCGCTGAAGCCGGAGGATAAGCCGGAAGAAGGCTCGCGGGCGTTCGAGGCCCAGCTCTCCAACGGCCGCTGGCTGAAGATTGCCGAGCGCCGCACGAAGGACGGTGGCTACGTCTCAGTGGGCACCGACATCACCCCGCTCAAGCGCCATGAGGAACGCCTCATGGACAATGAGAAGCGCCTGATGGCGCTGGTCGCCGACCTGCGCAAATCCCAGCAGACCCTGGAGCTTCAGGCCCAGCAATTGGCCGAGCTGGCAGAGAAATATTCGGAAGAAAAGAACCGCGCCGAGGACGCCAACCGCGCCAAGAGCGAGTTCATGGCCAATATGAGCCACGAATTGCGCACGCCGCTCAATGCCATCATCGGCTTTTCCGAAATCATGGAGAGCGGCATGTTCGGCCCGCTCGGCTCGGAAAAATACGCGGAATATTGCGGCGACATCAAAGGCTCGGGCACCTATCTGCTGGACGTCATCAACGACATCCTCGACATGTCGAAGATCGAGGCCGGCCGCATGCAGCTGGAGCTGGAGGATGTGCGGCTGGACGAGATCGTCACCGACGCCCTGCGCGTCATGGCGCTCAAGGGACAGGAGAAGCAGATCTCCGTCACCGCCGAGGCGGGCGAGGGACTCGCGGTGCGGGCGGACAAGCGGGCGCTCAAGCAGATCCTGCTGAACCTGCTCTCCAATGCGGTGAAATTCACGCCCGAGGGCGGGCGGATCGCCATCAAGGCGCGGGTGAACGGCGGGGCGGCGGTGATCGCCATCGAGGACAGCGGCATCGGCATCGCCAAGCACGCCCTGGCCAAGCTGGGCCGGCCGTTCGAGCAGGTGGAAAGCCAGTTCACCAAGACCCACAAGGGATCCGGGCTGGGTCTCGCGATCGCCAAGTCGCTGACCGAGCTGCACGGCGGGGCCATGCGCATCCGCTCGCAGGAAGGGGTGGGCACCACCGTTATCATCCGCCTGCCGCTGGACGGCGGCGCGGCCAATTCCAACGAGACGCCGCGCCTCACCTCGGTGGTGTGAGGCGCCCTCCTCGCCCGAGCAGGATGATCAGGCCGCCGCCTGCTCCAGCACGCGGGTAAAAATCTCGCGCACGCGGTCCTGGGTTTCGCGCAGATGGGCGTCCAGGGTGGCGAAATCCGGCATCTCTCCGGCGCGCGCGAGCAGCGCCTTTAAGGCCGGGCTCGCCTCCGCCGGCAAGAAATGGGTGTCGAGCGCCAGCCGCAGCACCTGCGTCAGATCCTGATAGAGCCGGCAGGCATTGGCGAGGAGAAGAATGTCCTCCGCCGGCAGCAGGTGCAGTTCGCCCGCCACGGCGATGATGCGCGCGGTCGCTGTATCGACGATCTGCGGATGCTGGGCGGCATGCACCAGCACCAGATATTGCGCCAGGAACTCCACATCCACCTGCCCGCCCAGGGCATGCTTGAGGTTCCAGCGGTCGGCCTCGCCCTTCTCGGCGGCGATGGCGCCGCGCATGTCGAGAATGTCGCCGGCGATGCGGCGCGGATCGCGCGGACGGGCCAGCACGTCGCGGATCACCGTTTCCACGCGGGTGCGGAAATCGCGGCGCGCCGAGATCACGCGGGCGCGGGTGAGCGCCATATGTTCCCAGGTCCAGGCCTCGTCGCGCTGGTAATTCTCGAAGGAGCGCAGCCGCGTCGCCACCGGACCGGAGCGCCCGGAAGGGCGCAGGCGCAGGTCCACGTCATAGAGCTTGCCGGCGTTCGTCAGGCTGGTGAGCGCGGAGACCAGGCGCTGGGTGAAGCGGGCGAAATATTGCGCGCCATGGAGCGGGCGCGGGCCGTCGGAGGACGGGTCCGCCTCGGGATCGAAATCATAGAGCACGATCAGGTCGAGATCGGAGCCGGCGGTCATTTCCCGACCGCCGAGCTTGCCCATGGACAGCACCGCCGTCTCGGCCCCGGCGATCGTGCCGTGGGCCTCCTGGAAGCGTGCCCAGACGCGCGCGTGCAAGGCGCGGATGATGACTTCGGCGAGGCACGCATAGGCTTCGCCCGCGCGCGCGGCGGGCAGCGTGCCGGAGGCGATGCGCACGCCGATGAGCACATGCTGTTCCTGGCGAAAGCGGCGCGCGCGGTCGAGCTGCTCTTCATCGCTCTCTGCGGTGTCGAGGAGGATTTCGAGATGCTGTTCCAGGCTCGCCTGGTCGGGCAGCTTGTTGAAGAAGGCCGGATCCAGCAAAGCGTCGAGTAGCGAGGGCCGCCGCGCCAGCGTCTCGCCGAGGCGCGGGGCGACCGTCAGGATGGTGGCGAGCAGCCGCACCAGATCGGGATGGCGCTGCAAGGCGTGCATCAGATGGCCGCCGGAGAGCTCGGCGAAGAAATTGTCAGCCGCGATCAGCGCCCCATCGGGATCGCCGCCGCGCGACAATTGCTCCAGCAGCAGCGGCGCGATGCTGGCGAGCTGGCCGCGCGCCACATCGCTGCGCAGCACCCGGTGGCGCCCCGCCATCCAGCCGCGCACCACGGTGCTGGCGGCGGGCGGATCGCGAAAGCCGAGCCGGCCGAGCACCGCCAGGGTCTGGCGGTCGTCATGATCGGGGGGAAACAGCAATTGCCCGTCCAGCACCGCCGGCGGCGGGCTGTCCTCGAACAATTGCGCGTAATGGTGCTGCACCCGCTTCAGGCGATCCACCAGGGCGGCGGCGAAGGCATCGCGGGTCTCATAGCCCATGAAGCGGGCGAAGGCGCCGAGCGCTTCTGTCTGTTCGGGCAAGGTGTGGGTCTGGGCATCCGCCACCATCTGGATGCGATGCTCCACCCGGCGCAGGAAGATGTAGGCCTCGGCCAGTTCGTCCCGCACGGCGCCGGCGATCCAGAAATCGCGCACCAGCGCGTCGAGCGCCTCCAGGGTGCGCGAGGACCGCAGGTTCGGATCCCGTCCGCCGGCGATGAGTTGCTGGGTCTGGACGAAGAATTCCACCTCGCGGATGCCGCCGCGCCCGAGCTTCACGTTGTGGCCTTCCACCGCCACCACGTCGTGCCCGCGAAACGCATGGATCTCGCGCTTCATGGCGTGCACGTCGGCGATGGCACGGTAATCCAGCACGCGGCGCCAGACGAAGGGGGCAAGATCGGACAAAAATTCCCGGCCCACCGCGAGGTCGCCCGCCACCGGGCGCGCCTTGATATAGGCCGCGCGCTCCCAGGTCGCGCCCTCGCGCTCGTAATAGGCGAGCGCGGCGGCGGTGGAGAGCGCCACTTGCGTCGAGCCGGGATCCGGCCGCAGGCGCAAATCCACCCGCAGCACATAGCCGTCGCCGGTGCGCTCCTGGAGCATGCGCACCAGAGCGCGGGTGATCTTTACGAAGAAGGGAGAGGGTTCCACGCCCGCGGCAAGCGGCGCCACGTCGCGGTCATAGACCACGATCAGGTCCACGTCGGAGGAATAGTTCAGTTCGCGCGCGCCGTGCTTGCCCATGGCGATCACGGCCAGGCCGCAGCCAACGGCGGGGATCGCGGGGTCGGGGGGCAGGAGCTTGCCGGCGGAAACCGCCTCGGCGAGCAGGAAATCCAGCGCCGCGCCGAGCGCAGTGTCGGCCACGTCGGTGAGCGCACGCGTCACCTGCACCAGATCCATGGCGCCGCCAATATCGGCTAAGGCGATGGTGAGCGCGGCTTCGGCCCGCATCCGGCGCAGCGCCGTCATCGCCCGCGCCTCGTCGGCAGCATGCACGACCGCCTGCCGGCAGGCGTCCGTGAGGGCGGCGATATGCGCGGCCGGCGCGCCGTCCAGCGCCCGCAGCAGGCGCCCGGGATCGGCGCGGATGAGGTCATGGAGAAAAGGCGAGGATTCCGCAACGCCAAGCAGAACATCACGCGCGCGCGGACACGCCATGAGGATGGCGTCGATGCGCGCACGGCCGGCCGGGTCCAGGCCTTCGAGCGCGTAGCCGAGCTTGATCTTTGCCGCCTCAGCATCACAAAGAACGGGGGCTTCCCACATCAAGGCGGCAAGCGAGGCGGCAGCAATAGGGGGCGAAGCGGAGGAAGCGGACATTTGCCTCACTTAAAGGCATGAGGCCATGCCTAAGCGCAAGCCCTTATGGCGTTTTCGCGGGCAAACGAAGGGTCGCCCGCAGGCCGGGCCCATTGTCGGAGAACACCAGGCTGCCGCCATGCAGGCGCGCCACGGCGGCAACCAGGGACAGGCCAAGGCCGGAACCCGGGCGCGAGCGGCTGGTATCCAGGCGGACGAACCGCTCCACCACCCGTTCGCGATCCTGCGGCGCAATGCCCGGCCCGCGATCGCCCACCTCAAGCACCGCCTCATCGCCCTCGCGGCGCAGGCTGACGCGGATCTCCCCGCGCGCGCCCTCGGCGGCGCGGCCGTATTTGAGCGCGTTATCCACCAGATTGGCGAGCGCCTGGGCCAGCAGTTCGCGCATGCCGTGAACCTCCACCGGCTGCGCGTCCACCCGCAGGTCCATGCCCTGCTCGTCCGCCAGCGGCTCGTACAGATCGGCGACATTCTCCGCGATGGCACCGAGGTCGAGGTCCACCATATTGTCCCGCGCCTGCCCGGCCTCCGCGCGCGCGATCATCAGCAGCGCGTCGAACGTGCGCATCAGGGAATCGCTCTCCTCGATGGTGGTCTCCAGCGCCGCGCGCCATTCCTCTTCCGAATGGGCGCCGCGCAGCGCTTCTTCCGCGCGGTTGCGCAGGCGCGTCAGCGGCGTTTTCAGATCATGGGCGATATTGTCGGAGACCTCCTTGAGGCCGACCATGAGCGCCTCGATGCGGTCCAGCATGGTGTTGAGGCTCTGGGCGAGGCGGTCGAACTCGTCGCCGGTCCCATCCACCGCCAGCCGGCCGGAGAGATCGCCGGCCATGATGGTTTCCGAAGTGGCGGTCATGGATTCGATGCGCTTGAGCACGCGCCGGGTGACGAAGATTCCGCCGGCAATGCCGAGCACCAGAATCAGCACCAGGGCGCCCTGGGCGGGACGCACCACCAATTGGCGCAGCGTGTCGCGCTCCTCGATGTCGCGGCCCACCAGCAGGCGGTAGCCGCCGGGCAGCTGGAACACCTGCACGAAGGCGAGAAATTCCTTTGCCCCCGGCTCGTCGGAGCGGCGATAGGGCGTGATGCGCGTGCCCGGCTTGTCGAGCAGCCCGATGGGCAGGTCGGACACGTTGGAGGCCATCACCTCGCCGGTGAAATTGGTCAGCAGATAGATCGAGGAGCCCGGCCGGCGGGTGCGGCGGTCGATGACGATGACCAGGCGCTGGATTCCGCCGAGGCGATATTGCTCCGCCAGGAAGCGCACCTCGCCTTCCACATTCTCCGCCACCTGGCTCTCGATCAGCGCGCGCGTATGCCACGCCACATAGGCGATCATGGCGACCGAGAAGAGCGCGAACACGACCAGATAGGCCGCCAGCAGCTTGAACGCCGTGGTGCGCACCAATTGCAGCAGGTTGCGGGGCATCCGCATGGCGTCAGGCCGGCTCGACCGACAGGCGATGGCGCTGCGCCATCAGCGCAGGCCAACGCGGATCATGTAGCCGGCACCGCGCACCGTATGCAGCAACGGGACGTCGAAGCCCTTGTCGATCTTCGAGCGCAGGCGCGAGACATGGACGTCGATCACATTGGTCTGCGGGTCGAAATGATAATCCCACACGTTTTCGAGCAGCATGGTGCGCGTCACCACCTGCCCGGCATGGCGCATGAGATATTCCAGCAGGCGGAATTCGCGCGGCTGGAGGGGAATGTCCTTGCCGCCCCGGCTGACGCGATGGGCGAGCCGGTCCAGCTCCAGATCGCCCACCCGATAGATGGTTTCCGCCGCCTGCGGCGCGCCGCGCCGGGAGAGCGCCTCCACACGTGCCAGCAGTTCGGTGAAGGCATAGGGCTTGGGCAGATAATCGTCGCCCCCGGCACGCAGGCCCGCCACCCGGTCGTCCACCTGCCCCAGGGCTGAGAGAATCAGCGCCGGCGTGGTATCGCCGCGCCGTCGCAGGTCGGAGACGATGGACAGGCCGTCCTTGAGGGGCAGCATGCGGTCCACCACCAGCACGTCGTATTTGCCGTCGAGGGCGAGGGCGAGGCCCTCTTCCCCATCGCCAGCATGGTCCACCACGTGGCCGGCCTCGCGAAAAGCCTTGCGCAGATAGTCCGCCGCGTCGCGGTCGTCCTCGATGAGGAGCAGGCGCATGGAGAAGGTCAGACCTTGTTCGAGATTCGCGTCCATCTCATCCTAGCGCCGAAAGCGAGCCGGGGAACGGCCTGAAGCGGCCGCGCGAAGAGGTATCGGACAAAAGCGCGGCGCGGGAAGCGCTCGGGCTTCCCGCGCCGCGGGGATCGGAACGGCACAGGAGGACGGAAGAACAAATCCCGTGCCGCGCCGGAACGGCGGGCCGAAGCCCGCCGCGCAGGTCAGACGTGAAGGTCAGCCGCCGAAATCAGCCGCCGACATCAGCCCTTGGCCTTTGCCTCGATTGCGATGGCGACGAAGCGCACGCCCTGTTCGCCCTTCACCCGCATCAGCACCGCCTTGCGGTTCTCGGCCTTGGCGGCGGCGAGGCCGTCGCGCACGTCCTTCGGGCTGGACACGGTCTTGCCGCCCACGTCCAGGATCACGTCGCCGGAGCGGATGCCGCGCAGGGCGGCCGGGCCGTTCGGCTCAACGTCGGTGACCACCACGCCGTCCGCGCCGGCGCCCTTGACCGACTTGGCCGGGGCAAGCTGGAGGCCGAGGCGCGGCACGTCGGCGCCGGGGGCCTGGTCGCTCTCGCCCGGGCTCAGGCTCGCCTGCTGATCGTTGGGGATCTGCTCCAGCGTCACCGCGACGCTGATCGGCTTGTTGTCCCGGATCACCGTCAGATCGACGTTGGCGCCCGGCTTCATCATGCCGATCTTTCGGGTCAGGTCGCGGGCGTCCTTGATGGTATCGCCGTTCACCTTGGCCACCACGTCGCCGCTCTTCAAGCCGGCCTTGGCACCGGGGGTGCCGGGTTGGACCTGGGCCACCAGCGCGCCTTCCGACGTGCTCAGGCCGAGGCCCGAGGCGAGATCGTCGGTCACCGGCTGGATCTGCACGCCGATATAGCCGCGCGCCACCTTGCCGCTGTCACGCAGCTGGTTCACCACCGTCTTCACGGTCTCGGAGGGAATGGCGAAGGCGATGCCCACATTGCCGCCCGAGGGGGAGACGATGGCGGTGTTCATGCCGATGACCTCGCCGTTGAGGCTGAAGGTCGGGCCGCCGGAATTGCCGCGATTGATCGGCGCATCGATCTGGATGAAATCGTCATAGGGGCCCGAGCCGATATCGCGGCCGCGCGCCGAGACGATGCCCGCCGTCACCGTTCCGCCGAGGCCGAACGGATTGCCGACCGCGATCACCCAATCGCCGACGCGAGGCGCGCCATCGGCCAGCTTCACCCAGGGCAAGTTGTTCTTGCCGTCGATCTTCAGCAAGGCGACGTCGGTGCGCGGATCGGCGCCGATCACCTTGGCGGTATATTCCTTGCCGTCGGTGGTGGTCACGTCCACTTCGCTGGCGCCGTCCACCACGTGGTTGTTGGTCACCACATAGCCGTCGGCGGAAATGATGAAGCCCGAGCCCTGGCCGACCACGCGGCGCTCACCCTTGTCGCCGCGATCGGCGCGGGGGCGCTGGGGCATCTGGCCCTGCGGGCCGCCCTGGCCTTCCAGGCCGAAGCGCTTCAGGAACCGCTCGATCTGCGGGGGCACGTCGTTGCCGAACGGGCCGTCCTCGCCCATCGCCATTTCCTGGGCGTTGACGTCCTTCTTGACCTTCACCGACACCACGGCAGGCGAGACCTTCTCCACCGTATCGGCGAAGGAGAACGTGCCGGCGGGCTGGCTGGTGGTGATCTGCGCATTGGCCGGCATGGAATAGGGCGGGATGAACTGGCCGACAACGATGCCGGTCACAGCCAGGCCGAAGACCCCGCCGAGCAGAGCGGAGCGGCGGCGACGGATGAGGGTGGACTTGCGCGGGAAGCCGGTCATGGGATCGTTCGTCTCTCTTCTGTCTGCCCCCCGTGGGGCAAGGTCGAGACCGAACATAGGGCGGGGAAACTTACAGCCGGCTGGCGGCTGGATTACCGATCGTTAAGGCGCGTCACGGCTGCGTGAGTTTCCTTAAGATATCGAGGCCCGCCTGGGCGCGGCGCACGCCCGCGCTCAGCTTCCGGCCGGCGGCGCGGGGGGCGGCGCGCTCGCTGCTTCGGAAAGAATCCGGCGCACCCGTTCTTCCTCGTCCGGGGTCAGCGGCACGGTGTCCGGCGCGGCGCGGCGGCGGCGCTGGATCGCGAGATAGGCGGCAATCCCCCCTGCCCCCAGCGCCAGCAGCGGCGCGCCCCACAGCAAGGCGTTGCGCCAGGAGAAGACGGGCCGCATCAGCACGAACTCGCCATAGCGCGCCACCAGGAAATCGAGCACCTGCTGGTTGCTGTCGCCGGCTTTCAACCGGTCGCGCACGAGCAGGCGCAGGTCCTTCGCGAGCGGCGCGTCGCTGTCGTCGATGGACTGGTTCTGGCAGACCATGCAGCGCAATTCCTTGGAGAGCTCGCGCGCCCGCCCTTCCAGCACCGGATCGCCCAGCACCTCGTCCGGCTGCACGGCAAACGCCGGCGCGGCGCCGAGGATCCCGAGGGCGCCAAGGCCCCCGAGGGCCAGGGGCAGAAGGAGGAGAAGGGCGAACAGGCGGCGCAGCATGGGCTTATTCCGCCGCCGCCGGCAAGGCGCCGCGCCGCATGCGTGCAGGCTTCGGCGCCCCGACGCGCAGCCGCCGGTCGGCCAGCGAGAGCAGGCCGCCGAGCGCCATCACGACCGCGCCGAGCCAGATCAGGGTCACGAACGGCTTCCAGGTGGCGCGCATGGACAGGGCGCCGTCCGCATGCTCCTCGCCGATGGAGACATAGAGCTGGCTGAAGCCGAAGGTGCGGATGCCCGATTCCGTGGTCGCCATCTGGCGCGCGGCGAACTGGCGCTTGGCGGCCTCCACCGTGCCCTGGGAGATGCCGCCTTCGCGGATTTCGAACACCGCCACGCGGGAGGTGAAATTGGGTCCGGCGCGATTTTCGACCCGCGCGAGGGTGAGGTCGCGGGTGCCGATGGTCACCGTTTCGCCGATCCGCACGGCGGCGATTTTCTCCAGGCTCCAGGCGCTCTCGCTCACGATGCCCAGCAGGCAGATGCCGACCCCGAGATGGGCGATGGCGGTGCCGAAGGTGGACCGCGGCAGGCCCGTGAGGCGGCGCACCGCAAGGCGCGCGGAGACGCGGCCGATGCCGGCGCGCTCGGCGATGTCGGTCAGCGCTCCGGCGATGATGAATACCGCAAGGCCGATGGCGACCGGCGCCAGCACCGGCCCGCGTTCCTCGCTCACCGCCGCCGTCGCGGCCGCGGTGACCACCGCCGCGACCACCGCGAAGCCGGCCGCCAGCATGAGCCGCTGGGCGACGCCCAGCAGGTCGCCGCGCTTCCAGGCCAGCAGCGGACCGAACGGCATGGCGAACACCAGCGGCAGCATCAACCCGCCGAAGGTGAGGTTGAAGAAGGGGGGCCCCACCGTGATCTTGTCCCCGGTCAGCGCCTCGAGCGCGAGGGGATAGAGCGTGCCGACGAACACCGAGGCGGTGGCGGCGGTGAGGAACAGATTGTTGAACACCAGCGCGCCCTCGCGCGAGATCGGCGCGAACAGGCCGCCCTGGCGCAATTCCCCGGCGCGCAGCGCGAACAGGGCGAGGCTGCCGCCGATGAAGACCACCAATATGGCCAGGATGAACACGCCGCGCAGCGGATCTGTGGCGAAGGCATGCACCGAGGTCAGCACGCCCGAGCGCACCAGGAAGGTACCGATGAGCGAGAGGGAAAAAGCGAGGATGGCCAAAAGGATGGTCCACACCTTCAGGGCGTCGCGCTTTTCCATCACCACGGCGGAATGCAGCAAGGCGGTGGCGGCGAGCCAGGGCATGAGGGAGGCGTTCTCCACCGGATCCCAGAACCACCAGCCGCCCCAGCCCAATTCGTAATAGGCCCAGTAGGAGCCCATGGCGATGCCGAGGGTGAGGAAGATCCAGGCGGTCAGCGTCCAGGGCCGCACCCAGCGCGCCCAGGCGGCATCGATCCGCCCCTCGATCAGCGCCGCGATGGCGAAGGCGAAGGCGATGGAGAGCCCGACATAGCCGAGATAAAGCAGCGGGGGGTGGATCGCGAGGCCGGGGTCCTGGAGCACGGGATTGAGGTCGCGCCCCTCGCCCGGCGGCGACAGCACCCGCAGGAACGGGTTGGAGGTGAGGAGGATGAACAGCAGGAAGGCGGTGGCGATGGACGCCTGGACCGCCAGCACGTTCGCCTTCAGCCGGTCCGGAAGATTGCCGCCGAACAGGGCCACCAGCGCGCCGAAGACGGCCAGCACCAGCGCCCACAGCAGCATGGAGCCCTCGTGATTGCCCCAGGTGCTGGTGATCTTGTAGACGAGCGGCATTTGCGAATGGGAATTCTCGACCACATTGGCGACCGAGAAATCCGACGTCACATAGAGCGCCACGAGGCAGGCGAAGGCGCCGCCCACGAATATCAGCATGGCCAACGCCACCGGCGCGGCGACGCCCATCAGCACGGGATCGCCCTTGGCGGCGCCCCAGGCGGGCACCACCATCTGCACCAGCGCGAGGGCGAGCGCGAGGATCAGGGCGTATTGGCCGATTTCCGCGATCATTGCACGGTGCTCCGCACGGGGGCCGGCGCGGGCGGGCCACCGGGCTCGCCCTCCTTCCAATGCCCCTGCTTCTTCAACGCGTCGGCGACTTCGCGCGGCATGTAGCGCTCGTCATGCTTGGCGAGCACCGTGTCGGCCTTGAACGAGCCGTCGGTCTGGACCACGCCCTCGGCCACCACGCCCTGCCCCTCGCGGAACAGGTCGGGCAGGATGCCGGTATAGGTCACCGGCACCTGCGCATTGCCGTCGGTGACGGTGAAGCGCACCGCCGTGCCCTGCTTGGCCACGCTGCCGGCTTCCACCAGCCCGCCCAGCCGCAGGCGCGCGCCCGGCGCGACCTTGTGCTCGGCGATCTCGCTCGGCGAGCGGAAGAATACGATGGTATCGTTGAGCGCGGTCAGGATCAGGCCCGCGGCAAGCGCCAGCACGGTCAAAGCGGACCCGATGAGGATGAGGCGGCGGCCTTTACGCGTCACGTCGATCAGCTCCCGGAGCCCACGGCCTGAGACGGCGGCTCCCGCATGTGTCGGCTAAGATGGAGCGGGACGCGCGCATTCTCAATTGCCCGCCTCCGGCCCGATCTTCAATTCATTGGCAAGAGCGCCGAGGCGCGCCTGGGCGGACGCATCGTCCGCAAATGCCGCGCGGGCGGCGGCGAGCGCCGCGACCGCCTTGTCGCGCTCCCCCAGCACCGTGCGGGCGCGTACCAGGCGCAACCAGCCGTCGAGGTCCTTCGGGTCGGCATCGAGACGCTGCTGAAGACGGTCCACCATGCCCTGGATCATCTGCGCGCGGCCGGCGGCGTCGAGCTGGGCGGCCGCCTCCACGTCCTGCGCATTGGGGCCGGGCGGCGTAGCCAGAGAGGGTGCGGCGAGCGACGGCGCAGCGAGAGGCGGCGTGCCCGGCGCAGCGTCCCGGCGCAGCACGGAACCGGAAAGGCCGGCGGCCGAGGGCGGCGGCGGCACGGGGGCGCCGATCCGCCCGAGCGCGGTGCGCACCAGGCCGAGCCAGGGCGCGTTCGGCGGGGAATCCTGCACCAGCTTGGTCCAGATCGCCGCGGCTTCGTCCTTGCGGCCGTCCTGTTCGGCGGCGAGGCCGAGGAAATAGCGGGCGCGGGGCGATGTCGGATCTTGCGCAAGCGCGGCCTGGAAGGCGGCGACGGCGTCCTTGGTCACGATGCCGTCGGCCTGCACCACCAGCGCCTCGCCCAGCGACGCGCGCCGCTCCGCGCTATCGCCGAGATAGCGGATCGCCTGGGCATAGGCGCGCACCGCATCGTCCACGCGGCCAAGCCGCAGATAGACCGGGGCGAGGATCTCATAACCCTGCCCGTCGCTGGGATTGGCGGCGAGATGGTCTTCCACCTTGCGCACCAGGATCGCCACGTCGGTGCGGTCCGGCGGCGCGGCAAGGCGCGCGGCGAGCGGCGCACCGGGCAGGCCGGGCGTACCGAGCATCACATAAAGCCCGATCGCGGCCAGGGGCACGCCCACCAGCGCCAAGCCGGCGGCAAGGCGCCTTCGGCTCCGGGCGCGGACCGGGTCCTGCGCCGGCTCGGGCGCGGCATCGGCGGTCGCGAGCATGCGGCGCGACACCTCGACGCGCGCGGCCTCGGCCTGCGCGGCGGGAAGCCGGCCGGCGGCCTGGTCGCGCTCCAGCTCGGCCAATTGGTCGCGATAGACGGCAAGGTCGGCCGCCTTCTCGTCCTTGAGCGGCCGGCGGCGGGCCAGCGGCCACAGCACCGCCATCACCGCGGCAGCGGTCATGAGGGCAAAGGCTGCGAACAGGGAAGATGGCATCATCGTGCCCAGGCGTTAGCCGAGTAACGCGGCGCTGCAAAGGATGCTTTCCGTCGCGGCGGCGCCGCGCCGCAGGTCGCAAGCGGCCGGCGGTCCGGCGGCGACGGTCGCGGCACCGGCGGGGATCTGGTAAGGGAAGGTCGCACAGCCTTCCTGCCCGCATGGGCTGCACACAGGGGAACACCATGGGACTGTTCGATTCGCTCGGCGCGCTCGGCCAAGGCGGCGGCCTGTTTGGCGGCCTGCTGAACTCCGTCCTCAGCGGCGGCCTCGGGCAGAACCTGCCCGCCATGCTCAACAGTGCGCTCGCCGGCACGCCCTACGGCAATCTCGACGGCCTGCTGGAGCAGCTCAAGTCGGCCGGCCTCGGCGAGCAGGTGACGTCCTGGCTGTCCAATGGCGAGAATCTTCCCATCAGCGCCGCCGACCTCACCAATGCGCTCGACATGCCGGTCCTCGCGGAAATGGCCGGCCGGCTCGGCCTGCCCGCCGACATGCTGCCCAATCTGATGGCCCAATATCTTCCCGGCCTGATCGACAAGCTGAGCCCGAACGGCGCGCTGGAAACCCCGCCGTCGGTCTGATCTGAGGGCGCTAAGAGCCTGTTTGGGAAATTGGCGGCTGAGGGCCGTCGAGGGATTTTTGGCGATCCGGCAGGAGAAAACGCCGGCGCGATGCCGCGCATCGGGCCACGTTTTCGACGCACCGGGCGCCGGAAAGACCCGGCGGACCGACCCGTCCGACTTTTCCAAACAGGCTCTAAGGCGCAACGGAAGTCCAGCTGCCTTCGCGGGCGACGCAGGCGATGCCACGCGCCGCCTGCGGTTTGCCCTGCACGTAAATGGTATGAGAGTAATCGCGGCATTTGAGATAGCCCGGCCGCGAATAGGCCGGGCCAGCGATCACCGTGCCATAGGCGCCGCTGTCGCCGCGCCAGCCCACCGGCGAGCCGGGGCCGCCATTGTCCAGGGCGTTCAATTCGGCGGCATAGGCGCGCGCGCGGTCCTGGTCGTCGAGGCCGCGACCCAGCTGTCCCCCCACAAGCCCGCCCGGCCCGCCAGAATCACCGGCCTTGGTCTCCAGCGACGGCAGCGCGAGCGCATTGGCCGCCGGTCCGCCCGTGCCGCCGCTGCTCGCGCAGGCCGAGAGCCACAAGGCAGCTCCCAGGACGGCACTCAGCCTGGCGACCGCCATCCCCATTCGCACGCCCATGAAAGCCTCATTTCTCCGCAGCCACGGCCCGGCGCTGCCGCCGCAGGACAGGTGCAACGACCCAGGCCAAGGATTTAGGCGAATGGAAAACTTTGGCAAGCGCGGGCGGTGCCGCACCCGGCCGGCGCCGCGCCGCGACCGGCGCGCCTGGAGCGTTTTCTTAACGCTAAACCGGAATCCACTTTTGCCGAAAACGCTCTAGATCGCCGGCAGGATCAGTTCCGCCCGCAATCCACCGATGGGCGCGGTGCCTAGGTCCAGCCGCCCGCCATACAGCGCGGCCAGTTCCTGCACGATGGAAAGACCCAGGCCCGAGCCGGGCTTGCTCTCGTCGAGGCGCCGGCCGCGCCGCCCCACCTCGGCGCGCTTGGCCGGGGTGAGGCCCGGGCCGTCGTCATCAATGATGAAGCGCACATAAGCGCGATCGCCCGGCGAACGGGGAAATTCGGCGAACATTTCCACCTCCACCCGGCTCATGGCCCATTTGCAGGCATTGTCCACGAGATTGCCGAGCATTTCCTCCACGTCCTGCCGTTCCCCGCGAAAGCGCATGTCGTCCATGATCCTCAGGTCGATGGACAGGTCGCGGTCGCGGTGGATCTTCTCCATGGTGCGCGCGAGCGCCACCAGGATCGGCCGCAGATCGCAGACGGTGGTCGGCAGCGAGACGCGCGCCGCCATGCGGGCCCGCTGGAGATGGTGGGAAATCTGGTCGCTCATCATGCCCGCCTGGTCGCGCACGCGAGCGGCCAGGGGATCGTCGCGGCCGCCGGCCTCGTTCATCAGCACGGAAAGCGGGGTCTTCAGCGCATGGGCGAGGTTGCCCACATGGGTGCGCGCGCGCTCGACCACTTCCTTGTTGGCGTCGATCAGCGCATTCACCTCCCGCACCAGGGGCGCCACCTCTTCGGGATAGCTG
Organism: Rhizobiales bacterium 32-66-11; assembly: GCA_002304505.1. Classification (GTDB taxonomy): domain Bacteria; phylum Pseudomonadota; class Alphaproteobacteria; order Rhizobiales; family Xanthobacteraceae; genus NCEH01. The sequence continues at coordinate 4,259 of NCEH01000022.1, read as the reverse complement.
CCCTCCAGCCGCTCCGTGGCGCCGGAGCGCACCGCCGCCAGCGCCACGGAAAGCCGCGCCAGCGGCCTCAGGCCGAAGCGCACCTGGAATGCCACGATCAGCAGGAACGCCAACCCGAGCACCCCGAAGGTGCCGAACAGCGCCATATTGAAGCTTGAGCTCTCCGCGTCGATCTCCGAGGCGTCCCCGGCCACGGAGATGATGAAGCGCCCCTCTTCGCCCAGGTCGAGCACGCGTTCCACCACCCGCAGGCGCTGCCCCTCGGGTCCCGGCAGATAGCCTTCCTGAAGCCCCTCCGGCACCGCGGAAAGGTCGGTGCCGCCGAGGGAGGGCAACACCGTTTCCACCAGCGAGCGCGAGGTCAGCAGCCGCTGCCCGCCCCGGTCCACCCGCGCCACCTGCCAATACCAGCCGGAGAGTGGGAACAGGAACAGCGGGTCGCCCAGGACCTGCGGCGCGGGCAATTCGCTGCCGACCGAGGCGGGGCCGCCGGCGATCTCCGCCACGATGGTCTTCAGATAGATGTCGAGCCGGCGGTCGAAGGCGCGCTCGGTGCTGCCGCGATAAAGCGAGGACAGCACGAAGCCGACGATCAGCAGCACCGCCGCCGTCACCACCACCGCGGACAGGAACAGGCGGAACGCCAGCGACCCGCTGGCGCGATCCCCGCCCGTCGGATCAGTCAGGGTTTCCACCACTAGAGCGCGATCCGCCCATCTGGAACCACCTGATGGTTCCAGATGGGCGGATCGCCCTCTAACTTATTGAATTGAGGCGGATTCACTGCCCCACATTGCATCGCCTTGGGCGCTTCACTGTGGGCAGATCCGGCTCTCGCGACGCTCCGCCTCATCGCGGCGCGTCCGGCGCCACAAGCAGATAGCCGAGGCCGCGCACCGTCTGGATGAGATCACAATCGATCTTCTTGCGCAGACGGCCCACGAAAACCTCGATGGTGTTTGAATCGCGGTCGAAATCCTGGTCGTAAAGATGCTCGACCAGTTCCGCGCGTGACACCACGCGGCCGGTGTGGTGCATCAGGTAGGACAGCAGGCGATATTCGTGGCTGGTGAGCTTGATCGCATTGCCCGCCACCGTCACCCGCCCCGAGCGCGTGTCGAGCCGCACCGCACCGCACACCAATTCGCTCGTGGCATGGCCGGTGGCCCGGCGCAGCAGGGCGCGGATGCGGGCCAGCACCTCCTCCATGTGGAACGGCTTGGCGACATAATCATCGGCGCCGGCATCGAAGCCCTGCACCTTGTCGCTCCAGCGATCGCGCGCGGTGAGGATCAGCACCGGCATGGTGCGGCGGGCGCGGCGCCAGGCTTCCAGCACCGAAATCCCGTCGAGCTTGGGCAGGCCGATATCCAGCACCACCGCGTCATAGGGCTCGGTTTCCCCGAGATGCCGCCCTTCCTCGCCATCGAAGGCGGTGTCCACCGCATAGCCGGCGTCGCCAAGGGCCGTCACCAATTGGCGATTGAGATCCGGATCATCTTCGACCACCAGCAGCCGCACGCTGTTCCCCGCTTTCCCGTGTCCGCCCCACCATGCCAGAGCGCGGCCGCGCTGTCAGGCGCATCAATATGGCCGCGTCAATGCCAGCCGCACAGCGCGACGCCCACCGCATTGTGCGCCTTGGCCTGGCGGATGGTGGCGTCGGTATCGGCGCGCGACCAGGTGATCGGCGCCGCGCTGGCGCAGAACACCCTAGTCTCGCCGCCACCCGTCGTCGTCGCGCAGCCGCCCAGCATCGCGGCTGCCCCACTCAGCATCAGCACGCGCATCGCGCGCCGCATCGATGGCCCTTTGCGCATCGCGTTCTCCCTTGGCTTCGCGATCGGTCCAACCCTGCTGGGCGCCGCGGCGCCCGGCGATGAAGACGAGGCCGGCGATCCCCACCGCGAGCGCCGCCCGAAGCCCAAGGACCCAGCCGGCCGCCAGCGTGGCCGCAAGGCCGAGCAGCGCGAGCAGCCACCACGGCACCTGATAGGCGAGCGCTTCCGCGAGCGCGCTCATGGCTGCGCCCGCGCGCCGGCGCGCAGGCCTCCGGTCTCGGCGAGATCGAGCACGCCCGCCTGCCGGGTGCGGGCCTGGTCCGCCCACCAGACGGCGCCGATCCCGAGGCACGTCAGCACCAGCCCCGCCAAGGTCAGGCCCGTGAACACCGCCGACAGCGAAGGCGACCCGCTCGCCAGCGGCGCCAGTTGCCGCGCCGCCTCCGCGACCGCCGAGGCCATGAGCCCGCCGGCCGCGGCGCTCGCGCCCGCCTGCGGACCGGGAAGCGGGGTCGCGCTCGATGCCGGCGCCTTCGCGCTCGCGGGCCCGGCATCCAGGGGCAGCACCGGAACTTGAAGGACGGCGGCGTCGCCGGCGGCTTGCGCCCAGGTGCGCCCGGCCTGCCGCACGTCCGCCACGCGCCGGCTCCATCCCGCACCGAACACTTTGAAGGTGGCGAGGCTCTTCAGCATCGCCAGCCGGCGATCGCAGACCTCATCCACCAGAGCGGCGCGATCGGCGCAGGCGGCCGCCGCCGCGAGCGTCACCGCGCCGACGGCTCCATCTGCGGGAACGCCGAGCGCGCGCTGGAGCCATTTCAGCGATTGGGCGGGGCCGGAATTCACCGCGCCGTCGAACACCACGTAGTCGATGCCGGGCGGCAGGTCGTCGGCGCGCACCGCGTCCCAATATTGCCGCCGATAGATCTCCACCAGCTCGGCGCGCTCCAGCAGCCGCACCGAGCGGCGCGGCGCGGCCTTGGCGGTGCGATAGGCATCGTAGACCCGCTGTATCACGCCCTGCATCGTGGGGCCGCCGGGATCGGCGGGGTGATCGCTGTAGCCGCCCTCATGGACGAGCACGCGCGCCAAAGCGGCGTCGAAACTGGACGCTCCCATGCACAGCTCCTATAATTTTTCGTTAAGAATGGGGATTGATTGGCGCAGCGCGACCATTCCGGTCACGGAACCCGCTTCGCCAGTAATGGGGATGTCACGTGGAACACACGCTTGGCCGCATGTTTTTGATTTTCACGCTCATGTTCGTGAGCTTTTCTTTTTATCTTGAAATAAACTCGGTCGGCTTGGTGTACAGCTATCTGGCGCGCGACAACGAGCTTGATTGTTATTATTTCGCCGGGACGTCTGTCTATAAAACAACGCAATACAACGGAAATCCCTATTGCAACGTCTGGCAGGACGTGTACTGAACCGCTAATCCAGAAGGGCCGGATCGGTTGCGGGCCATTCTTGCGGCAGCACGATTCGCCTGGCGCAGGCGGCGAGTTGGGGCTGGCGCACGGCGTGGGCGGGATCATCGAGCACACTTGCGGGCAGAACGAAGGTGACGCCGTCAGCCAGCAGCACCGGCGCGAGCGCGGCGCCCGGAACCGTCGGGCCACGCACCTCCTCGGCCAGATCCGCGGTGAGCAGGAGATAGATGTCGCTCATGAGGCAGCTCCCACGGCCAGGAGATAGCTCCGCAGCGCGGAATAAAGCGCAAGATGCTGCGCCGCCGTCATCGAAGCCCCGGCGAACGCGGCGCTGATCTGGTTGGCGGAATAAGCTGCACCCGCCCGCAACACGAATAAATCTGCAGGCATCGCGGTGGGCGCAGCGGTGTCACCCACCACCAACACCCCATTTTTGTACGCACCCCGGCTTGAGGCACCGTCTCGATTTGCCACCGATAGCCCCAGCGAACTGGTGACGCTGCCGGCGGGGGAGGAAAGTCCACTCGGTGAGTGCGCCCGAATGGTCAGGCTGTCATTCGCCAGACGCGGTGTGACGATAACGCGCGCGGCGGTATCCCCCATCAGGTGTTGGTTGGTCGCCGCTATGTTCAGGCTCGCCCACGCGCCATATGCCGCGCTGTTGAGCGACGCACGGGCAAAATCCACGCTCGGATCGGCGTTCGTATCCAGATAGCTGGTGGTGCCGTTGCCGCTGTAGCCGCGATCCACGGTGAACACGGGCGAGTTGACCGCGCTGAGGTCGAACCGTGCGAGCGTCTGCACTTGTGACGCCGCCGCCCCGCTGGTGGGGATGTAATCGCCCGGCACATCCATGCGCACCAGTTGCGGCATGCCGATCCGGAGCACCACGTCATAAGTCACGGGGGTCGTCGTTGCTGTGGGCGTGCTGTAGCGCAGCACAAGATTGCTGCCGGCGAACGTGGTGGTCACAACGCGGGTGTTGGTATATTGCGCCCGAGCCCCCGGTATGAAGTTGCTTCCGCCGCCCTCCGAGTTCAGCCGC
>NCEH01000167.1 GCA_002304505.1 Rhizobiales bacterium 32-66-11 | reverse complement strand
TCGTCCCCGACTACATGCCGATGGGCACGGCGGGCATGGCGGACATGGGCGAGATGGAGATGCCGCTGCCCGACAACACGCTGCCGATGATTACGGGCTTCGCCCAGTTCGGGGCGGTCGAGATGGGCGGCATGTTCTCGGTCGTCAAGGTGCGCGAGGGGCTCGCATCCGGCGACTACAAGGATCCGGGTTGGTTCAAGCACCCGGAAGGGACGGTCGCCTTCGAGTGGAAGGGCGAACCGAAAAAGGCTGAACGCGCTCCTTCCCCTAAGTTCGACAAGACCAAGACTGCCGAGTTCAACGTCGTGAAACCCGGCGTCAAATCCCCCCACAACAATCATTGAGAAGGAATTCCAGATGAAGACGAGAATTTTGGTCGCCGCTCTCGCGGCCCTATCACTATCCACGGCCGCGCTGGCGGACGCAGGCCACTCCAGTGGCGATGAGCGTGCGTATGGCGAACCTGGAGATCCCAAGAAACCGGCACGTACTATCCAGATCACCATGCGCGAATCGGACGGGAAGATGGTGTTTATCCCGAACAAGATCGATATCCGCAAGGGTGAGCAGGTCAAGTTCGCCATCCGTAACAACGGCGAGCTCGACCACGAAATCGTCCTTGCCACTCTGGACGAAAATCTCAAACACGCCGTCGAAATGGCGAAGAACCCCGACATGGAGCACGACGATCCCAACGCTAAGCGTCTCGCTCCGAAGAAGACGGGGGAGATTGTGTGGAAGTTTACGAAGGCAGGCGAGTTCGACTTTTCCTGTCTGATCCCGGGTCACCGAGAAGCCGGCATGTTCGGCAAGATTGTCGTCAAGTGACCGAGCCGAAGAGAAAGAGCAGAATGATGCGCAAATTCATGATGGCAGCTGCGATCTCGGCGTTCTCTACCGTCGCCTTGGCACAGACCGCGCCGGTCGACGGGCAAATCACCAAGATCGACCAGGCCCAGGGCAAGATCACGCTCAAGCATGGGCCGATCAAAAATCTCGACATGGATGGAATGACGATGGTCTTTGCCGTCGCCGAACCGGCCATGCTGAAAGCGGTCAAGGTCGGCGACAAGGTCAAGTTCGAGGCCGATCGTGTGAATGGCCGTCTGACGGTCACCATGATCGCCAAGGCGAACTAACATCCTGTTATCCCGGGGAGCGCTGCGGCGCTCCCCGTCCCCGGAGGACCACCCGATGAACACGGATCGCAGACGAATGCTCCTGCTCGTTGCCGCGGCACTGCTCGCGCCAACGGCTGCCAGGGCCGCCACCCGACCTTTGGTCACGGTCTGCCACACGGCCGAGGTCGAAAACTACCTTCTCGAAGGCCATGTTCCAGCCACGGCTTTGATCCGGCTCCTGGCTGCGCGTCCGTCCGTACGCGGCATTGCCGTTGCCGGCATGCCGGTGGGATCGCCGGGCATGGACGTTGCCGGAATGGAACCGGAGACCTACGACGTGATGGCTTTCGGTTCCGCAACGCCGAGCCTGTTCATGCGCTTCCGCAGCGCCAGCCCGATTCCGAACTGAGCGCACAGCCATGGACGAACAATCGGGGTGCCTTCGGAAGGCAAGGCGGCTAACCAGCACGGTTCTGATCGCACGCCCTGCACCGGCCTATTACGGCATCTAGAGATCGTCGATCATGCGGATCTGGACGCGCGCGATTTCGACGACGGTGGAAACTATAAGTTTCCGCATGCCGTCGCCCTGGCCGAAGCGTGGCGTTTCGGCCCACCGCCACTCCTGTCCGACGTCCTGGCGAGCCAGCTCACAATGGTAGCGACCCCCGGCGTCGAAGAGATCGGCGAGGAGGATGTTGCCAGAGTCCTCGCGTTGCCGGCAGAAAGGCTCCTGATTCCGGAATTGCCCACTCTGAAGCGCATGCGCAGGCTCAACGAGGGGCATCGTCCGACAACCGGCCCGCGCCCAGGCGATGCCAACTACATGGTCGAGCGGTCGGGACACGGCGCGGCTTCGACCTATGCATTCAGGTTCGGGAAGCGAAACCTCTTCAAGATCGGCCACGCGGAAGATGTGCAGGGTCGGCTCGCGGCAGTAAACCAACATGGCCCTGTCGAGGTCCTCAACGAACAGTGTTCCGTTTATCTGACGCACCGCTGGCCGACGTCCGTCGACGCTTACGACATGGAGCAGCGTCTCCTCAAGCACATGGAGGCGCGACCCGGCGGTTTCGAGCGCGTGCAGTGCTCGGAAGGCGATCTCTCATCGGCATGGGCATCCGCTCTCATCTCGGACTATTTGACGGGCGCGATCCTGTTGGCGGTCGGTGTGCTGGTTATCAGCACGATCGACAATTTCCTACGGCCGGCCTTGGTCGGAAGAGGAAGGCGTTTGCCGGACTACGTCGTCCTCATATCGACGGTTGGCGGCCTCTCGTTAATCGGCATGAATGGCTTCGTCATCGGTCCTCTGATCGCGGCGTTGTTTGTTGCCGACTGGTCGCCGTTCACCGAGGAGCAGCTGCATTCTTGAATCCGTCGGGCCAATGGATATGAAGGATGCAATCCTTCTGGAAATTGCCACGGAACTGGCCACGCTCGGCAACGACCTCGTGTTCTTCGTCCCCGTCGCGACTGTGACCGGCTTCGTCCATCTCGTCGAAGAGCGCCCTTCGCCATTGAAGCGGTATGGCCGACTTGGCATAGATAGGGCGCCAAGAGAAGTCCCGTATTGCAATCCTTCGCGGATGCGTATCGTTGCGGCATGCCCGTCACACCCACCGACCCGATCATCGATAAGCCGTACCGGCAGACTGCCGAAGAAGTCGCCGCCGCCTTGAAGACGCAGCCGCAGTCCGGCCTCGGCCCGACGGAGGCGGCGCGGCGCCTGGCGCTCTATGGCCGCAACGAGCTGGACGCGGTGCCGCCGCGTCCGCAATGGCTGAAGTTCCTCGAGCAATTCACCGATGTGCTGGTGCTTCTGCTGCTCGCCGCGGCGACGATTTCCGCTGCGATCTGGCTGCAGGAGCGCGACACGGCGCTGCCCTACGAGGCGCTGGCGATCTTCGCGATCGTGATTCTCAACGCGCTGATGGGCTACATTCAAGAGGCTCGGGCCGAGCGCGCCGCCGCGGCCCTGCGGCAACTGTCCGCCACACATTCGAGCGTCATCCGCGACGGCGACAGACGGAGCATCCCGGCGGCCGAGCTCGTGCCCGGAGACATCGTCCTCGTTGCGGAAGGCGATACCATTCCGGCCGATGCGCGGCTGATCGAATCCGCCTCCCTGCAGACGGTGGAGGCCGCCCTCACCGGCGAGAGCCTGCCGGTTTCGAAGGACGTCGCGTCCGTCACCGGCACGCCCGAGCTCGGCGACCAGCACGATATGGTCTTCAGCGGGACCAATGCGGTCTACGGACATGGCCGCGCCGTCGTTACCGCGACCGGAACGCGGACCGCCATGGGGCGCATCGCCGGCATGCTGGAAAAAGCCCCGGACGAGATCACGCCGCTGCAGCGGGAGCTCGACCGCGTCGGCAAAGCGCTGGCGGTCACCGTTGTCCTGATCGCCATCGCGATGATCGGCACCATCTTCCTTGTCAGCGATGTCCGCGGCTTCTCGGAAATATTCGACGTGCTGATCCTCGGCGTCGCCCTTGCCGTCGCCGCGGTGCCGGAAGGATTGCCGGCGGTGGTCACCGCCGTGCTGTCGCTCGGCATGCAGCGCCTGGCGAAGAACAAGGCGATCATTCGCCGCCTCGTCGCGGTGGAGACGCTCGGCTCGGCGACCGTCATCGCCTCCGACAAGACCGGGACGCTGACCCGGAACGAGATGACGGTGCGCCGGGTCGTGACGGCGAGCGGCGCCGCGAACCTGTCCGGGACCGGATACGCGCCGCACGGAGATGTGGAGTTCGTCGGCATGCCATCGCCCGGCGAGACCTTGCAGTTCGAGCTTGCGCGCGCGCTGACGGCCGCCGAGCGGGCCAATAATGCGATTCTGCAGCAGCGCGACGGCAACTGGTCCGTCCAGGGGGACCCAACCGAGGGGGCGCTGATCGTTGCGGCACGCAAGGCCGGCCTACTGTCGGAAGCCCTCAATGCGCGCTTCGCGAGGGTCGGCGAGGTGCCGTTTTCCTCCGAACGCAAACTGATGAGCACCGTCCATACCGATGCAGAGCAGCCCGAGCGTCTGATCATGGTGACCAAGGGCGCGCCGGATATTCTGCTCGCGCGCTGCACCGAGGAACTTGTCGGCCGGGACACCGTCGCGCTCACCGATGCGCGCAGGGCCGAGATCATGGCGAGCAACGACGCGCTCGCCCAAGAGGCGTTGCGCACGCTTGGCGTCGCCTTCCGCTCGCTGCCGGCCGATCGTCCCGACTATGACGCCTTCGAGGAGGATGCGGAGCACGATCTCGTCTTCCTCGGCCTGATTGGCATGATCGATCCACCGCGTCGGGAAGCGCGCGAGGCGGTGGCGCGGGCGCAGGCCGCAGGCATCCGCTCCATCCTGATCACCGGCGATCATCCAGTGACGGCGGCGATCATCGCCGCCGAGCTTGGCATCACCGCCGAAGGCCGCGCCGTCACTGGCGCGGAGCTCGCGGCCATGACCGAGGCGGAACTGGACCGAACCGTTCAGGAGGTCTCGGTTTATGCGCGTGTCAATCCCGAGCACAAGCTGCGGATCGTCAAAGCGCTGCAGCGCGCAGGAGAGACGGTGGCCATGACGGGCGACGGCGTCAACGATGCCCCCGCGCTCAAGGCCGCCGATATTGGCGTCGCCATGGGGATCACCGGCACCGACGTCTCCAAGGAAGCGGCCGACATGGTGCTGGCGGACGACAATTTCGCCACCATCGTCGCCGCCGTCGCGGAGGGGCGGGCGATCTTCTCCAACATCAGGAAGTTCCTGCGCTACCTGCTGTCGTCGAACATCGGGGAGGTCATGACCATGTTCTTCGGCATTCTCCTCGCCGATGTGATCGGACTGACCGGCGCGGCGACCGGCGGCGTCGTGCTCCCGCTCCTGGCGACGCAGATACTGTGGATCAATCTGGTCACCGACGGTGCGCCGGCGCTGGCTCTCGGTGTCGATCCCGCCGACGACGATGTGATGCGCCGGCCGCCACGCCCGCGCGGCGAAGGCGTGATCACGGGCCGGATGTGGGGTGGCATTTTCCTTGTCGGCGCGATCATGGCGGTCGGCACGCTGCTCGTGCTCGACGCCGCGCTGCCTGGAGGAATGATCGAAGGCACGGGCACGCTCGCCTATGGCCAGACCATGGCCTTCACCACTCTGGTGATGTTCCAGCTCTTCAACGTCTTCAATGCGCGCTCCGACAATCGCAGCGCATTCCATGGCCTCTTCACGAACCACTGGCTCTGGGGGGCCGTTGTGCTTTCGCTGCTGCTGCACGCTTTCGTGGTCTATACGCCCGTCCTGCAGGAGGCGTTCTCGACCGTCAGCCTGGGCGCTGGAGACTGGCTGTTCTGTGCCGCGGTGTCGAGTTCGGTGCTGTGGCTGTGCGAGTTGAGCAAGATCGCGACGCGAAGGATTGGCGGGGACACGATATCCGCCGGCGTCTCCGAACGATCAGCATGATCGCGGGTGGCCTGATCGATCGGGAAAGCGCGCGATGGAGGCCCCGCCCCATGGGGGATCCCCACCTGTCCCGCGCTGATCGCCGCCTCGGCGGCGGCGCGCTGAAGTGAGCGAGGATATCCTGATCGTTCGGCCATCGCCCATCGGCAACCATGGCCTTGATCAGGGCGATCTCCCAGCGTTCGAGCTTATTGCCCCCTGCGCACCGGCATCGCCGTCATTCCCCGTCTGTCTCGTCATCGGCCCTTGGCACGTCCCCGGTCTCACGGCGGCGGTGACGCCGGCCGGTCATATGTCGCCGAGAAGATGGTATCGGCGAGCCATCGCTTGAATTCAGGATTGTCGCTGAACTGTTTGAACAGTTCCGTGTCGTCCTTCATCAACCCAATGATGACGCTCCCGAGCGCCTTGTCGTGTTCAATGCGAGCGTTCTGCTTGTCTAAGTTCTGCTTTGCATTCTGATAGGCGGCGTTCGCGGCCACCTTGTTCGGAATCTCGTTTGCGATCAGTTGCCGGATGCGGTCGCCGTCCTCCCAGGCGATGTTCCCGAACAGATCGTTGAAACCGCGAATGATATTGGACAGCCGGTCGAGTTCAGGGTCCGCCTTGTGGCCGCCGCCATCGGTGGGAACAGGGTCGATCTCGGCATCTTGATCCGCCAATTGCACCCGCTGCGCGGCCTGCTTCTCGACCCGGTAGCTATCCATGTCGATCGCTTCGAGAATGCCCTTTGAGAGGTCCTCCTCCCGCGGAGCCGGCAGCTTGGGCGCGAGGAAATTCTGGAAGATCGAGAGTTTTTCCCATTCGGCGTTCGTGAACGGCAGGATGGCCGAGATGAAGGCGTACGTCCGGGCGAAGGCTTTCGCCTTGCCCTTGAAATCAACCTGCCCGTCTTCGACATAGAGGGCCTGTCGGCGCTCACCGCTGCGCGTATTCTCGTCAATATCGTGGGCACCATAGTCCGGCAGCCCTGACCCGACTTCGCAGTGGAACGCCTATCGACCGCCTTGGACAGAGCCGCACCTTGATGTGCTTTGAAATGTGCATATATTGTGCATGACACAAGCGAGGTTCTGCCATGGCCCAGGCTCAGCTAGCTCACACTGCAATGGTTTCCGGCTTCGTCGACAGCCTTCAGGAGCCCCGGACGCCCTATATCTCGCCGAAGCGCCTGTCTAAGGCACTCGGCGTCAACGTTGCCAACCTGGCCCAGCTCACCGGCGTTCATCGCAACACCTTGCGCAACCCCTCTTCCGAGCGGCTGCAGGGACGGATGCGCGAAATGGTGAAGGTGATCTCGGCAACCACGGAACTCACCGGGGATATCGACAAGGCGATTTATTGGTACCGGAACGAGCCGATCGCCGATTATGGGCATCGCACGGCGGCTGAGCTCGTGGCCGATGGCCAGGTAGAGGCGGTGCTGGCCTTCATCCGCGATCTCGAGAACGGAGCCCGTGGGTGAAGATCGCCCACCTCGGTCCGGACGAGATATTCCACCGCTATCTAACACCTAAATGGGCGTTCCTGCCGACGAGCGGCGCGGGTGCCGCTATAGATGGTGGCCGGTTTAACCGGCCCGGCGTCGAGGCTCTTTATCTCTCCCGCGCGCCGCAGACAGCCCTTGAAGAATACCGGCAAGGCGCCAGCATCACGCCGCCGGCAACCCTTGCCGCCTACACGGTCACGCTCGGCGAAGTCGCGGATCTGTCCCAGGGATTCGATCCGAGCGTCTGGGATGACGCCTGGAAGGACTGGGATTGTGCGTGGCGCCGCATTGCCCGCATCGACGGAAAAGTCCCTCTATCCTGGAGGCTCGCTGATCGAGTGATCACTGCCGGGCTTCGCGGCATCCTGTTTCCCTCACTTCGCCATGCCGGCGGCACCAACCTGATGATCTTTCCAGCCAATCTTCTCGCTGACGACACGGTCATGGTCCACGATCCCGATCATCGGCTGCCGCAGGACCAATCATCGTGGTCCTAGTGGATCAACCGAAACGGATGGTACCCATACGTTTCGAAAAGTTGATCCACCAGATCAAAGACTTGTGGCTCGACCCGCTTGCGACAGATGGGTTCCATCTGTCGCGGTCGAACCACTAGGACCGATCGACATTCAGGATTCCCCAGGCAGCAGAATGGTGATTCATAGGGGACCGTGTTTTTGGCGCACGGAGCCCTGCGATGGCCGCGAAGCG
>NCEH01000166.1 GCA_002304505.1 Rhizobiales bacterium 32-66-11 | reverse complement strand
CGTGCCTCGACGCGGCCGGTGTGCGGTTTGGGGATGCGGCCCCCTCACCCGTCCGCTGCGCGGCCGACCTCTCCCCGTGGGGGAGAGGTGAGGCGCAGGTCCCCGTGGGGGAGAGGTGAGGCGCAGGGCGGTTTTCCGCCGAGGGGTGATGCGGACAGGAGAGCCTAAACTCCCTCTCCCCGCCGGGGAGAGGGCTGGGGTGAGGGGCTTCGCGCAAGAAGGCCCCCGTGGATCACGGGGACGGCGCGCTCCCGCGCTCTGCCAACCCGCGCCTCCCGCGCTATGATGTCCGGCCATCCTTCCGAGTCGTTTCCTCCATGGCCATCCGTCGCCTGCCTCCCGTCCTGATCGACCGCATCGCCGCCGGTGAGGTGGTGGAGCGGCCGGCTGCGGCGGTGAAGGAGATCGTCGAGAATGCGCTCGATGCCGGCGCCGGCGCCATTGAGGTGGTGATCGACGGCGGCGGGCGCAGGCTCATTCGGGTGACCGACGACGGCGGCGGCATGGGGCCGGACGAGCTCTCGCTCGCCATCGAGCGGCACGCCACCTCCAAGCTGCCGACGGAGGATCTGCTCTCCATCGCCACCCTGGGCTTCCGGGGCGAGGCGCTGCCCTCCATCGGCGCGGTGGCGCGGCTCGCCATCACCAGCCGGCCGGCGGGCGCGCCCCATGCCTATGAAATCCGGGTGGAAGGCGGCGTGGTCGCGCCGCCACGGCCCGCCGCGCTCAATGGCGGCACGCGGGTGGAGGTGCGCGACCTGTTCTTCGCCACGCCGGCGCGGCTGAAATTCCTGAAATCCGACCGGGCGGAAAGCGCCGCCGCGCTCGATGTGGTGCGCCGCCTCGCGCTGGCCCGGCCGGAGGTGGCCTTCACCCTGGTCGCCGAGGAGCGCGGCCCGCTCACCTATCCCGCCCGCACGGCGGATGATGCCGGCCGGGCGCTGCGCATCGCCGACGTGCTGGGGGCGGAAGCGGGGCACAATGTGATCCCCGTGCGGGGCGAGCGGGGCGGTGCGGTGCTGGAGGGGCTGGCGGGCCTGCCCACCTTCTCCAAGGCCAATTCGCTCTCCCAATATGTGTTCGTGAACGGTCGCCCGGTGCGCGACAAGCTGCTGATGGGCGCCATCCGCGGCGCCTATGCGGACCTTTTGCCGTCCGACCGGCATCCGCTGCTGGCCTTGTTCATTCGGCTCGATCCGCGCGAGGTGGATGTGAACGTTCATCCCGCCAAGACCGAGGTGCGGTTTCGCGACGGCGGCAACATCCGCGCGCTGATCGTGCGCACGCTCTCGGACGCGCTCGCTTTGCGCGCGCCGCGCACCGCCGGCAGCATGGCGGATCGGCTGGTGGCGTTTGCCCGGCCGCAGGAACAGGCGCTCGCCATGCCCTTGCGCAGTGGAGGCGGCGCGCTGGCCTCCGGGCCGGCCTGGACGCCGCGCTTCGTCGAGCCGCGCCCCTCGCCCGCCGCACCTTATGATTGGCGCACCTCGCCGGCGCGGCCGTTCGGGGACGAGGGATTTTCCGAAAGCGGGGCGGGCGTTGCACCGCTCCCGGGCCTCCAGGGTCTGCTGGATGTGGGCGCGCCGACCGCCGATGCCCGGCCCGCCGCAACCCCCATGGATGGGGCGGATCTCGACAAGCCGCTCGGCGCCGCGCGGGCGCAATTGCACGAGACCTATATCGTCGCCCAGACCCGCGACGGCGTGATCCTGGTGGACCAGCACGCCGCCCACGAGCGCCTGGTCTATGAGAAGCTCAAGGCCGCGCTCGCCCGCGACGGGGTGGCGGGCCAGGGGCTGCTGGTGCCGGTGGTGGTGGATCTGGAGCCGGCCGAGGCGGACCGGCTGACCGAGCGGGCAAGCGATCTTGCCGCCCTCGGCCTGGTGGTGGAGAGCTTCGGCCCCGGGGCCGTGCTGGTGCGCGAGGTGCCGGCCTTGCTGAAGGACGGCGACGTGACGCGCCTGGTGCGCGATCTCGCCGAGCATGCGGCGGAATGGGACGATGCCCTGCCGCTGGAACGGCGCCTGCTGCATGTGGCCGCCACCATGGCCTGCCATGGCTCGGTGCGCGCCGGGCGCCGCTTGAAGGTGGAGGAGATGAACGCCCTTCTGCGCGAGATGGAGCAGACCCCGAATGCGGGGGAGTGCAATCACGGCCGGCCGACCTTCGTTGCCCTGTCGCTGAAGGACATGGAAAAATTATTCGCCCGGCGGTGAGGACCTACCAGGGCTAGTGGGTCGACTCTCCCTCCCCCCTTGCGGGGGAGGGTCGGGGAGGGGTTCTCGGGGGCCGAAACCCCAGCGCGGGACGGGCGGAAAGATACCCCCCTCCCAGCCCTCCCCCACAAGGGGGAGGGTGAAACCCTTTGCGGGCAAGGGCGAGTCGGGCGGGCGCAAGTCCTTTCCGGCCGCGGCGAAAAAATGGCGCGCATATGCTTCGCCGGCTGTGGATGACGTGCATAAGACGGCCCGCGCGCCGGGGCCGCTATCCACAGGGCGGGTGCCGCGGAAACTCCACGCCCGCAAGGGCGTTAGGACTTTATTAACAGGCTGTGGTCCACTATATTTAGTAGGCGAACGGCCTCGTTGGCCCCAAATCTGTGTTTGCGGAATCGGCAGACTCGCTCTAGCGTTAGTCACCTCAGCGGCGGACAAATCCTCAAGGCCTCGGCCCGGACCCGACCGTCGCGGTTCCCCACACAGCAGTCCGGCCAGGGACGGCGCGCGTCGCCGTACCCGCTTTGTTGCGTACCGGTTGCGCCCTTTGAGCTAATATGTGCCCCCCGGGGGCGAGGAGCTTCGGTCATGCGCGTTGAACGCCGCTACACCACGGATGGACAGTCTCCCTACGCGGCCATTCCGTTCCGCGAGACGGTGAGCGAGATCCGCAATCCGGACGGTTCGGTGGTCTTCCGCCAGGAAGGCATCGAGGTTCCCGCCCAATTCTCCCAGGTCGCGAGCGATATTCTCGCGCAGAAATATTTCCGCCGCGCCGGCGTCCCCGCGCGCCTCAAGAAGGTGGAGGAGACTGCCGTCCCCTCCTTCCTGTGGCGCTCGGTGGCGGACGAGCCCGCGCTCGCCGGCCTGCCGAAGGACCAGCGCACCATCGGGGAAATCTCCGCCAAGCAGGTGTTCGACCGTCTCGCCGGCACCTGGACCTATTGGGGATGGAAGGGCGGCTATTTCGACACGGAAGCCGACGCCCAGGCGTTCTTCGACGAGCACCGCTACATGCTCGCCATGCAGATGGTGGCGCCCAATTCCCCGCAATGGTTCAACACCGGCCTCCACTGGGCCTATGGCATCGACGGCCCGGGGCAGGGCCATTTCTACGTCGACCACGAGACCGGGGAACTAACCGCCTCGACCTCGGCCTATGAGCATCCCCAGCCGCACGCCTGCTTCATCCAGTCGGTGGCGGACGATCTCGTCGGCGACGGCGGCATCATGGATCTGTGGGTGCGCGAGGCGCGCCTGTTCAAGTATGGCTCCGGCACCGGCTCCAATTTCTCGTCCCTGCGCGGCGAGGGCGAGAAGCTCTCCGGCGGCGGGCGCTCGTCCGGCCTCATGAGCTTCCTGAAGATCGGCGATCGCGCCGCCGGCGCCATCAAGTCGGGCGGCACCACGCGCCGCGCCGCCAAGATGGTGGTGGTGGATGCCGACCATCCCGATATCGAAGCCTATGTGGACTGGAAGGTCGCGGAAGAGCAGAAGGTCGCGGCGCTGGTCACCGGCTCCAAGATCAATGCCAAGCACCTGAAAGCCGTGCTCAAGGCGTGCGTGAATTGTGACGGCCATGGCGACGATTGCTTCGACCCGGAGAAGAACCCGGCCCTGAAGCGCGAGATCAAGGCCGCCCGCAAGGCCTGCGTCGCCGACGCCGCGATCCGCCGCATCATCCAATATGGCCGCCAGGGCTATAAGGACCTGGACCTCGCCATCTATGACACCGATTGGGACGGCGAAGCCTATCTCACGGTGGCGGGGCAGAATTCCAACAATTCGGTGCGCGTCACCGACGACTTCCTGCGCGCCGTGGAAGCCGATGCCGACTGGAACCTGATCCGCCGCACCGACGGCAAGGTCGCCAAGACCATCAAGGCCCGCGAATTGTGGGAGAAGATCGGCTCGGCCGCCTGGCATTGCGCCGATCCCGGCATCCAGTTCCACACCGCCGTGAACGATTGGCACACCTGCCCGGCGGGCGGCGAGATCCGCGCCTCCAATCCGTGCTCGGAATATATGTTCCTGGACGACACGGCCTGCAATCTGGCGTCGTTGAACCTGCTGCAGTTCCGCGATGGCGAGAAGCGCTTCGACGTGGAGAGCTTCGAGCATGCGGTGCGGCTGTGGACCGTGGTGCTGGAAATCTCGGTGCTGATGGCGCAATTCCCCTCGCGCCGCATCGCCGAACTCTCCTACGAATACCGCACCCTCGGCCTCGGCTATGCCAATATCGGCGGCCTGCTGATGAGCTCCGGCATTCCCTATGACTCGGCCGAGGGCCGCGCCATCGGCGGCGCCATCTCCGCCATCATGACCGGCATCTGCTATGCCACCTCGGCCGAGATGGCCGCCCGGCTTGGCACCTTCCCGGCCTATGACGCCAATGCGCACTCCATGCTGCGGGTGATCCGCAATCATCGCCGCGCCGCCTATGGCGAAGCGTCGGGCTATGAGGGCCTCTCGGTCAACCCGGTGCCGCTCGACCATGGCTCGATCAAGGATGCCCGGCTCGTCGCCCATGCCAAGAGCGCGTGGGACAAGGCGCTCGCCGGCGGCGAGGCGAACGGCTATCGCAACGCCCAGGTCTCGGTGATCGCCCCCACCGGCACCATCGGCCTGGTGATGGATTGCGACACCACCGGCATCGAGCCCGACTTCGCCTTGGTGAAGTTCAAGAAGCTGGCCGGCGGCGGCTATTTCAAGATCATCAACCGCGCCGTGCCCGAGGCGCTGCGTGCGCTCGGCTATGGCGAGGCGCAGATCGCCGAGATCGAGGCCTATGCGGTGGGCCACGGCTCGCTCGCCCAGGCCCCGGCCATCAACCATACGACGCTGCGCGCCAAGGGCTTCGACGATGCGGCGCTGGCCAAGGCGGAAGCCGCGGTGAAGAGCGCGTTCGACATCAAGTTCGCCTTCAACCGCTGGACCTTCGGCGAGGACTTCCTGGTGAAGGCGCTCGGCGTCACCCCGGCCCAGCTCGCCGATGCGAAGTTCGACCTTCTGACCCATCTCGGCTTCTCCAAGGCCGATATCGACGTGGCGAACGTGCATATTTGCGGCGCCATGACGCTCGAAGGCGCGCCCTTCCTCAAGGCCGAGCATCTGCCGGTGTTCGACTGCGCCTCGCCGTGCGGGCGCATCGGCAAGCGGTCGCTCTCGGTGGAAAGCCACATCCGCATGATGGCGGCGGCGCAGCCCTTCATCTCGGGCGCCATCTCCAAGACCATCAACATGCCGAACGACGCCACGGTGGACGATTGCAAGGAGGCCTATCTGCTCTCCTGGCGCCTCGCGCTGAAGGCCAATGCGCTCTATCGCGACGGTTCCAAGCTCTCCCAGCCGCTCAATGCCCAGCTCGTGGCGGACGATGAGGACGAGGAGGATGCGGTCGAGGCGCTGGTCGCCCAGCCCGCCGCCGCCCGCACCACCACGGTCAGCGAGAAGATCGTCGAGCGGGTGATCGAGCGCATCGTCGAACACCGGGTGCGCGAGCGCGAGAAGATGCCCGATCGCCGCAAGGGCTATACCCAGAAGGCGGTGGTCGGCGGCCACAAGCTCTATCTGCGCACCGGCGAATATGACGACGGCGCGCTCGGCGAGATCTTCATCGACATGCACAAGGAGGGCGCGGCCCTTCGCTCGCTGCTGAACAATTTCGCCATCGCGATTTCGCTCGGCCTGCAATATGGCGTGCCGCTGGAAGAATATGTCGACGCCTTCACCTTCACCCGCTTCGAGCCCGCCGGCCCGGTGCAGGGCAACGACACCATCAAATACGCCACCTCGATCCTGGACTATGTGTTCCGCGAGCTGGCGGTGTCCTATCTCGGCCGCAGCGACCTCGGCCATGTGGAGCCCTCCGAGACCGGCTTCGACGCGCTCGGCAAGGGCGTGGACGAGGGCAAGGCGCCGGCCTCGGCCGCTTCGCGGGTGGTCTCCAAGGGCCTGGTGCGCGGCAAGAATGTGAGCTTGCTGGCCACCCCGCCGGCCGAGCCGCGCGCGGCTAGCGACAATGTCACTTTGCTGCGGGCCCGCACCGAGGGGGCGACCGCCCTCAAGGTCGAGCCGGAGGTTTCCCCGGCCCTGCGGGAGGAGGAGCTTCCCGAGGTGGCGCCGAGCCTCGAGATTTCGGTCTCGACCTCGCTCAACTGGGGCGCGGCGCGCAAGGCGGATCGTCGCGCCGAGGCCCGCGCCAAGGGCTATGAAGGCGAAGCCTGCCCCGAGTGCATGAACTTCACCATGGTGCGCAACGGCACCTGCCTGAAGTGCGACACCTGCGGCGGCACCACCGGGCGAAGCCTGCCCCGAGTGCATGAACTTCACCATGGTGCGCAACGGCACCTGCCTGAAGTGCGACACCTGCGGCGGCACCACCGGCTGCAGCTGAGGGTGAGCGCAGGGTGGTGACCCGAAGGAGGGTCAGATTTGACCCGTAGTGCGCCGCGTTGCGATCCAAAGATGGGCGCACAAGTCCGGACGAGGTGAACATCAAGGGCTGGCGATGCTTCCATGCGTCGCCGGCCCTTTTTCTTTCTAGAGCCGGATCTGCCCATATTGAATCGCCTCGGGCGCTTCAATATGGGCAGTGAATCCGCCTCTATTCAGATGCATGGTCAGCTCTGGCCAGGGCTGAAGCCCTTGGCCGCTCCACACGGTCTGCGACGGCGCAGGCCGGCCGATGATCATGCAGCTGTCGGGCGGGACAGGCGATCCGGACGCGATGAGAAGGCCCCGCGTCGGCACGCGGGGCCTCAGGCGCTAGGCCGTGTATTCCTTCGATTTGAAGGTGAGGCGGGCAACGCCCGCGGGGGCATCGGAAATCTTCCTGATATTGCCCCAGGTCTGCTTGTAGTTCGGGATGATGAACTCGTTCACCCCCGCCGAGACCACGTTCCCCTGCACCCCGGTCGGGTATGCGAACAGCATGAAGGCCTGCTTGGGTTTCGCGGTCGGGGTCGGATACGCCATGGCCTGGGTCGAGCCGTTGTCATTGTAGATCTCGACCAGGTCGCCTTCCTTGAGTTTCAGCTCGGCCATGTCCTGCGGGTTCATCTCGATGAATGGGAAGGGCCACCGGTCCATGACGAACTCGTTCTCAACATCGAGATAGGCGCTCTGCCAGACGAGGTTCGCCCGCCCGTTGTTGATCAGATACTGGAACTTGTCCTTCTCGGCCTGCTTCCCCGGTGCCTGGAGCCCCCGCCACTGGGTGGGCATGAAGGTCGCCTTCCCGTCGGGCGCGTTGAACTTGCCGTCCGCGTACAGCCGTTTCGTACCGATGATCCGCTGGGTGTCGGCGGGCGGCGTTGGTGCGGCACCCGCGAGCGTCGGCGCGTCCTTCTGAACCGGCTCCTTTCCCCGCGCCCCCGCGATGGCGGGGCCCTTCAAAACTTCACCGGGCGCGCCCGTGGAGGTGCCCGCCGCAACCGCGCCGGTGCTCTCAAGTCCCACCGCCGGTTCCTGGAAGCCGTTCGTTCCCATGGCCCGCAGGCGTGCGTAGGTGACGAACTCGCCCCCCTTCTCATGTTGATGATACCCATCCATGAAGGCGTCTTCCTCGGTCTTCCAGTCGAAGCCGGTGAACTTGCCCGCAATGTCCGGCTTGCCGAGGGCGCGGAACGCCCGTTCCATGTGGTTGGCGAGCCGCGCCGCGATCAGGCAATCGGGCATCGCCTGTCCCGGTGGATCCATGTAGCGCTCGGTGAGGCGCATGCGCCGCTCGCCGTTCATGGAGGTGAGGTTCATCTCGCCGGACGTCGCGGCGGGAAGGATGACGTGGGCGGCCTCGCCGATCTTGGTGGGGACGATGTCGACATCCACCGAGAACAGGCCCCCCTGGCGGATGGCGTCGGTGA